>WBUQ01000218.1 GCA_008933635.1 Desulfobulbaceae bacterium | reverse complement strand
AAAAAGGATTGCGCCCATGCGACATAATGCAAGGCTTTCCCCATGATACGCATGTTGGCCCCCCGTTCATTCAGCCCCGCCCGTCCTGCCCGGATTCTGACCGTCCTTCTATCAGGCATGATTCTTACCGGCCTGCTCAGTTCCTGCGCCGCCCTCGATAATCAGAACGCCTACACGCCGCCTGCCGGCTACATCTATCAGTCCAATACGATGAACGTGATGATGGCTCCGGGCTCTGAGATCGGCAGTCGCACGGGCGAGGCCTGCGCCGAAAGCTATCTGGGCCTCGTTTCAACGGGTGAGGCCGGCGTGAAGCAGGCAGCGGCCGCGGGGGCGATCCTGAACGTGAAGGCCATCGACTTCCGCATCGTTCGCTTTTTCGGCATCGGATACGTTAAGATCTGCACGATTGCCTACGGCGATTGAGCAGGCACCGAACTACGGGACAGGGGTTCCGGGCCTCAGCCGATCTTCACGACGATCTCGTCCTGGCCCACACGATCCCCTTCACCGAAGAAGATGCGTTCCACCGTACCGGCAAACGGAGCGGTTAACGTATGCTCCATCTTCATCGCCTCAAGAACGGCCAGTCGATCGCCTTTCTTAACCTCGTCGCCTTCAGCTACGAAGATTTTACGAATAAAACCGGGCATCGGCGAGTAGAGGTCGTGTCGCTCCTCTTCGGTAACGGAGCGGCCGCTGAGCTTGCGGCCATGAAGCGTGAGCGCAGCTCGACGCAACTGAAAGTGATCGCGATCTCTACTGATACTGACCGTCTCGGTGTGCTCGATACCGTCCTTTTCGAAAAAGATCCGCAGCCGCACGCCGTTTTTCGAACGGCTAACGATCTCATAGCGATACTCGATACTCCCCCCTTCATCGGAATAGCGAGCCGATCCTTCGTTCAGTTGCAGAGCGCCGGCAGCAAGCTGATTCTGAATGTCAAAGCTCTGTTTCAAGGACATCGAAAACCTCCGCTCCAGACGCTGCGCTGATCGATGCCGATCGTACGAGACGTCGTGCGTGCTCCGCCAAGCAGCGCCGCTCCCAGATGAAAGAGCGACTGCGACAATAGATCGACCGACTCCGATGTCGGATTGATTCGGTCACAGAGGGACGTATCATAGTTACCCGAAACAAAGCCGTCGCTTTCGGCGATGCGATACAGATAATCAAGATTCGTGCGAGGCCCGAGCAGGCAGTAATCCGAAAGCGCCCGCTTCAGACGCTCGATACAGTTATTACGGTTCGTATCATAGACGATCAGCTTTGCAAGCATCGGATCATAGTGCACAGAGACCTCATCGCCTTCGCGCACACCGCTATCCACTCTGATGCCCGGACCAACCGGTTCCACATACTGGTCGATTCTACCGATGGATGGCAAGAATCCCGCCGCCGGGTCTTCGGCATACAGTCGCGCCTCGATGGCATGCCCTCGAATAGCGGGAACTCCGCCCGGCAACAGCTCTGTTAACGATTTGCCGTCGGCGATCTGCAACTGAAGTTTCACAAGGTCAAGTCCGGTGATCATCTCGGTAATCGGATGTTCCACCTGAAGCCTCGTATTCATTTCAAGAAAATAGAAGTTACGATTCGCATCGACCAGGAACTCCATCGTTCCGGCATTCACATAATTCACGGCCTTCGCTATTCTAACGGCTGCCTCGGCCATGCGATTTCTGAGGCCGTCATCCAGCAATACCGAAGGCGCCTCTTCGATAATCTTCTGATGCCGGCGCTGCACCGAACATTCGCGCTCATGCAGAGCGACGACGTAGCCATGACGATCGGCAAGGATCTGAAACTCAATATGTCTTGGCTGAAGCAGATACTTTTCGAGATACACCGTTTCATCGGCGAAGGCTTTGCGCGCTTCGTTCCGTACCGAATCAAAGGCCTCCTCAAGAGAAGAGGCATCATGAACGACGCGCATGCCTTTACCGCCGCCGCCGGCGCTTGCCTTAATCAATACCGGATAACCAATGCGCTCGGCCTCCGCCTCAAGCAGCCTGAGCGCATCATCAATCTCAGCCGGCAGCACATAGCCCGGCGTCACCGGCACGCCCAGCGAGGTGGCCAGCTCCCGCGATTCGATCTTGCCGCCCATCTGCTCGATGCTTTCCGGATCGGGGCCGACAAAGACAATGCCCTCGTCCTTGCAGCGCCTCGAAAAGTGGGCCTTCTCTGATAAAAAACCATACCCGGGATGAATGGCGTCGGCGCCCGTCTTCTTTGCCGCCTCAAAGATGCGATCAGCGATCAGATAGCTTTCCAGCGCAGTCTCGCCGCCGATACGGACGACCTCGTCGCAGTGCTCCGTATGCAGGGCGTTGCGGTCCGTCTCGCTGCAAACGGCGACGGTGCGGATGCCCATCTCGCGGGCAGAACGAGCGATGCGGATGGCAATCTCGCCGCGATTGGCGATCAGCAGCTTGCGCATCATGCTCTCTCTTTCTCCCGTCTCACTTTCGCGAAAGATGCCTGACGTTTATCAAGAAACGCCGACAGCCCTTCCTGTCCTTCAGCCGAGACGCGCAGCTCGGCAATGAGCGCCGTAGCCGCCGCACGTCTTTCTTCGAAGGATTTCTCGAACTGAATGCGCAGAAGCTCCTTCGTGCGAGCCAGGGCAACCGGGCCGGTAAGCAAGATGGAATCCAGAATCTGCTGCAGACGCTCTTCAAGGGCCTCAAGCGTGTTCTCGACGCGCGTCACAAGACCGGCATCGAGGGCGTCGGCGGCGCTGAAAAGCTCGGCGGTTAACGCAAAGTGTCGCAGCTGCGCCGGATTGATCTTCTGCATGAGATAGGTCGATATGACTGCCGGCGAGATTCCGATCTTCGCCTCTGTGAAGCCGAACTTCGCCTCGACAAAGGCAAGCACGATATCGCAGGATCCAAGAAGCCCTGTTCCGCCGCCGACGGTCGCGCCATGCACGACGGCAATGACGGGACGATCGCACAGGTAGACGGCATGAAACATGCGATCGAGCCGCTTTGCATCGGCAAGATTCTCTTCACGACTGGCATCTTTCATGCGTCGCATCCAGTTCATGTCGCCGCCGGCGCAGAAGGCCTGA
>WBUQ01000069.1 GCA_008933635.1 Desulfobulbaceae bacterium | reverse complement strand
CCGGAGGAGTGCAAATTGCACTGTCGCCCTCCTTCTGCCCGCAAACGCTTCGATCAATACACTGAATTTATAATGAAAATTGAGGATACCGCGAAGCGGCACGGCGCTTGCTGTGACTGTACCGCAGGCGGCTGTGTCATGCCCGGACCGCAGCGCCGGTACCGGGAATGGACGCACAGCCAGGGCAGCCGGCCCTTTCGGCTCAACCAGGGGAAACATCCCCCAATGTCACAGACGAGGTTGTTTCATGGACACGAGATTGATCTTGGGCGCAGTACTTCTTGACATCAGCATCATCATCTTTGCCATCTGCTATATCGGCGAACGCATGCCCCGAAAGCCGGCGTGGACGGATGAAAAATACATGTCCTTCATCATGCCCCTCACCGTCGGCAGCCTCGCTTTCGGGCTGATGTTCACCGGCGAGGCGTTCATGTCCAGGCTGTCCGCCCTCACCTTTGCCGATATCTCCACCTTTTTCGCCATTCTCGTCGCCGGCGGCATCGTCCTCTTCCTGATGCGCATCAAAAAACGCGTCGCCGCATTCGCCGCACTGGAGGATGCGCAGGCCGTGCGGAAAGAGGGAACATCCGCAGGCTTCGGCACCGACCTGGCATCGGGCAAGACCGCCTGATCGCCGGGGGGAAGGGCCTCCAGAGCTGCGAACCCGCCCGCCATCCGCCCCGGGCGGGAGCCGGGAAAGGGCATCCGTTCAGGTTGCCCGGAGGTCCGACCGGCGGCATCGCCGGCTGAGGCAGTGCATTTTGCACTGTCTCAGTCGAGGCGGTACTGCTTGCGCTTGCGCCACAGGGTCGTCAGGTTTATCCCCAGCACCCGGGCGGCCTCCTCCAGCGAAGAGGTGTGCAACATGACCTCTTCGATATGCCGCCGTTCCACCTCCGCCAGGCTGATCAGACGCGCCTGGCGGTCCTGATGCTTTTCGAAACGGATTATCTGCGAGGGGAGATCGCCGACCCCCAGTTTCGCCTGAGACGACAGGATGACCGCCCTTTCGAGGACATTGACCAGTTCACGCACGTTGCCCGGCCAGGGATAGTCCTGCAGCAGCCGGAGCGCCTCTTCCTCGATCTCCTTGACCGGCTTGCTGTTGAGGAGGGCGAAGTGGCGCAGGTAATGCTCGACCAGCAGCGGGATGTCTTCCGGACGTTCCCGCAGCGGCGGCAGGTGGAGTTCGACGACCCTCAGCCTGAAGTAGAGATCCTGGCGGAATATCCCGTCGCGGACCAGCTCCTCCAGATCGCGGTTGGTCGCCGCGATGACGCGGGTATCGACGGTCAGGGTCTGGGCATCCCCCAGGCGCTCGTACTCCCGCTGCTGCAGAAACCGCAGCAGCTTGCCCTGCACCGGCAGGGGTATCTCCGAGACCTCGTCGAGGAAGATGCTGCCCTTCTCGGCCATGCTCAGCTTCCCGACCTTGTCGCGCAAGGCCCCGGTGAACGCCCCCCTGACATGCCCGAACAGATCGCTCTCCAGCAGGTTTTCATGCAGGCCGGCACAGTCGACAGTGACGAACGGCCCACCCGCCCGCTGGCTCCACCGGTGCAGCAGGCGCGCCAGCAGGCCTTTGCCGGTGCCGCTTTCACCGCAGATCAGGACGATGGCGCTGGAGGCGGCGGCCTGGCGGGCCATCTCCAGCAGCTTGTGCATCCGCCGGTTGCGCGTCAGCAGATCGCCTTCCTGGAAGATGCCCCGCAGCCGAGCCACCTCGCTCTTCAGCGCCTGCATGTTGGCGATCTTTTCGAGCAGCAGGTCCAGCTGGCCCGGCACGAACGGTTTGGGCAGATAATCGAACGCCCCCATCTTCACCGCGCTGACGGCGGTTTCGACAGCCGCATAGGCGGTAATGACGATGACCTGGGTCGGGATGCCGCTGGCGACGATGCGCTGCAGGACCTCGAGTCCGTTCCGGTCCGGCAGCCGCAGATCCAGCAGCACCAGCTCGGGCCGGTGTTCGCTGAACCGGAGCAGCCCTTCCTGCGCCGAACCGGCGGCGGAGACCGTGAAGCCTTTCTCCTCGAGGTAAATGGCAAGGGTCCGGACGATGTTGCGGTCATCATCGATCAGCAGCGCTCTGGGCATCGATCTCCTCCGATTGTTCCGGTATCCAGAAAGTGAACAGGGTACCCTGACCCGGACGGCTCCGGGCCGAGATGTCACCGCCGTGCTGCTCGATGATCTCCTTGACGATGGCAAGCCCGAGGCCGATGGTGCCGAGCTTTTCCCGCTCGGAAAACTGGCTGTAGCGGTCGAAAATCCGCGGCAGGTACTGCGGGTCTATGCCGCAGCCGGTATCGCTGCACTCGAAGACGTAGCGCCCCTGCCGCCTGCCGACGGTGATGACGATTTCCCCGCCCCGCTCGGTATAGCGCAGCGCATTGCCGACCAGGTTGGTGATGACCCAGGGAAAGCGCAGCGAGTCCAGGGCGATCGGGGGCAGCTCCGGTTCCACCTCCAGCCGTATCACGACGCCCTTTTCTTCGGCATTCTTCTCCAGGGGCCGCAGGCATTCCCGGATCAGGTTGGTCACATCCAGCTGTTCCCGCATGACGGGCCTGGCCATCGCCTCCAGCCGCGAGATGTTCACCAGCTCGTTGAGCAGGGCGGCCAGTCTGCCGCAGTCCTCCCTGGCCGTCTCGAGCAGGATCTGGACCTTGTCGTCCGGGAGCACCCCGCGCTTTTCGTGCAGCAGGTTGATGCTCATCGCCAGGGAGGTCATCGGCGTCTTCAGCTGATGCGACAGGTCGGCGACAAACCGTGATTTCGCCTCCTCGGTCTGCCGCACCTTCTGTTTCTCGGCGGCGAGGATGGCGGCGTTGTGCTGGTCGTAGTCGGCGAGTCTGCCGAAGAGACGATTGAACTGTTCGATCAGCAGGCCGATCTCGTCGCTGCCTGTTGCCTCCAGGCTGGGATAGGCCCCTCCCTGACGGTAGCCGGCAAGGCTCTGGGACAATCTGTTGATGGGCCTGGCGACCCGCCAGGAGAGCCAGTAGCTCAGTGCGCTGACCAGCAGGATGGTGACGAAGAGCAGCGCCAGCGAATGGCGCATCGCCCTCTCTGCAAGCCGGCGGGTGTCCAGATCGGCCAGTTCCATCCCCTTCTCGTTCAGGTCGACCAGGGCGTTGAGATCGCCGACGATGCTGGCGGTGAGACTGAAGAACTCCTGGGTCGGCAACGGCGACTGCGCGGCGCTCACGCGTCCTGCCACGGCTCCGTATGCCCGCTGCTTCTCTTCCAGGCTGTCGACGATCAGCTGCTCCCCCTTCTCGGCGATGTGCTCCCGGCAGACGGCGATGGCCCGTTCCAGCGCATCGATCTCGAGTTCCGGGGCCGTGTCGGCCTTTTGCTCGAACAGAAACGCCAGGAAACGGTTGCGGTTCTCCTCCAGCACCTGCCGGGCCTGCTGGGCGGCCTTGATGCTGAAGTAATTCCGCGACATTATCCTCTCGGCACTGTAGCCGAGGGCGTCCAGGTAGCGATAGTTGACGATGGTGACAATCACCAGGGCGACCACCGGCAGCAGGCTGACGGCGAAGATCCTGGTGCGGAGGTGGATGTGCTGCAGGAAGTTTTCCCTCATATCCGTAGCCATGCATGATGGGGTGAAAATCCGGGTCATCACCGGTCAAGCCGGTCCGCAGCCGGCGCCATGGACCGGTCATCCGTCACTGCCGTGCAGCGGATGCACATAACCGGCCGTCTGATTGTACCCTATCCATGGGCGAAATGGACAGGCCAATGCGCAGGGACCGACCGGTCGGACAATCGTGCCGGGTCGGCCCGGACCCGACGATTAACCTTGCGAAAGTCCTGGCGGGCGATTTCAATGGTGATGCCGCGGCCAGCCGGAACCCCCCGGCGGCCGACCGGCTCTTCATCGCACCTGCCGAATTCATGAAGAAACTCGAATCGATCCAGGCCCTGCGGGGCATCGCCGTCCTCGGCGTGGTGGCCTTCCACGCGATGACCGTCGAACAAAAGTACAGCGGCGGCGACCTGCTGCTGCCGGGGCTGCTGACCATCGGCCAGGCGGGGGTCGACCTGTTTTTTGCCATCAGCGGCTTCGTGATGGTGACCGTCACCCGCGGCCGCTTCGCCAGCGGCGAGACCGGCCGCTTCCTCTGGGGCCGCTTTTCGCGGATCTACCCGACCTACTGGTTCTACTATTTCCTCACCGCCGCCGTCCTGCTGGTCAGGCCCGGCTGGGTGAACTCGACCCAGGGCAGCCAGGTCGACCTGCTGACCTCGTTCTTCCTCTTCCCCGACGCCCGGCTGCCGCTGGTGATGGTGGCCTGGTCGCTGATCCACGAGCTGTGGTTCTACCTGGTGTTCGCGGTCCTGCTGCAGTTCCGGGAGCGCCTGCTGCTGCCGCTGCTGCTGACCTGGGGGGCGGCGGTGGTGCTGGCCAACACCCTCTACCCGCCGCTGCAGCAGCCCGGCGTGGCGAGGATCGTCCTCCACCCCTACACCCTCGAGTTCATCGGCGGCGCCCTGGCGGCGGTCCTGCTGTACCGGCAGCGGCCGGCCGGCAGCCGGGCGATGACCCTGCCGGTGTCAGCCCTGCTCGTCGCGGCGGGGATGGCGGCCGTCCAACATTATGGCATTCTCGACGACCAGGGCCTGCTGCGGGCCGTCACCGTCGGCACGCTCTTCAGCCTGCTGGTCTACGCCGCCGCCGCGGCGGAACGGGCGAGGCTCGTGCGGACGCCGAAGACCCTCTTGTTTTTCGGCAACATCTCCTATACCGTGTATCTGTCCCATATCCTCGTGCTGGCGGCAGTCGGCCGCATCTGGCGCGGCACCTTCGCCACGGCGGACAGCCTGCTGGACAACGCCCTGGTGCTGCCGTGCATGCTGCTGGCCGTCGCCGGGTTCGGCTGGCTCGCCTGGCGGCTGGTCGAGGAGCCGCTGCTGGGGATCTCGCACCGGCTGCGGGAGCGATGGTTCGCCCGGCCCGTGCCGGAGCAGGCCCCATGGAGCCCTCTTGCCGACAGCCAGAGGATCGGGGCAGACGAACCGCGGCAGGGGTGAAGGACAACCGCAACCGTTCCGGAAGGCGGCCAGGCCACGCCGGCAACCGAGGGGAACAATCATGCTGCAACTGAAGGCGCGGGGACTGCGCTGGCTCAAAGGGTTCCACCTGATCGCGGTCGCCTGTTGGCTGGGCGGGGCCGTGTCCCTGCTGCTCCTCTTCTTCCTGAAATCAGGCGTCACCGACGGCGGCGTCCTCTACGGCATCAACCGCAGCATCCACCATGTCGACATGGCGGTGGTGGTCGTCCCGGGGGCCTTCGGCTGCCTGCTCACCGGCCTTCTCTACTCGTCGCTGAGCCACTGGGGGTTTTTCCGGCACCCTTGGCTGGTCTGCAAGTGGATCGTCACCGTCGCGGCCATCCTCTTCGGCACCTTCTTCCTCGGCCCGTGGGAGACCGCGATGATGGAGATCTCCGGTGCCATCGGCCTCGAGGCCCTCGCCGATCCGGCATACCGCTACAACGAGCGGATGAACCTGATCTTCGGCGCCGTCCAGACCCTGGCGCTGGCGATCGTCGTCTTCATCTCGATCTTCAAACCGTGGAAGTCCGGCAAGGCACGGGCACAACAGACAAAAAAAACCACTTCAGGGAAACCGGGAGGGCTGCACTGATGGAGAAGATCAACATCGACACCAACGCCTTCGTCTACCCGATGCCGATGGTCATCGTCGGTTCGGTGGTGGACGGCCGCGTCAACTTCATGGCGGTGGGCTGGGTTACGCGGGTCAATTTCAAACCGCCGATGATCGGCATCGCCCTGGGGCCACACTTCACCAACCGCGGAATCGAGGAGCGGCGGGAGTTCAGCGTCAACATCCCCGGCATCCCGCTGCTGGAGAAGACCGACTACTGCGGCCTGGTGAGCGGCGGCAAGACCGACAAGTCGGGGGTTTTCGACGTCCACTACGGCGAACTGCAGGCGGCGCCGCTGATCCGGGAGTGCCCGCTGTCGATGGCCTGCCGGCTGCATGAAACGGTCAAGCTGCCGTTTAACACCTTCTATATCGGCGAGATCGTCGAGGCCTTCTCGGAACAGCGTTATCTCACCGACGGCAAGCCCGACATCGCAAAGATCAGGCCCTTCACCCTGACCATGCCGGACAACGGCTACTGGGGAGTCGGGGAGCAGGTCGGCCGGGCCTGGAGCGCCGGCAAAAAGCTGAAACAGACGGAGTGAGGCGGCCCATGCCCTTTGTCGCCATCTGGAAATTCACCGTGGCCGCCGGCAGGGTGCCGGATTTTGTCCGCGCCTATGGCCCGGAAGGGGTCTGGGTCGAGCTGTTCCGCAGGGCGGAGGGCTACCTCTCGACCGAGCTGGTGCAGAGCCGCGATCATAATAACGTCTTCGTCACCATCGACAGCTGGACCTCGCAGGCGGCCTGGAACGCCTTCCGGGAGGACTTCGCCGGGGAGTACGCCGCCATCGACCGCCTGTGCGAGGCGCTGACAGTGGACGAGGTCTGCGTCGTCCAGGGGGAAACGCTCCCCCACAACGCAGCGGCGACGCTGCATCACCATACAGGATGACCAGAATGCTGAAACGTCTCCCGCTGCTGCTGCTCTCGCTGCTGACCGGCTGCGTCGGCATCCCCAAAGGGGTTACACCGATCGACAATTTCGAGCTCGAACGCTATCTGGGCCGGTGGTATGAGATCGCCCGCCTCGACCACAGCTTCGAGCGGGGGCTGAGCCGGGTCACCGCCGAGTACAGTCTGCGCGAGGACGGCGGCGTCCGGGTCATCAACCGCGGCTGGTCGGCGGCAAAGGGCTCGTGGCGGCAGGCGGAGGGCAGGGCCTATTTCGTCGAGGGAAAAGACCGGGGCTACCTGAAGGTCTCCTTCTTCGGCCCCTTCTACGGCTCGTACGTGATCTTCGCCCTCGACCGCGAGCACTACCGCTACGCGCTGGTCTCCGGCCCCGATACCTCATACCTGTGGCTGCTGGCGCGGGAGCCGGAGATCGACCCTGAACTGCGGGACCGCCTGATCACCCGGGCGGCGGCGCTGGGATTCGCCACCGAGAACCTGATCATGGTCGAGCACCGCTGATTGAAGCTATTGAAACGCGGACGAGAGTGGAGAGAAGGAGCGCGGCAGCAGAATCCGACCGCTGCCGGCATGACGGGTTGATGGGCTGCGTGTGCACCCACAACAAAAAAGGCAGGATCGACCGCAATGGTCGATCCTGCCCTTACCCCCCCAATTCGATCGGAAGTTACGCGTTCTTTTTGTTTCTCCTCCGGGCTACACCGGCCAGACCGGCAAGGCCGGTACCGAACAGCAGCATGGTGGCAGGCTCGGGGACGGGGGCACTTTGCGCGTCGTGGGAAAAAGGAGCAACTTGATTTATTTCTATGCCTTTACTGCCCGTTTTGACATTGTAGAGGTCAAAATGAACCACGTAAGGATAGCTGAAAAATGATGTGTCTACGTCGAAGGCAACATAATACATGCCATTTCCCGTATCCACAGTTGGTACCATACCTGTAGAATCTTCAGTATTGTACGGAGCGAAATCATAAGATGGATCAAATTTAAAGGAGAACTCGGTGAAATAAGTATCAAAGACGCTATGAACCTTTAAATCAAGTGATGGGGTTGTTGTTGTGTATGTGCTTATAGGCGGACGGCCATATACCATATCATCAGTCACATCTATAACGTTTCCATCAAATACAAAAGAGCCGTAATCACCATCATCATCAACATTGAGCTTTGGGATTATGGCCGCGGAGATATAGTATGTATCTGTCAATAATGCCTTATCATCGGGTATCAAAAATGCATATAGAGTGAAGTTGGTATCAGATGCTATAACAGTTTGAGTAACCGGATCATATACACCTCCAGCAATATCCAGTTGTAAGCTCGGATTCGCCTGCGCTACCCCCCCCAACCCTACTACCAGCAATCCGGTCGCCAATGCAGCCAAGAGTCTCTTTTTCATATTTCCCCCTGCTTTCAACGTTACCTGTTCAAACCATATTCTCATCTGCACAGGCAGATTGACCTCGCATTTTTGTCATAAGCCTGCAAAATCAGCACCAGACAGGAAATAGCATTGCGAATCCCACTGACAGATCCTCTGCATGGAAGCAACATCTTGATATCAAAGGCGTACCTGTAAACCACGCTCCCATCCGCCGGAACTGCGGAGCAGCCGCGGCTCGGATCAGCGAATTTCCGGAATTATGAACATTCCGACAGCGACGTCGGGCAGACATCTGAGAATTGCTCTTGGATACCCGGTAGATACCCTACCTTTTTGTGCCTGGCAGACTTCTAGAGGAAAGCGATAATTGCAGATATGTTATTGATATTGTAAATATAATTGCGGATGCCGCTATTCCGGATGGATCCATTGTTTTTTTCCGGAATTGCGGAGATACGTGCCTGTAAAAACCATTCCCTCCGCCGCCTCCGCCGCAGTTCAGCCACACACCAACTACTGTCCGGCCAACGCTGCCGCCTCCACAATCCACGGTTCCAGCCGACGGCCCCAGGCCAGTTCGACCTCGTAGCGCGGTGCGGCGAACTCGTCTCGGCGGGACTGGTCCTGCGCCTGCAAGGCATCGAAGACCTGGCGCTGGTGCAGCGGCACGTGGATGTTTTCGATCGCCAGGCCGGTGAGGTAGCCGCCCGCATCGCTCCTGCCGGCAGGACGGTGGTACGGCTTGATCTGCCCGCGGACGATCAGGAAGCGCGTCCGGTCGCTGTATTGCGCCCTCAGCGAAGCCATGTCGAGGCCGGCATCCACCGCAAAGAGGCGGGAGGCGGTGATCCGCTCCCGCTTCAGCCGCTTTGCCGCCTCGTCGAACCTCTCCTTGAGCAGCTTGTCATCAGGCTTTGCCCGCCAGCGCGCCTCGTCCGCGGCCAACGCCGCCTCCGCCCGCCGGATCGCCTCCCGGTGGGCCTCGCCGTCGTTTTCGAGGACGGTCAGGACTTGCCGGGGGATCGGCTCCTTGAAGCGGCCGACCTTCGCCTGATCATCAACGTAGTCCGCAGGGTCAAAGCCCAGTTCCCGCAGTTTATCGGCATCCAGCCAGGCCGGTGACCGGCTGTCGTAGGAGTAGCCGTCATCTTCCCTCTCCCGCGGCAGGGTCCGCCAGATCATCTGCAGGGCCAGGCCGCTGTTCTCCCGGTGCGTTCGGTAGGGCAGCTGCAGTTCCCGCTCGCTCAGCACCAGCGTCGCTTCCGGCTCTCCCCGGCGGTTGGCGGCAACGCCGGCCAGGACGACGATATTGGCCGCCAGCAGTACGGCGAGGGCCAGGCCGAACAGCCCGCGCGCAGTCATGGTCCTCATCGCGGCACCTCCTGCGACCGATGTTCCCCGAGATCCCGCAATCGCTTCAGCACCAGTAGCATCACGATCGCCGTCAAACCGATAAGCAGGAAGAACAGGTATTTGGGCATCCAGTCCCACCACCAGTCGTAGAACTTGGTGTAGAGGAAGATGGTGAAGAAGACATTGCCGGTGTTGACCAGGTCCGGCGCAGCGATCCTGATGCCCAGCCAGATGGCGGCGGCGCTGAGGACGAAGCCGGCGACCTGGTAGATGTTCTCGATCGTCGCCGCGTCGAGGTCGAGGTAGCTGATCCGGCCCCAGTTGGCGAGGATCAGGACCGGGATCAGGGCCAGCAGCAGCGCGAAGACCCGGTAGATGGCGGCGAAACCGAAATAGCGGCGGTGCGGCAGCCAGGAGGCGGCGAACAGCAGCAGGGCCGCCGGGAAGAAATTTTCCGGCCGCTCGCCGAAGTGCAGCCAGTAGCAGCCGCTCCAGGTGCCGGTCCGGGCCGACAGGAAGGCGGCGAAGGCGATGATGCCGAAAGCCAGCAGCAGCCTGGCGTCGGCGGCATAGGCCAGCAGGAAGGCGAAGGCCGCCCACACCAGGAAGGCGTTCGGCGACGGGGCGATGTTGAAGATCTGGCCCAGCATCGACAGGTTGAGGACGAAGCAGGCGAGCGTCACCAGGCCGGCCAGCTTGCTGAAATACCCCGTCTTTTCCCGCAGGGAGACCAGCATCGTAACGGCCAGGCCGATGACCGGGGCGGCGACCAGGATGCTGGTCTGGACAGCGGTCGAGAAGCCGCCCCAGAACTGGTAGAAGAGGAAGAAGACGCTGGCGGCAAGGCCCAGTGCGCCGAGAAAGGAGGTGATCTTCATGCCGAGGCTGAGCTGCTTGTCGCGGCGGCTGGCATCGACGTCGAAGGCGGAGGTCAGCCGCGCAAGGCACCCCTGATGATAGCCGGCGACGGCCGTCCGCTGGCTGTCGCTGAGCAGGAGGATCTTCTCCGCCTCGATGATCGTCAGCTCGGCCCGGAATGCGGCGATCTGGTCGGCCCGGCGCTGCGCGTCGGCCTTGGATGTTATATCCATGATTCATCCATGTGGGGATGACAGGTTGAACAGTGTGCCCGTGGGCCTTGTGCCGCCTTTCAGCGCAGCAGCTCCGGCCAGAAGGCCATCACGCTGCCCAGGCCGATCAGCACCGCCCCGCCGATGATCTTGCAGTAGCCGGCATAGCGGGTGCCGACGGTGGTGTCGAGAGCAAGCACCGCCAGGCTGAAGATCACCATGTCGTCGAGCATGAAGAACAGATCGTAGAGCAGGATATAGCCGTAATACTCGATGGTCGGCAGGTTCCTCAGCGACAGGGTGTGGGTGAAGATCGCCGGCAGGGCGGCGGAACAGGCAAACTCGATCGAGTTGATGATGAAGGCCAGGACGATGATGCTGAATACCGAGAACACGGTCAGCGGCGAGTTGACGATCCGCTCGATCCGCCCCATGGTCTGCTTCTTGGAGTCGGCGTCGCCGATCTTGCAGGTCACCTGCCCCTTGTCGCGGATGAATTCCCGCACGCTGAGAATACCGGCCCCCAACGCCACCAGGCCGATCACCAGGGTCAGCGAGCGCAGGTAGCCCATGAACAGAAAGACGTTGAGCCAGGCGGTCATGAACAGGAAATAGAGGATGCCGGATGCCATTACGAAGGTGCCGACCAGCAGCCAGACCTTGCGCCGGTCGTTGATGCTCATGATCAGCGAGATCAGGTAGACCAGCACCCACATCGCGCAGGGGTTGAAGCCGTCCACCAGGCCGATGATGACCGCCAGCGCCGGCAGCGAATAGTCGGCAACCTTGATCTTGCCGATAAAGGGCAGGTCGACACTCTCCTCTTCTCCGCCCCCGCGTTCCTCCGCCGGGTAGAGAGAAGGATCGTTATTGATGCTTGCCCGGATGGCCTTCTCGATCCGCACCCCGGTTGTTTCGACCGATTTGAAGCCGGAGATGACATAGGGACCGATAAAGGTCATCGGCACCCCGATATTTGCGGTCGGCTTGCCTTTTTCGGCCAGCATCGAGGTCAGCAACTCGACGTTCTGCGATTGCGAGGTGTCGTAGAAGACCCAGTGCAGTTCCGGGTACTTCTCCTGCATGTAGGGGATGAATTTCTTCTGCTCGCGGCAATGCGGACACTGGGGATGGAAAAAGAACGAGATCTGTTTCTCCTGCGTCGGCAGCTGCTGCTTCTGTCGGTATTCCTGGACGGACATGAATACGGCGGCGAGCACCAGGCCGACGGCCAGCCAGCGCTGAAACGGATCGGCAAGGAACTCCTTCAGCCACCCCGGAACCTGCAGAAATTTCTCCCCAGCCATCTCGCACCTCCCGCCGCCCGTCTCTTCCGGGGCGGTCCTGATTCATCATGCCGCACTCGTCGAGCAGCAGCTTGATCCGGTCAACCCGGACACACGCCTGCGCGGGAGTCACGCATACCCAGATATTCAAGGGAGCCGTTCACCCCGCAGCCGGGCCAGTTCCCGGATATGGTCGAGTCCGAGCCCGCAGCAGCCGCCTACTATAGCGACTCCGAAGACTTTTTGCCACTGTCTGGCGATTTCGGCAAAGGCGGAGGGGGTGACGATATCCTCGAAGACCCATTCCGGCATGCGGAAATGGCCGCTGTCGGGGTAGGCCAGCAGCGGGCCGGGCCAGTGGCGGCGGATGATCTCCAGGCAGGGACCGACGGCCGGGATGGCGGTGTGCATGATGCCGTAGGCGCTGCCGCCGCCGGCGGCGATGATGATTTCGGCCGCCTCGACAAAGAGCATCTCCCGCCGGTGATAGGAGACCAGCCGGCCGCCCTCCTCCAGCCGGGCACTGAGGCCGACCCAGACGGGCAGGCCGGTGGCGCGGGCGGCCTCGATGGCCGGCAGGGCCAGGTCCGGGTCCGACATCATCTCCAGCAGGATCATATCGACGCCGGCATCGGCAAGGATTTCCGCTATCTCTTTAAAAACGGCAAGGGCCGTCGCCCGGTCGGGGACGGCTGCCGGATCGCGGAAATCGCTGCCCGGCACCACCGGCACCTGGTGCGAGATCGAGCCGGCGACCGCCACTGGCCTGCCGGCCGCCGCGATCTCCCGCGCCTGAAGGGCGATCTCCACCGCCCGGCGGTTGATCTCCGGCAGCCGGGGACCGAGTCCTGCGGCCTCGAGCATGAAGCGGTTGGTGGAAAAGGTATTGGTGGTGACGATGTCGGCGCCGGCCAGGATATAGTCGCGGTGGACGGCCAGCAGGATGTCGGGGTCGGTCAGGGTGGCGGTGGCGCACCAGGCCTCGCTGTGCATCGGCGCCCCCCGCCGCTGCAGCTCGGTGCCCGTCGCCCCGTCGAGCAGGATCAGGTCCCCGGCGGCCAGGCCTGCCGCAATCCCACTCATCGGCGTGTTCGCTGTCATGGGATGTCTCCCTGCTGAGGTCAAGGGTGATGGATGCCGGCCGCAACCTCCCGGCGCGGCGGTTCACCCATGAGCATACCCGAGGCGGCAGGCGGCGGCAAGGTCGCGCGGCGTTTTTCCCGCCGCCCACAGGCGGCGCCAGGCGAGGCTGGATCAGGAGCCGTTGATCGGCAGGGAGACGGTGAAGGCACTGCCCTGGCCCGGCTTGCTCTCCACCTTGATGCTGCCGTGATGGGCGTTGACGATGCTCTTGACGATGGCCAGGCCGAGGCCGGTGCCGTGGATCTCCCGGGTGTTGCTGTCCTTGACCCGGTAGAAGCGGGTGAAGATTTCCTCGAGGTCCTCCTCCGGGATGCCGAAGCCGGTATCGCGGACGGTCACCGCCAGATACTCGCCTTCGGTGGCCGCCGACAGGGTGATCGTGCTGTCCGGCGGCGAGTACTTGATGGCGTTGGTGATCAGGTTGGTGAAGACCTCCTCCATCCCCTGCGGGTTGGCCGGGATCTTCGGCAGCGCAGGCAGAACCTCCAGCCGCATCCCGATCCCTGCGGCCGTGGCGGCGGGGAGGTGGAAGGCGACCTGCTCCTCCAGCAGCCTGCGGATATCCATCTCCTCCCTCTCGCCCGCGATCAGGCCGGCCTCGATCCGGGCCAGGTCGAGCAGTTCGGAGACCATGCTGGTCAGGTTCTTGATCTTGCCGGAGGCCCGCTCGAGGATCTCGCGCTGCTTGTCGGTGACCTCGCCGGCCAGGCCGTCGAGGATGACCTGGATCTGCATCAGCAGGGAATTCATCGGCCCGCGGATCTCATGGGAGACCATCGACACGAAGTCCGACTTCATCCGCTCGATCTTCTTGCTGGCGGTGATGTCGTGGAGGACGGTGATGGTGCCGATATTGGCGCCGCTCCGGCCCCGGAACGGGGCGCAACGGACGCCGAGGATCCTCTCCGGCTGCCCGTCCCGCTCCTCGATGCCGGTCTCCTGCACCAGCTCGGTAAAGGTGTCGGGCGGCATCGCCAGTGCCTCGTCGATCATCCGCCGCATCTTCTCCTCGAAGATGACCTCCTCGACCCGGCGCCCCACCACCTCCTCGCCGTACAGGCCGATCATGTGCAGGAAGGCCGGGTTGGCGAGGACGATCCGGCCCTCGCTGTCAGTGGTCATCACCCCGTCCATCAGGCGGTTGACCATCACCCGCAGGCGGGACCGGCTGTCGGCGATGTCCTGCAGGGCCCGGGTGTATTTGAGCGACTTGGCGACGACGCCGCGCAGCTGGTCCGGGGTGAACGGCTTGGGGATGAAGTCGAAGGCCCCCCGCTTCATCGCCTCCACCGAATGCTCGACGGTGGCGTAGCCGGTGATGACGATCACCACCGTATCGGGATGCTGAAACCGGACCTCCGACAGCACGTCGAAACCGGACAGCACCGGCATCATCAAGTCGACCAGGATGATGTCGAAATGCCGCTCCCGGATCAGCGTCAGCCCCTGCTCGCCATCGGCGGCCAGCACCACGTCGTTCCCCATCTCCTCGAGGACCATGCGGCAGGCCTCGCGGATCCGCGTCTCGTCGTCGACGACCAGGATCCGCGGTCTTTCTCCCTTGTCAACACAGCTGCTCATCGTCTTCTCCAGCTAACCAATCGAGTCAAAGAGGATCAAATCCGACATCGGCACCAGCGGCAGTTCGAGGGCGAACGTCGTCCCTGACGGCCCGGTATCCCTGACGAAGATCCGGCCGTGGTTTTCTTCCAGGATGCCATAGGCCATGCTCAGCCCCAGGCCGGTCCCTTTGCCGACTTCCTTGGTGGAAAAGAAGGGGTCGAAGATCTTCGACAGGTTCTCGTCCGGGATGCCGCCGCCGGTGTCGCTGACCTCGAGGACGGCCCGGCGGTTCTCCCGGTCGGCAAAGCTGCGCAGGGTCAGGGTTCCCTTGCCCTCCATCGCGTCGACGGCGTTGATGATCAGGTTGATCATGACCTGGCAGAGCTGGTTCTTGTCGGCATGCACCAGCACCGGCTCCGCCGCGATGTCCTCCACCACCCTGATGTGGAGGAAGAGCTTCTGGTCGCGGATCAGGCGCAGGCTCTCGCCGACGACCTCGTCGATCCGGAAGTACTGCCTGGCCGGGTTCGACTGCCGGCTGTAGGCGAGCAGATTCTTGACGATCTCCTTGCAGCGCTCGGTGTCCTCGATGATGTACCTGATGTTCTGTTCCAGCGGGTGTTCCTTCTCCAGCTTTTCGCGCATTAGGCTGGCGTAGAGCAGGATGCTGGTCAGCGGGTTGTTGATCTCGTGGGCCACGCCGGCCGCCAGGCGGCCGAGAGAAGCCAGCTTCTCCGACTGGTTCAGCTGGGCGTGGGCCTCCTTCAGCTGCCGCTCGACTTCGAGCTTTTCCCGCAGATCGTTGAAGATGCCGGCCGTCGCCGCCTCCCGGCCGTCCTCGTAGATGATGACGGCGGTCATCTCCACCGGCACCTCGGTGCCGTCCTTGCGGCGGATCGTCACCCGGGTGATCGGCAGCTTGCCCTTCTCGCCGATCTCCTCGCTGCGCAGCATCCGCATGATGTCCCGGGCCACCCCGGGCGGATAGTAGTCCTCGATGTTGACATTCTCGGCGGCGTAGGCGGAGTAGCCGAAAAGCTCTTCCGCAGCCCTGTTCATCAGGATGATCCGACCCTGGCGGTCGGCGGCGATGATGCCGGAGACCGAGGTCTGGACCACCTTGTCGATCAGCTCCCGGACCCCGCTGTACATCTTCTCCAGGTTCTTGACCCGGGTCACGTCGCGGATGCTCTCGACGATGTAGTCGACCTGGCCGTCGGCGCCGAGGATCGGCGAGAACACCCGCTCCTCCCAGCCCTCCTCGCCATAGACATCGTGGCACTTGAGCAGCACCGACTGGCCGCTGCGGGTGGCGATCGCGCGTCCCAGCGGGCACTCCTGGTTGTTGGCGCAGGGGAAATCCTGGCCGGGATAGTAGGCGAGGTTGACCTCCCGGCAGGAGCGGCCGATGATCGCGTCCTCCTCGACCCCCACCTTCTCCAGGTACCGGCGGTTGACGGCGATGATCGTCCGGTCCGGCTGGAGGATGACCGTCGGGTAGGACAGCGAGTCGAAGACCCGCAGGCGCCAGTCGATTTCCTGGTCAATCATGGCCATTGCCTTCCGGCCCGGGCCTGGGCATTCCCTGCCCCCGGCCTGTTTGCAGTGCGCTATTTCTCATCGTCGTCAGCCCCTCCACTTCGTCTTCCGCCACCGCCGTCGAGGACGAAGGTGGCGCCGAGACAGGCCACCGCCTTCCCCGCGCAGCCTTCCGGGACGACCAGGTAGATGCTGGTCCCCGTGCAGCCGGCGGCGAGCAGCGGTATCTCCGCCTTCGTCAGCGGGGTGATCGCCGCCTCGGCGATGCCGTACCGGTCCTGAAAATGCGGTCCGTGCATATAGACCAGATCCACCGGGGATTGCAACCGGCAGATGCCTGCCCGGCCATTTTCGCATCCCCCGGCGATGATCCGGCCGATCTCCCGGTGCCGCTCGTCCGGCTGCAGCAGCAGCTGCAGGATGATCTCGCCGGTCGCCTGCACCTGCTGGTTGACCAGCCTGAACCCCGTGCCGGCTTCCGCGAGCGAGGCGATCAGACCGCCCCAGTGCGCCAGCTGTCCGGCGGGAAAGATCAGGGTGTAGAGAGACAGCCCGGCGAAGGTGCTGACACCGTAGACCCGGATCTTCGGCTCCCAGTATACCGCGATTGTCTCCATTGGTTCCCCGGAAGATGGCTGCGCTCAGCGTTCGATCTGGCGGATGGCGAACTCCGGCCGGAAAGGGGCGTGGTGCTCCGGCAGGCTGACAACGGGCTGCAGGGTCGCCGCGGCCCGCTCGAGCAGGTCGAAGTCGATGTTGAGAGACAGCGCGGAAATCGAGGTGCAGAGGCTGTGGATGGCAATCTGCGCTCCGGCGAGGGAGACGATCACCCGGCCGAGGAGGGCCGGACTGTGCCGATGCGGAAAGATAGTCAGGGTGCCGACCCGCTCGGTCTTCGCCAGCCGCCCGGCCAGGGGAGGCGCATCGCCGGCACCCCGCCCGCCATCCATCGCCGCCAGTGTCGCGTCCACCTCCAGGGCGTCGGCCGCAGCCACGCAGAAACTGCTGGTGGCGAGCCCGTCCGTGCGGCCTGAGCAGAAGAACGGCAGGTTGATCCGGCGCCCGGCGACAAGGTGGAGCAGGTCGGCCAGCGACCGGTCATCGGGGGAAAGCTGACGGTGGCGGTAGTGGACGAGTTCGACGCTGAACCTGATCCCGCCGATGGCGATGCGCTGCTCTTCTGCCAACAGATTGCTGTCCACTGGTTACCGACCCGAAGGAAGAAGGCGATCCCCCGGAAACCGGGAGATCGCCGCATTTTCTCAGCAGAAACTCACCCATCCTGCCGTCATGCCCGCGCAGGCGGGCATCCAGTCATCTGCTTTCACTGGACTTTCGCCTTCGCGGGAGTGACAACGAACGGAGAATCTCCTCTGACTTACAGGCTGTCCTCGACGATCTCCACCAGCTTGTCCATATCGATCGGCTTCGGCACGAAATCATCGGCCAGGGTGGTCTTGCCGCCCATATGGGTATAGTTGGTGGAGGAGATCGCATCGGTCACCGCGGTCAGCAGGACGACCACGATGCCCTTGTACTCCTCGGACGTCTTCAGCTCGTTGCACAGGGTATAGCCGTCCTTGCGCGGCATCATCACGTCGAGGATGACCAGCGCCGGCCGCTCCTCCCTGATCCTGGACATCGCCTCGACGCCGTCGTAGGCCTTGCCGACCCGGAAGCCCCTGCTCTCCAGCTTCATCGCCACCATCTCGACCAGATCCGTGTCGTCATCCACCACCAGTATGAGTTTCTTGTCACTCATGCCCTTTATCCTCCTCAGTTCTTCTGATTATACCGCGAATGCGATCACACGACAGGTCTGGGCAGAAGCCCCGCCCTCTCGACGATTTCCCCAACCTTCTCTTCCCAGTCGATGGCCATGATATGGAATCCGGCCACACCCTCGACCTTCTTCAGCCGCTCGATGGTCTCGACGCAGATGCTGATGCCCTCCTCCGGCTGCTTCTCCTTCGGCTGGGCCGCCATCCGGTCGACGATGTCCTGGGGCACGTCCATGCCCGGCACCTTGTTCTTCATGTAGCGGGCCGCCCCCACCGACTTGATCGGGGTGACGCCGGCGAGGATGTAGCACTTCTTGTGCAGGCCCATCGCCCGCACCCCTTCCATCCACAGCTCGAACTTGTCGACGTTGAAGATGCACTGGGTCTGGATGAAATCGGCGCCGGCGGCGATCTTCTTGGCCAGCCGCAGCACCCGCAGCTCGAAGGGATCGGCAAAGGGGTTGGCGGCGGCGCCGATGAACATCTTCGGCGGGCTCTTGATCTCGGCCCCGCCCTGGAACAGGCCCTCGTCGCGCATCCGTTTGACCATCTGGATCATCTGGATCGAGTCGATGTCATGAACGTTGGCGGCCATCGGATGATCGCCGAACTTGGTGTGATCGCCCGACAGGCAGAGCATGGTGTCGATGCCCAGCGAATAGGCGCCGATGATGTCGGCCTGCATCGCCAGGCGGTTGCGGTCGCGGCTGACCATCTGCAGCAGGGGATTGTGCCCCTCCTGCTTGAGGATCACCGAGGCGGCCAGGCTCGACATCCGCACCATCGCCGTCTGGTTGTCGGTGACGTTGACGCCGTCGACGACGCCCTCGAGATATTTGCCCTTCTCCCGCACCTTGTCGGGCATCGCCCCGCGCGGCGGACCGCATTCGGAGGTCACCGCCAGGTGGCCGGCGGCCAGCACCTTTTCCAGTTTGCTTTCGGTTTTCATTCTGCCAGATCCTCTCTGATTATCTTTCTCGGACCACCGCCCCCGCCGGACCGCCAGTCCTTGGCCGGGGTGATCTCCACGTAATTTTCCTGCAGGCCCAGGGCCTTCAGCCGCTCCCAGATCAGGGCCCAGGCGCAGTCGACATCGTCGCCGATCTCGCAGTGGCCGCCGGTGGAACCGCCGCAGGGGCCGTTCATCAGCTGCTTGGCGCAGCGGGCGATCGGGCAGATGCCGCCGGTTTTGCCGAGCAGGCAGTCGCCGCAGCCCTGGCAGCGCTCGGCCCACACGCCCTGCCGCTCCGAGGCCCCCATGAACTTGGTGTTCAGGGCCGGAAAGACCGGCTTGTCCTTAAAGCGCCGGGCCACTTCCTGGACGCCGCAGCCGCAGGCCATCGACATAACCGCGTCGACGCCATCGATCATCGGCACCAGTTCCTCGACATACTCCGGGTCGCACTGCCGCTCCAGCGTATGCTCCCGCACCTCGATGCTGGCCCCGGCCTTGAGCAGGGCCATCTGCAGGCCGGAGGCGAGCAGACCGACCTCCTTGCGGCCGCCGGCGGCGCAGACCGTCACGCATTCGTTGCAGCCGACCAGCAGCAGGCGGCGGAAGGGACGGATATAATCAATGAGTTCTTCCAGTGGTTTACGTTCAGCCGTGATCATTGTCGTGTGCTCTCCTCTTG
This sequence comes from Desulfobulbaceae bacterium, assembly GCA_008933635.1. Taxonomy (GTDB): domain Bacteria; phylum Desulfobacterota; class Desulfobulbia; order Desulfobulbales; family Desulfocapsaceae; genus Desulfoprunum. Next base: position 1,519 of record WBUQ01000069.1, on the reverse strand, counting down.
CGATAATTACCGGGAAATCCGTCAGGCCGCTTTCCCCGTTGCGATGGCGGCGTGAATCGGGCTCGGCCCCATCCGGCGGATCTTCTCGGTCATCTCGGTCGCCACCTGGGCGAAACGGTACCCCATGCCGGCGGACATCGTCACCATCGCCAGGCGTTCCGGCTCAATGCCGATTTCCTCCATGTATTTGCTGACATAGGCCACCATGCGGGCGGCCTTGCTGTTGCCGTTCTTGAAGTGGCAGTCCCCCTCGAGGCAGCCGGCGACATAGACGCCGTCGGCGCCTTTCTCGAAGGCCTTGACGATGTGCATGGCGTCGACCTTGCCCGAGCAGGGGACCCGGACAACCTTGACATTGGGGGGATAGGACAGCCGCTGGCTCCCTGCCATGTCGGCGGCGGTATAGGCGCAGTAGTGGCAGCAGAAGGCCACGATGACCGGTTCGAAGTTGTCCATTATGCGATGTTCCTCTCAAAGAGTTCTTCCAGTTTGGCCATGATCCGGTCATCCTCGAACTGCATCAGCTGGATGGCCTTGGCGGGACAGGCGGCGGCGCAGACGCCGCAGCCGTGGCACTTGGCCGGGTCGATTTCCGAATAGCCGTCGGCGTTGATGTAGGGGATGCCGAAGGGGCAGGCCCTGACGCAGATCAGGCAGGCGGCGCAGCGGTCGCGGTCGACCCGGGCCGCCCTGGCCCCGAGGTCGATGGTGTCCCGGGCCAGCATCGTCATCGCCCGGGACGAGACGGCCAGGGCCTGGGCGACGCTCTCGCGGATGGTCTTCGGCCCGTGGGCGCATCCGGCGACGAAGAAACCCGGCACCGGCAGGTCCACCGGCCTGAGCTTGACGTGATCCTCGAGGAAGTAGCCGTCGTCGGTGTGCGGGATCTTGAAGGTCATCGCCAGCTCCTCGCTGCCGTCCCGATCGGCCACCAGGCCGGTGCTGAGGCAGAGGCGATCGGCGCAGACGGTGACACGCCGGCCCAGGACGGGGTCGGTGAAACTGACCTCGACGGCATTGCCTGCGGCGTTAACCTGCGGCGGGGCGTCACTGCTGTAGCGGACGAAGATGACGCCGAGTTCGCGGGCCTTCTGGTAGTACTCCTCCTGGAAACCGTAGGTCCGCATGTCGCGGTAGAGCACGAAGATCCGGGCCCCGGGGTTGATCTCGAGCAGCCGCAGGGCATTCTTGACCGCGGTCTGGCAGCAGATCCGCGAACAGTTGGGGTTGTCCGGGGTCCGCGAACCGACGCACTGGATCATCACCACGTTGTTCCAGGTCTGGACGATGCCGGCCTTCTCCTCAATCATCTCCTGCAGCTCGAGCTGGGTCGACACCTGGGGACATTCGTCGAGCAGGTACTGGGCGGGGCGGTTCGGCAGGGCGCCGGTGGCGAGGATCGTCACCCCGTGCTCGATCTGCCGGTAGAACATCTGCTTGCCGGCCTGCAAGCCGGTCCTGAACATGCCGGGCAGGCCGCTGTGGTCGACGATGATCGCCCGGGTGATGACCTGGATGT
>WBUQ01000217.1 GCA_008933635.1 Desulfobulbaceae bacterium | reverse complement strand
TTTTAAGCGTGACCATATTTGAACATCTGCCAATATTACAAGCACTTACGAATGTTAATTGCATAGCCGAGCAAGCTGGCGACTCTAAGCAGCTGTTATTGTTCAGCTAAACGTTGGGACACTAGTGGTACAAAATATTGAATATTAGATTTGAAGTAACATGTTCTTGAGGCCGTTAATCGACATATAGATATATTTTTTGAAATTCGATATAGATTATTAATCTCTTTAAGAGTTTCTATGGCATTAAAAGATCACATAATGATAACGAATAATAAAGTATATAAAAAGAATATTATACGATTGATGGGTGGACTTGGGAATCAGTTGTTTGAATACTCGTTTGGGTATCGACTGTCAATAGAGAGCGGACATTCATCAGTTTATGATTATTCAAATGGCTTTAAAAACGATAAATATGGTCGAAAATATGCATTATCTAAATTCGCTTTTGAAATTTCTCCGTGCTCCGTTGACGATATTCCAATAGGCATGGCATGGACATCTCCAATGAGCTTTGTCGCCAAATTATACTGGTCACATTTCGCAACTAGGAAAAAAGTAATTTTTGAAAAACAATACTATAATTATGATCAAAAAGTATTAGATTATTCAGATAATGGCAACTATTATTTTGGTTATTGGCAAAATCCAAAGTATTTTACACCAGTGGAAAATGACATCAGAACACAGTTTAAGCTTAAAGTAACCCCGAAAGACTCATTCTACTCATTGCAAAGAGAAATGTTGCAGACGAATTCAATTTCAATTCATATTCGAAGATATTCTGATAAGGATAAGGCTGGGAATTTAATCAAAAGTGCTAGGAAAATTCATGGAGTTTGCCCTTTGGAATATTATTCATACGCTCTTCAACGCATCCCGGAACCTAGATCGGTTTGCTACGTTTTTACTGATGATTTGGAGTGGTGTAAAAATAATATTTACCTTCCGAGGGCATATCGATATGTCGCAGAATACGATAAATTTTCAGATGCAGAGGAAATATTTTTGATGTCTACTTGCAAGCACCATATCATATCTAATAGTTCGTTTGGTTGGTGGGGTGCATGGCTTGGTGATGCGCCCGAAAAGATTGTTGTGGCTCCAAAGCAATGGGTTTCAGATGGCGACGCAATCATTTCTGATCTATTCCCAGAGACGTGGCAAATAATATAAATAGTCATGTATCTTTTATTTCTTATAATTTATTTCCTGTTGAAGCAGAATTGGTCTTTTGATATCGATGGAGCTACTTTATAGTGTGCAAGCGAAAGATTGTATAATATGCAATCTCTAAACATGCTTCTGGTGTGTGAAATTATTGTTGCTTGATTAAAACTTTATTTAATATTTATAATATGTCTATTATTTCAAAAGAATCGGTTGTTCAGCTCTTTTGTACCGATATGATAGTTAGTGGTCAAACATTATTTGAAGGAGAAACCAAAAACTTACCAAACGATATCTCAACAAACCTTTTGAAAGATGATATTTTATTTCATAGAATTGATTTGTTAGAGAAAAGCTTGGTATCAAACATTTGCGAAATAATTAAAAATGCGGTTGGAGATGATGATGTTCTTATTCCTATATCCGGAGGGGTAGACAGCCGAATTCTACTACTGTGTGCAGCCCATGTACTTAAAACTAAAAGAATCCATTGTGTTACGTATGGTGCTTATCAAGGAAATCTGGAACATAAATATGCGACTGCTGTGTGCCGTTCCCTAGGGCTTGATCCTCCTGAATTCCATCTACTAGATGGAAGTATTTACCAAGACTATATACCAATAATGTTAAAAAAAACGTTGGGTCGAGTAAGTGCATATCATTGCCATCTTTTATCATATTTAGAAGGTAAGAATTATACACTTCCAAATAAGATACTATCTGGTTTTTATGCGGATGCAGTTTGTGGTTATGCGCAAGGTCCTGAAGTAGAAAGATGGGAACATTCTTATTGGTATAAGGGAGTATTACGAAAGGCAGATTGTCTAGGATTTGAGTTAGAAGATCTTAAATCTATACAAGAAGTATTGAAGGAGAAATGGGATTTTTATAAATCTCAGGAGTTAGTTCGTAGCTTCGATGAGTACCTTTATATAAATTTGCGCAGTCGTTTCTTGCTTGGAGCTTTGAAGGACGCTTATGAGTCCTGTGGAAAACAAATTATTACTCCTTGGAGTAACGCATTGGTGGCTTCAATTGCTCTTAATGCTCCTCGATCGTATCGTAAAGGTAAAGTTGGCTTTCGACAATGCATTGCTAAGTTCAATAGCAAGTTAGGCAGTATTCCATACTATTCTTCTATCGAAATTAAAACATTCAGGGGTTTGTTTCAAAAGTATGAAAGACTATTTGTTACGTTGCTTGAATGGATTCTTGACTCGACATCGAATGATTCGCTTGATACCAGGAAGATCAATCCGTGGATGAACGAAATTCATGGGAGGGTTATCAGGAAAGAATTGCAAGAGAAAATGAGGTTCGACAGCTCGGAGATTGTCTCTTCTGGTCTTCTTTCAAAAAAAATCGTTGATAGAGTTGCGAAGAGACACTATCGGTCTTTTTGGCATCAAGCGCAATTCCACCTTTTAGCACTAGGTGAAGCATTACGCTATCAAAAATCAATTATCAAATCTAAATGAATATATTACAACATCTTACACTTGTGCTATGAAGTTTAGCTTAATTATGACGGATGATTAATGTTATCAGTTCCATGGATTATGTGATCAGCGTTTGAAACTTCAATTGATATTTCATTTGTTCAAAGATAGTCAAACTTAAGTCCTGTTATGTTTTGAAGAGACTGTCGCAAAAATTTATCGCTCTCATATGAAGGCGACTAGCTAATCAGCCCCAATTGGGGATCATAATCTGCGATTAATCGGCCTTCTTGGAAGTCTTATAGAAAGTCGTTGTAATGAGATTCAGCTATTCAAATCTGAGGAAAAGTTCCACCTGTCATATCATTGCACTAGTGTCCCAACGTTTGCAGATTGTTAGCACACAACATTCTGTAATTTAATATAAAAACAGCAAAAATGCCATTTAACGACTTTAGGATTTTTCCGGAAAAAGCTCAGCACCCCTCGAAAAGGC
>WBUQ01000068.1 GCA_008933635.1 Desulfobulbaceae bacterium | reverse complement strand
CGTCGTATTCTGAATGGGGAAAATGAGTTTGCCGCAGAAGGGAATGGAAAAGTTAGGCTGAAGGTATTGATCCTCTCTGGCAGGGCTAAAGCTGAGGAGGGCATATTCGAATCGCATGAACTCCAAAAAATCGGGGCCGCTCCGTCAAATATCTCCGAAACGATCTTAAAGGTGATTGAGATCCTGGAATCGGGTACCCCTTATGGAGATTCTCTGAGAGGATCGATAGAAGTTCTCCATGAAGCAGTTAGCACGAAAAAAGAAAATCTGGTTTTGCACAACCAGATGATGGCAATGGACTCCCGGATAGTCAGGCTAGAGGCAACAATGGTGTCTGATAGCAAAAATCTGCAACCAGACCACCATGTAAGAGATTTAACTGACCAATGAAAGAGAAGCGAGATAGGGAAAAGTAACTGAGGCCTTAAAAATTTGAAGATTGTGCGTCTTATATGATGGAACAAAAATGGAACAAATCATATGTGTTAATATAAAATATATAATTTAAACGAATTGTTATCATAATGTATATACTGGACTTCTAATCCGTAGGTCGCACGTTCGAATCGTGCCGGGCGCGCCATTCATTGATCTGGGGCGACTTCCAGTCGACCGACACCCTGTCTTTTCACAGATATTAAAGTTGCCAAAGTGTTGTCTGGCTTAGAATCCCATCTTTTCGATGGGAGGGGCCACCTGAATACTTTTCGCAGGCTCGACTCCGTCATTGAAGCGATGAGTTGCCCTTGCCGGTTGTTGACGCTATGTTCTGACCATCAAGGCCAGATTCGATCCTCCAACACAAAAGGCCGCTCCCCCGGGTGGGGAACGGCCTTTCTTGCTTCCGTGAGATCTTCCGGGATCAGCGGATGAACAGCATTTCCTGGTAGGAGGGCAGCGGCCACAGGTCGTCGGCCACAACGGTCTCGAGGGCATCGGCGTAGCCGCGGACGCCGTTCATGGCCGGCAGGACTTTGTCGCACATGAATTTCGCGTGTTCCAGGGTGCTGCCGCCCTCATGGGCAAGCAGCTTCTCGAGTTTGTCCACCTCGGCCTGCATTGCCCGGAGTTTGGACGTTACATCCTCGAGGGTGACCATCTTGTAGTCGTGGCCGATAGCCTTGAGGTTGCTGCAGGTTTCGGCGAGCTGTCCCTGGTAGCGCATTGCCGCAGGGAAGATGATCGTGCGGGCCATACGGATCACCAGGTTGGCCTCGGTGGTCACGGTCTTGACGTATTGTTCCAGATAGATCTCCTGGCGGGACTTGAGCTCGGCCTCCGAGAGAATGCCGTATTTGGTGAACAGTTCGATCGACTCCTTGCTGGACAGCTCCGGCAGGGCCTCAGGGGTGGTCTTGAGATTCGGCAGGCCGCGTTTCTTCGCTTCTTTATGCCATGCGTCGGAGTAGCCGTCGCCGTTGAAGATGACGGCGTCGTGCTCCTTCATGATCTTCTGCAGAAGTTTCTGCACGCCCTCGTTGAACTGGGTCTTGTTCACCTTGCCCAGTTTCTCGAGCTCGGTTGCCACGTAGTCGAGGGATTCGGTCATCATCGCGTTCAGTGCGACCTGGGCGCCGGCGATCGAATGCGAGGAGCCTACGGCGCGGAACTCGAAGCGGTTGCCGGTGAAGGCAAACGGACTGGTGCGGTTCCTGTCGCCGGGGTCAATGGGCAGCGGCGGCAGGGTGTCGACGCCGATATTCATGACGCCCTTCTGTTTCGAGCCTTTGACATCGCCTTTCTTGATCTGTTCAAACACGTCGGCCAGCTGTTCGCCCAGGTAGGCGCTCATGATGGCGGGCGGGGCCTCGTTGGCGCCGAGGCGGTGGTCGTTGGACGCTGAGGCTACGGTGGCGCGCAGCAGGGAGCTGTACTTATGCAGTGCGCGGATGGCGGCAGCGCAGAACACCAGGAACTGGGCGTTGGCGTGGGGGGTGTCGCCCGGATCGAAAAGGCTGCCGAGTTCGGCATTGCCGATGGAATAGTTGAGGTGCTTGCCGGAGCCGTTGATGCCTGCGAAGGGTTTCTCGTGCAGCAGACAGGTCATGCCGTAGCGTTTTGCCACAGTGCGCAGGGTGGTCATGACCAGCTGATTATGATCGGTAGCCAGATTGCCCTGCTCGAAAATCGGGGCGATCTCGAACTGGCTGGGGGCTACTTCGTTATGGCGGGTCTTGACCGGCACGCCCAGCTTGAAGAGCTCGCGCTCCACTTCCATCATGAACGAGAGGACGCGGCGGGGGATCACACCGAAGTACTGATCCTCGAACTCCTGGCCTTTGGCGGAAGGAGCTCCGAACAGGGTGCGGCCGGCCAGCAGCAGGTCGGGACGGGCGAAGGCGAAATTGCGGTCGATCAGGAAATATTCCTGCTCCGGGCCGGCAAAGCTGGTGATCGGCAGCTTGGTGGTGACGCCGAACAGCTTGAGGACCCGCTTGGCTTGCTTGTTCAGGGATTGCAGCGAGCGGAGCAGCGGGGTTTTTTTGTCGAGGGCCTCGCCGGTCCAGGACACGAAGGCTGTGGGTATGCACAGGAAGGTGCCATTGGGGTTTTCCAGGATGTAGGCCGGGCTGGTAACGTCCCAGGCGGTATATCCGCGTGCCTCGAAGGTGGCCCTCAGGCCGCCGGATGGAAAGGAGGAGGCGTCTGGTTCGCCCTGGATGAGCATTTTGCCGGAAAACTCGGCGATGGCGCCGCCCTCGCCGTCGGGCACCAGGAAGGCGTCGTGTTTCTCGGCGGTCAGTCCGGTCAGGGGGTAGAAGACGTGGGTGAAATGGGTGGCGCCCTTTTCGATGGCCCAGTCCTTCATGGCATTGGCAACCACATCGGCGACAGTGGCGTCGAGCTTCTCGCCGAAGGCGATGGTGTTTTTCAGCGATTTGTAGACATGTTTCGGCAGGCGCTCCTTCATGACCTTGTCGTTGAAGACATTGGAACCGAAAACATCGGTAGGCTTGGTTTCGTTGAAATTCAGAGGGGTTTCGGATGGTTTGTAATTGATGATTGCCGAAATGGCGTTCAGCCGGGCCTGGATTCCACTCATAGCGCATTCTCCATAATGGGTTGAATTGAAAATTACTACAGATATGTATTTGCACGAATAAAAAAGTCTACAAAAATGTAAAACAGATAATGGTATTTTTCAATATCAAAATTCCGAATATTTCGTTTTTCTATCGATCCCTTTCGCACCTCGTGCCGCAACAGGGGTGCGATCAGACATCGGGTCAGGCGATAAACATGGATCCTTACTGAAAGTGCGGGAATTGCGGCCACATCCTCAGGGCTCCAACCCCACCTGAAAATGTCCGAGCTGCAAATTGCCTGTTCAAAGATATTTCCTGCTCACCCCAGGCTGCGGAGGACCGGGCACCATCGATCCGAGAATCTGATGACAGCGTGGATTGCAGGACGTCTGGATCCGCCTGCGCGTCATCCTTGCGGTCTTTTCCCGGATCGAAGGCGAAGGTACGGCAAACTGGACCAATGATGATCTGCCAGCCGGCTGGGGCAGTGGGGTCAGGGGGGCAAATCACACGCATGGATAGAACCGGCCTTGCGGGCAGAGATGGTTGCCGCATCGAGCCGGTTCAGGAAAGCCCCCGCCCGCAGTTTGACCATGCCGCAGCCGGCGGGCCAGGATTGCCTGCGAGATGACGTTTCCTCGCCATTCACCGTCAAGGCGCCTTGGCGTCGAGTTGCCTATGGAGTTGCAGGTAGTCGTTGAGTCGATACACTTGTTCTGTTGTCTGAAAGCGCCCATCAGCGAAAACACCGTAGTCGCCGCCACCCGCCATTGCCGAGGTGAACCGCGTCGAATTCGCGTAGAAGAGCCAGATGGAAGTCCAGATGCGCTCCGATTCCTCGTCAAAGATGTTGTCTCCCTGCGGTAAACCACGTGCATACCCGCTTTCCCAGATGTCCATCATGATTTTGGTTGCTTCATGGGTGAGGGCATTGGTTCTGGCAATGGTGTTGTCGAGGCGATGGAAGTGCTCAACCACCCAGTCTGTGCTGTGACAGGATGCACAGACGGCCTGCATCCGTTTGTTCCTGGCCTGCTGCTCCTTTTTGTCGATGACATATGCGGCGACCGGGGTACCGTCCATCTCCACAGCCAGGGGGAGATTCAGGGTATTTTTCACCTTTTTCAGGTCGGCGTGGACAGGGTGCGGGTGGGCATATGGAACCCCGAACAGGCGCCATGCCAGCCGGTCGTTGAACTGATGGGTCCTCTCGGCGACAACCGTCCGATCGGGAGAAGCCAGCAGGCTGGCATGGCAGGCGGCGCAGGTCGGGGCTGTGAAATCCCTGCCGATCGTCCATGGGACATTGTCGAGGTTGAAGTCCTTGCCTGCGGAGTTGAAGATGTTGCCGTGCTTGCTCACTTCATAGACCTTGTAGGCCGGCACATCCGGACCCTTATGGCACTCCGAGCAGGTGTATGGCTGGCGGGCCATTTCAATGGAGAAATCGTGACGGCTGTGGCATGAGGTGCACGCTCCCCGGCTACCGTCAGGATTGAGGCGGCCGACACCCTGGTTGGGCCAGCCTTCGAGCACCGGAAACTCGAGTTCGCCGAAATCCGTTTCCCTGGCTTCCAGCCCTTTCACCTCGACTCTGGTGCCGTGACAGTACAGGCATGATTCGTATTCGGTACGACTGTCCGTGTCCCCCTTTACCAGATCGTTGCCGCTACGGTGATAATTGTTGTTCACCGCCCCCATCATATCGCGGTAAAGGCTGTTGTCGACAAGATTGGCATAGGCGTGGGACATGATATTCTTGCCATATTGGGCTGTTTCCGTGCTGTGGCAGGTAGCGCAGTCGTCAGGGCTGACGACAACGTTGATGCGGTAACCGTTGTGATCGAAAGAATCGGTGTGTTGTTCTGGACGCAGAGAGTGGCACTCGTAACACCCGACAACCGTCTCACGCAGCGTCTGGCTGATGGAATCTGAGGACACCCGCCTATCGAGCGGTTCCTTCAGGAGTGCGGCGGCGGGGGTAGTCCGGCTGTGGCGGCTTTTTTCCCACGAGGCCACCAGGCCGGGATGCAGTTCGCGATGGCAGCCGAGGCACTCCTCCGTTTCGCTGCTGAGAGGGACGTCCTGACCGAAGACGTTGCAGGCCGCAGCAAGAAGAACGGGAACGGACAACAGGAATTGCGGGAGAAGACTTTTCATGGTGTTTCCTCCGTCGGTGAAGAGTGAATGTGCAAGATGGCCGTACTCGTGGACAGCGGCAATATCCCTGAGAACGGCAGCGGTTTCGGAATATGCAGCTGCCCGCGTTCTCCTGCCGTGCTCCCAGGTCATGCGGTTTGCACCATGGACAGGTCCCATGTCCCAAGGGCCTGTGGTGCCATATCTCTTCTGCCTTCAATGATTCAATATCCCATTTCCAGCGACAATACCAGTCAGGACGAGGAAAGTGGCGGAAAACCAGCTTGAAGGCCACTGACCCGGATGCCGGTCTGAGCGGGAATGACGGTAATTTCGAAGATTCCCTGCTAAGATGGGCGGGAAGTTGTTACTATAAACATATCGGCATCAGGAGGCTGTCCCCGCAAACTGTACCCAGGGCGTCGGGACAAGGCGTGCATGGATCGGAGCAAACGAGACCGCTCATGTTGTTCCGCCGGCCCATTTAAAGGATTTTCTGACGAATCGAGGCCGAATGTCAGCTGATTTCTATGACACCCATTATCTGTCATACTATGAAAAAACCCTCGACGCAGATCCTTCCCGGTTTCTCCAGATCCTGGCCGGCCTGCTGGAAAAAGGCGCCAAGGTCCTCGATGTCGGTTGCGGTTCCGGCCGGGATCTCTTGTGGCTGAAACAGCACGGATTTCGTCCGACAGGCTTTGAGCGGTCTGCAGGTCTGGCTGAACTCGCTGCGCAGCATTCGGGATGCCCGGTTATCCGGGGAGACTTTCTTCGGTATGATTTTTCCTGTCTGCGCTTCGAGGCCGTCCTGCTTGTCGGGGCATTGGTTCATCTGAAGGAAGATGAGCTAGCCCCGGCTCTTGTCCGGATCAGCCAGGCGCTTGCCGCCGATGGCCTGATATATCTCACCCTCAAAGAAGGACATGGCAGTCTGCGTGGTGAAGACGGTCGCATCTTCCTGTTATGGGAGCGAGAAAGCCTTGAGCGCACCGTTGTCGCAATGGGGTTTGAAATCCTGGAATTCTCCAGGGGCCGGTCGGCTCTGGACAACGGCGACGTGTGGTTGGGATATGTGCTGAAAAGGAGAAAGGATTGAGTGCTGACGAGGAACCGTCTCGCTCCCCCATCCCATTCGATCGAAACGCATCAAGGTGCGGGAGTATCGGCGGCAGGATGGCCAGGCAGGGGATGAGGTTGCGCGGGTCGGGCAGGATTGAGATTTTCCGCTGAGGCAGGAACGGAGATGGAGCCGCAGCCTGATTTTTTTATCCAATACCGCGCATCATGGCAAAGGCTCTTCCCTGATCATCTTTGCACTGATACACTGTAACAGTGGATGCCGTCCTGGGACTCACCTGATTTTCGTCAGGTGTATTTTTTCTCATAATTCCAAATGAATATCGAAATGATAACGAATCGCTGTGTTGCAGATGCACTGATGGGCATTGTCTTTTCCCTGGTCTTTCTGATGGCCACTTTTCCAGCTGCAGTTGCGGCGGCCGGGCCGAAGGCCGGCGAGGGCCGGGATATCCTGGCCAATACGCCGGTGGAACTGACGGCCGCCGAGGAGAAGGAAATAGACAAAATGGTCCTGCCGGTACCGCCCAACTGGATCGGCGATTTCGACGGGATTCGCAAGCGCGGGGTCATACGGCTCCTTGTCCCCTACAGCAAGACCTACTTTTATGTCGACCGGGGGCGGCAGCTGGGGATCGACTACGAATTCGGCAAGGCTCTGGAACAGTGGCTGAACAAGAAATACCCGTTGAAGGACAAAAGCAAGTCCTGGTCGGTGTACTCTATTCCGGTGAGACGCGACCAGCTGCTCCCTGAACTGCTCGCCGGCAAGGGGGACGTGGCCGGCGGCGGGTTGACGGTGACCGCCGGCCGCCAGGAAACGGTCGATTTCGTCCACCCCTTCGCTTCAGGAGTGCGGGAGGCGGTGGTCACCGGGCCATATTCACCGAAGATTGAAAAGCTCGAGGATCTGTCCGGCAGGGAGGTGACGGTCAGAGCTTCGAGCAGCTACTTCGAACATCTTGTCGAACTCAATGACCGGTTCGAGAAAGAAGGGCTCGCGCCGATTAAGATAGTTCCTGCTGACGAATGGCTGGAGTCGGAAGATATCCTCGAGATGGTCAACGCCGGTTTGATCAAGACGACAGTGGTGGACCGCTACATAGCCGGCATCTGGAAACCCCTGTTTGCCGATCTCCAGATCCACGATACCTTCTACCTCAATTCCGGCGGAGACCTCGCGTGGGCCATCCGCAAGGGCAGCCCGCAACTGGAGTCGATCCTCAGCGCCTTCATGAAGCAGCACAAGGTGGGGACGACCTTCGGCAATATCATTGCCAACCGCTATGCCTTTGACGAAAAACGGGTCCTCAATGCCACCTCGGAAGAGGAGATGCGCAAGTTCAGGGAACTGGTGAAATATTTTCGTGCCCACGGCGAGAAATACGATTTCGATTACCTGATGCTGGTGGCCCAGGGATTCCAGGAATCGCGACTGAACCAGAAGGAACGGAGCCCCAGGGGGGCGGTGGGGGTTATGCAGCTGCTGCCCAGCACAGCCGCCGACCCTGCCATCGCCATCACGGGTATCGACAAGGATGCCGGGCGCAATATCGAGGCGGGTTGCAAATATCTGCGCCTGCTCACCGACAAGTACCTGGACGAACCTGACCTGACCCCGGTCAACCGGACCCTGATGGCCTTTGCCGCCTACAACGCGGGTCCGGGCAACCTGCGGAAATTCCGCCGGTTGGCCGAGAAATCCGGCAAGGACCCGGATGTCTGGTTTCAGAATGTCGAATACGGGGCCGCCCGCATCGTCGGGCGGGAAACGGTTAACTATGTGAGCAATATCTATAAATATTATCTGGCGTACAAGCTCGCGGTGGAGAGTCGGAAACTGCGTTGAAAAAGCGCCTGGCCCCCATGCCAGCGAGAAGTGGCGGATTGAAAATTTTTGGCTGCCCGCTCGCTTCCGCCCTCTCTGAAAAGGGTTGACGGGAATACCATCACAAGGAGAGCCATGCTGTCAGAGATGAAAAAATGGAGGAAGGCAGAGCCCTTCCGTGCCGTTATCCTGCTCCTGCTCCTCATCGTCCTCTCCGGCTGTGCCGGGCCGATCGGGGTAACCAGGCTGTCGCCGCAGGACTCGTACCGGCTCAGCACCGCCAACGCACTTGGAGAAGGGCAGATGAGCGACAGCACCAAGGCGGTGCTGCGGCGGTACAATCTTCTCGAGGGTCTGGAAGCGGATCCTGTGCAGACGATACGGACCTTGCACGAGATCGGCAAATCCGACGACCGTCGCGACATCCTTTTTGCCCTGTCGGAACTGAATTATCTGCAGGCGGAAAAGACGCTTGCCGGCTATAACCCCGAGAGCCGCCGTGGGTCAGCCCGGGAGATGTTTCTCCAATCGGCCGTCTACGCCTATTTCTACCTGTTGGGTGATGGCCGGGAACCACCCCCGACCGCCTACGACATCCGATTCCGGAACGCCTGCGACCTCTATAACCGGGGACTCTGGCAGGCATTTCCGTCTGCTGGGGATAATGGACTGATGCTCTCGGGAGGAGACAGGAATCTGCCTGCAGGCAAACTGTCCCTGCAGATCAGGACTGACTCGCTGGCCTGGGAGTTTGAAAACTTTGAGAGCTTTTTGCCTGCCGATGCCTATGCCATTCGTGGTTTCACCGTCCGCAACCGTACTCCCGGACTGGGCCTGCCGCTGATCGGTCTGACCCGCAAGTCCACCGAATCGCCGAATGGCGGTGCCTTGCCGCTGACTGCCGTACTTCGCCTGTCCGGGAGCCTGCAGGACTATCAGCAGGGAAGATCCCGGGCAATGCTGGAACTGTATTCCGCCCTTGACGATGCCGAGGTGCAGATCAACGGCCGGACTGTGCCGCTCGAAACCGACATCACCACGCCGCTTGCGTATAAGCTTGACGAGGCCAGGATGTGGAACGTCGGCGTCAGGCGCTTTCTTACCGGTGCAGGAGTGCCGGTACGGGTTCTGCTGATCCAGCCGTACGAGCCGGGCCGGATTCCCGTGGTGTTTGTCCATGGCACGGCGAGCAGTCCTGTCTGGTGGGCGGAAATGCTCAATTCCCTGCGGGCCGATCCGCAGATCCGCAAACGTTTCCAGTTCTGGTTCTACCAGTACAACAGCAGCAACCTGATTGCCCTGTCGGCGGCCGAACTGCGCGAGTCGCTGACCGATATGGTCAACCAACTCGATCCGCAGCACAGGGACCCGGCCCTGCAGAATATGGTCGTCATTGGCCACAGTCAGGGCGGCCTGCTGACCAGGATGACCGCTGTCGATCCCGGCGACTCGCTGTGGAGGGCGTTCAGCGATCGCGAGATTGACGAAATTGACGTTGATGCGAAGATCAAGGATTTCGCCCGCCGCCTGCTGTTCTTCCAATCGCTGCCGTTCGTCAAGCGGGTGGTCTTCATCTCCACGCCGCACCGCGGGAGTTTTCTGACCAAGGACTGGGTCAGAGGCCTGGTCCGGAAAATCATCCATCTCCCGGTCGACATGATGATCAACAGCAAGGAATTCCTGACCACCCTGGATACCAAGCTGAAGCTTCCCCGTACGTTGAAGGGGGGCATCCCGACCAGTATCGATGGCATGTCGTCGGAGAATCCGCTGCTCAAGTCGCTGGTGGTATTGCCTTTACGACAGGATATCGTCGGCCATTCGATCATCGCCGTGAAACCGGGGATGGATATTGCCACCGGCAACGATGGTGTCGTGGAATATACAAGTGCGCATATCGACGGAGTGGAGTCCGAGTTCGTCGTCCGGGCCGAACATTCCTGCCAGGGGCATCCCTACACGATCGAGGAGGTTCGCAGGATTCTGCTCAAGCATGTCGGCATCGACAACGCCTGGAGACCGCCGGCCGAGGTGGTACCGGTGAAGGTTCTGTCGGAGTCAGCGGAATAGGAACAAGGGAATGGTCGATTCCGGAAAGATCGGAGCCGGGATCCGCATGTCCTTTCCGGAGGGAAGAATTGTCCTGCAGGTAAAGAATATCAAAAACGGACCGATATGTTGTGGGTAATCTGACATCCGGCATGCTCTGCCACCAGCTGGCTGCCGACAAGGAACATTGTATCCCAGTGGGGAGGAGATGAGATGATCACCTCGACGAATCCGTATGATATCAACCTCGTTCAATCAGATTCCTGGCGGCAGACCTTCCAGGATAACCTTGCCGCCGGCCAAGATTTTCAATCGGTTCTCGCATCGACCACTCAGCCGAACCCGGAAGGAACCACCAGTACATCGGATAAGTCCCTGGATGATGCCACGCACCCTGAACTGGTGAGCTTTCTCAATACCCTGATCGGCGGAGCCGATGTCGCCTCAGTCAACGAGGAGCAGCTCTTTGCCGGCATCATCCATGACCGGATCGCCCTATCGAAAGGTGAAGACCTGGCCAGGGAATACGACACCCTGCTCGAGGCGAAAATGGCCGAGCACACGCGGGCCGACGGCTTTGTTTATGTCGAGGAGGCTGCACGGGCGGCCCTAAAGGATCTCGAAAGCTCCGGCAAATTGACTACGGAGGAGGCCGAAACCATTCACGCCCAGGCTTTCCAGGCCGCTCAGCTCGACGACAATACAGGAGTCCTCTGGGATTCGCGTGGGGCGACGATGAGTGTCGCCCCGACGGCGACGGCGATGGAAAAGGTGCTGGCAATGCTGGTGAAGTTTGACAGCGGAGAAGTAGCCAGCGGCCGGATGGCGTTGTCCTACCAGCAGGACCAGTCCACTGAAACTGCCGCCACGGCGATGACCGCCACGGCTTCAGCGGATACGGCCTCGGCCACTGCTGCCGCCGGGTCATCGGCAGGATATACCGAGTCGGCCACTTATACCAGCTATGGTGTCCGTAACGGCGGCCGCCAGGCCTGGCGTATACCCGAGAGCGGTCCGGATTTCGGCAGCAGGCTCAAGGTCGTCTTCGAGGATGGCCACACGGTATATGTGAACGATACCTCCCACAACTACCGTGAGAGCGACGGTTTCGTCTTCAAGCCGGGAATCGGGCCGAACGGTGAGGGTTCTGCCAATACCGGCACATCCCATGGCGGGGTGTATCTCCACGCTCCCTATGGCAATTCGAGCAAGAAGGTCACGTTCTACTGGTATGGCTGATGGCTTCGCGGATTCAAAGTGGAGGGACGGCATCGCCTTCTTCATAAGGGATTGACGGGCTTGTCCCAATAGAGGTGGGGAAACGATGAAGGTTGAAGAGTTGATCGAAATCAGTAAAGTCGACATTACCACCCTTGCCGTCGATGCCATTGTCAATGCCGCAAACTCGTCGCTTAGCGGGGGAGGCGGGGTGGACGGAGCCATCCATCGTGGCGCAGGTCCCGGTCTCCTGCAGGAGTGCATCGGGCTGGGGGGCTGTCCGACAGGGGCGGCAAAGCTGACCGGCGGCCACAACCTGCCGGCCAGGCATGTCATCCACACCGTCGGCCCGATCTGGCGGGGCGGCGGGGCGCAGGAAGCGGCGCTGCTCGCCTCCTGCTATCGCGAAAGCCTGAGGATCGCCGCTGAACGGGGCTTCTCGACAATTGCCTTTCCCGCTATCAGCTGCGGGGTCTATGGTTTCCCTGTCGACCAGGCGTGCGCCATCGCCGTCGATACGGTTTGGAATTTCCTCGATTCGGCTCCATTCCCAATGAAGATCATTTTCGCCTGCTTCAATGACCAGGTGTACGACGAGCTGAACCGGGCCCTGCGGGACAGGGTCGCTGCCGTCGGACTGGATTGAAGGGCCGATCCGCAGTTCAGCGGAAAACCTCGCCCACCGCTCAATTTTCTTGAAGATTATCGGCGTTGCTGGTATCACTATGCGCCAAGCGGAGAAGTGCCGGAGCGGTTGAACGGGACGGTCTCGAAAACCGTTGTGGGGGGAACTCCACCCAGGGTTCGAATCCCTGCTTCTCCGCCAGAAGTAATTCCAGGAACGTCCATAACGTCCCCAAAAAGCCCATAAAATCAAGATTTGCACCTGTTCTTGAGTCCAGCCGGTTCCAGCAAATACCGTTGACAGCCAACCATAATTGACGGTATCTTTGACGGTATCCACAAATACCGCCAAATGAGATACCGTCAATGCTTGCAGATACCGCCATTCGCAATGCCAAGCCCAAAGAGAAGCCTTACAAGCTTTTCGATGATCGCGGCCTCTACCTCCTCGTCAAACCTGCAGGAAAATACTTTCGTTTCGATTATCGATTCCACGGCAAACGGAAGACCTTGGCCCTCGGGGTTTATCCGGACGTGTCACTATCTCAGGCCAGGGACCGGCTCAGCGAAGCAAGAAGGCTGCTCGCTGATGGGATAGACCCCGGCGAGCAGCGGAAAGAGGCCAGGGCTATGGAAGCAAGCCTGACCACCAACAACTTCGAAACGGTTGCCCGGGACTGGTTCAAGAAAAAGCATGATGAGTGGGTGGAAAGCCACTCCGTAACGGTCATCACCAGACTGGAGAACAACGTCTTCCCCCGGATCGGCAGCCGGCCGGTCAATGAGATCACCGCGCCGGAGCTGCTTGAAGTGCTGCGTGTCATGGAGGTAAGAGGGGCCAAGGAGCTTGCCCGCCGGGTCAAGCAGATCTGCGGCCAGGTTTTTCGGTACGCTATCGCCTGCGGCCTGGCCGAACGTGACCCGAGCGCCGATCTGCGCGGCGCCCTTGCTTCCCCAAAGAAAAAGTCCATGGCCACCATCACCGATCCGAAGCAGGTAGGTGCCCTGTTGCGGGCTATTTCCGACTATCATGGTCACCTTTCCACAAAGTGCGCTCTTCGCTTTGCCCCGCTTGTTTTTGTCCGCCCCGGGGAGCTCCGTCATGCGGAATGGGCGGAGTTTGACCTTGCCCGGGCGGAATGGAAGATTCCCGCCGAAAAGATGAAAATGAAGCGTCCGCACATTGTGCCGCTGTCCAGGCAGGCTGTTGCAGTGCTCAGAGATATTGCGCCGGTAACCGGCCGGGGACGGTATGTCTTCCCTTCACTGCGTACCGGCAACAGGCCGATGAGTGAAAATACCGTCAATGCCGCCTTGCGCCGGTTGGGGTATGCAAAAGAGGATATGACCGGGCACGGCTTCAGGGCGATGGCGTCAACTCTGCTGCATGAAAAGGGATGGCGCTCAGACGTGATTGAACGGCAGCTTGCCCACATTGAAAAGAACAGCGTCAAAGCGGCCTACAACTACGCGCAGCACCTTCCTGAGCGGCGGGAGATGATGCAGGTATGGGCTGACTACCTGGATACCTTGGAGGCCGGCGAATAGGCCTTGAAGGCCATTTAAAGGCATTGATCCTGGACAGGCTAGGGTAGCTCCCGAAAAGCCGCAACCCTGGCGGCCGGCCTGTTCAGTTATTGCACCAGGGGGACAACCTGAGGGGGGTGTTGAATATGGCTCTACCTGGAAAAGAATGGTACTCCGTTGAAGAGGTTGCGGAGATAATAGATTGTAACGTTGATGATATAATCTACTTCATTCATGCTGGAATCGTTGAACCGCTGTTATGGTTTGAGAATGAACCTGCAACATGGGAAGATGGCAAAGGCAGTGAACAACATGCGGTAATTCTCAACGGTCTTTATGCCAGCCTCATTCCATTAAAATATCCGCTCCATGGAAGCCATCCGGTAATTTATTCAGTTGAGCTTGACTCATTTGAAGAGAGCTTTTCCAAAGCTTTTCTGAGGGTGTTTGACAGCTTTGAGGATGCTCTGAAATGCAGAGAAGAGGTGAAAAAAGACTGTTTGCCTGAGCCATTTATCTTGAGTCATCCAAAGGCTGACAAATGGTTGGCTACTTGGAGTCTTTTGAGGTTTAACGGCGAAAGCAAGACCGCAAAAAAGGTTATTCTGAAAGGGGATGTGGCAAAAATCAGGTCAATCGTCGGTCAAGCGCGGGAAGAAAACCTTTCTTTTGATCAACCTGAAAAAGACTCACGGATACTGAAGAAATCCGAAGCGAAAATCGAAAAAACCAACATGCTGATAATCGCGGCGATCATCCGCGAGTTACAAGAAAGCGGTAAGATCAAGAGTAAAGCAGAACTCATTGACGCCTTAGAAAAAAAGTATCGACTCATTTCAGGAATCAGCAAAACGAACCTCGATAAAAGGTTTGCAGAAGCCGAAAGGATCTTGCTAGGCGAACTTGATTGAAGCGCAAGGGCAAGTATAAATCCCCCACCTTTTTTCTAAAATAATCACTGTAACCGCAACCTTTTTTCGTATCATCTTTCCTTTCAAGCGATTGCGTCCACCGCAATTGCGGTGGACGCAACCGCCGTTGTAATGCGCCATCATGCACTTTTGCTTTACCCTTCACACCATCGGAAGCCAACGGCTGTCAATGGAACCGTTTTGGAGGGTAAAACATGCACAATCAGTCTCACAATACGGCCCTGCTAAGAAGGCCGGAAGTAGAGCGTCGGACGGGCTTGGGTCGGTCAACCATCTACGCCAGGATGAAGGAAGGTGATTTCCCGCAATCCGTTTCGCTCGGGCGTACCGTCGCCTGGGTGGAAGACGAGATTGACGCCTGGATCCAGGAGCGCATTGCAGCACGACAAGCCTTGGCGGCATAAGGCGGTTTGCAATGATGCCTACCAAAACGCTTGCACCTGTCAATAAAATTGCGTATCCTTCAAACACCAAACTATCAGGGCGGCTCCCGTACGCCTTAAACCGGGACTTTTTTGTTTGTACGCATCCGAAACTTGAATTTGCCCAAAGTGGGGGGTATCCGCAAGGACCCCAACGCCCTGATAGGCGTGGTACCACTTTGGGCATTTTTATTTTCCGGAGGAAATACCATGTCTAAACGTCAAGGAGTTGAAACTACCGCCCAAACCACAACCACTACACCAATCACCCCGCTTGATCTGCGCGAGATCCTGGAAGACGCAAGCACCGCCATGCGGGCGCTTGGGGAACTCATCAAGACAGCACGATTGTCCGATTTTGCCAACCCCGTCATAGGTTCAGAGGGTGAAGCATACTCAAGAGATATCCAGTATGGCCTGGGAAAGATCATTGAACTTTGCCTGGATGACCAGAAGCGAATCGTAGACCGCTATGCAGAACAGTACCTGGACAGCGACGAATACCTGTTGGAAAGGGCTGAGAGCATTTTTTCCATGGCACAACACAGCGCTTTTGATATCGAGCGAACCTGGCAAGCCTTGAGCGAAGCCATGCAGCTCGCCGAGACCGTTGGTAGCCGTGGCGGCATCCTTGCCGACAGAGCCAAGGTTCTTGAATGTCGTATCTTGGGGCACGATTTTTACCAACAACGACACCCAGCCAAAAACGGATCGAAAACCCCCGCATCCCAGGCCGCACCATTGACCGTTCGTGAAGGTGAGTTATGAGCAAGCTTCCCGATAATATCGTCTCGCCCAATCGGCCATTCTGTGGCATGTGGCCCTTGATGTCGCATTTGAAGACAGTCGCGACCCATACGGCCGACATGCGGACCTTCGATGAGATCTATGCGGCGGTGGAAGAGCTGCAGCGCCTTGATGACGCTTTGGCCAGGCTCAGGTATGAGCGGTCTTTTGTCGATGAATCGGACATTGACCAGGCCATTGACCGTTTGCGGAAGGGGGCGTGATGGGAAACGATTTTACCACCCTCAAAGAGAGAACTGACCTGGCGGACTTCATCGCTGGACGCACCGGTGGGACGATCAAGAAGGCTGGATCTGACACCATGGACATTTCAGAGTGTCCGTTCTGCGGCGGGCATGACTGCTTCCGAGTCACCCCGTCAAAGCAGGTCTTCCACTGTTACCAGTGCGATAAGCGCGGCGATGTTTTCGACTTCATCCAGTTCCAAGACGGTTGCAGCCATAATGAAGCCCTGGTCGCCCTGGCGAAAACTCATGGCTACGAGCTGACAGGCCAGCCCTCCACCGGGCCGACAAGGCAACCCACCGTGGAAGAACAGGCCATGCTGATCCGCAACGCGATCTTTGAAGCTGCGGCCGGATATTACCATGCAGTCATGCTCGGCGATAGCCGGGCGCTCGGTTATCAGATGAAAGTCAGGCGGCACATGGTGGAAACGCTCAAGGCCTTCCGTGTCGGTTATTCTGACGGCCGGTTGTACGAGCACATGAAAGGCAAAGGCTTCACCGATGATCAGCTTATCAGCTCCGGGCTGGTGAAGATGAAGGACGGCCGGCCGCAGGACTTCTTTTTCCATGATCTGTTCATCTACCCCCACCTTGGGCCACAAGGTCAGGTTGATGGCTTCTCAATCAAGGACCAACGGAAGAAATACACGTTTCGGCTATCCGGCGAGTATTGGGGCAAAGGCTGCATGTTTTACGACATGAAGGCGTTTGCCGGCA
This sequence comes from Desulfobulbaceae bacterium, assembly GCA_008933635.1. Classification (GTDB taxonomy): domain Bacteria; phylum Desulfobacterota; class Desulfobulbia; order Desulfobulbales; family Desulfocapsaceae; genus Desulfoprunum. The sequence continues at coordinate 4,766 of WBUQ01000068.1, read as the reverse complement.
AAGAGTTGTTCCTGGTCGAAGGTGAAAACGACCTGCTTTCGGTCTTTGGCCGTGGTGGCTTTGAAAACGTTGCCGCCACCAACGGCCAGATTTCTGAAGAGCAGCTTGACTACCTGGCAGATTGGGCCCCCGGGAAGACCATTTACCTATGTTTTGACAACGACGCCGGCGGGCAGAAACACACGGAGAAGGTTTGCAATATGCTCCGCAAGTTCTGCCTGCCTGACATCATGGCGAAGATGTTCAAAGCCGAAGTGGTGCAGCTCCGGCTGATCCGCTTCGACGGTGAGTGCAAAGACATTGACGAATACCTGAAAGGTCAGGGTGATCCTAAAGCCGCCCTGGATACCTTGATCAAAGGAGCTGAGCGGTATTTCCCGCCATTGCGGGAATTGAAGGATCTGTACTCCTCCTGGGTGCGTGATCCGGAGGAGGACCGCAAATTTGACTATGACACCCTGGGCAAGATCTGCTTTGAGTGGTTCCAGGCACGGGGAAAATTTTTCATTGATGGAGAAGAGGGACACCTCTACTTCCACAACAGGATTTACCGCATAGGAACCAACGCGCCATTCAAAGCGCTGCTCTACGACCAGGCCGGAATCAACGCGGCCACCAACGGGGCCAGGCTGGTTTTTCAGAACATCGAGAGCCAGGCCTTTCTCAACGGTGATCATGCTTCGGTGCCGGGGTGGATCTTCACCAACTTCAAAGAGAGCACGGTCTATTTCAATCTCTGCGGCGAGCACAACACCCTGCTCAAGATCGGCCCTGGAAAAATAGAGGTGGTCCCCAACGGCACCAACGCCGAGCGGGTGTTGCTGCGCAATTCGCCGAAGATGCACCCCATCCGCTACATGCAGGATGCGGACGTAAAGAAAGGAATGGCCAGTCTGAAAATGCATCTTTTCGATAACCTGGCGTGCAATCCGGCAGACCGCTATTTCGTGGTCTGCCTGCTCTTCAACGTGGTGCTGCTCCAGTATGTGAAGGCCAGGGGCATCACCAAATTTTCCGGGACCAAGGGTTGCGGCAAGACCTCGGCCGCCTCGATGCTGTCGGCGATCATCTACGGAGAAGATTGCGTTACCACCGGGTCAGCGGCCTCTGATTTTTCGGAAGCCGCGGTATCGCCGCTGACCATCTCAGACAACCTGGAATCAGAAATGGTGCGGGGCGGTAAACGTGACTTCCTGCTTACTGCGGCCACCGGCATTACCCGGCAAAAGCGAAAGGCCGGGAGTGATTCAGACAACGTGTATGAGCGATCCTGTACCCAACTGCTTGTCACCTCGATTGAGCCGTTTGTCGAGCCGGAGCTGATCGAGCGTACCAACGAAATAATTTTTGATAAGCAGTTCCACAACCCGGACTTCAAGGAATCTGTCTCCGTTGAGAATGACCTGCAGGAAACCCGTAACTTGATATGGAGCACGGTTTTCAAGATCGTTGCTCATGACATCTTGCCGGCAATCGAGCAGAAGAAGGCGGATGCCTTGAAAATTCTTCGTGAAGACTACCCGTCTCACGCGAAATCACGCCTCAATGAGCTGTATGCCATGCTCTTCATTATTCTGCGGGAGGTGGTCAAATACATCTCACAAAGCAAAGGGCAGCCTGATCCGGCTGAGGCGCGGTGGATCTTGAATACCTGGATCTGCGACCAGAAGAAGAGGGCCTACGCGACCGAGCTGGAAACCAACAGAATCCTGTATGGTCTTGAGGCCATTCTGAAAGAATATGAGGTCAGAACGGATGGTTTCGAGCGGGGATATGGAATTCATGTCAAGGCGGTTCAGGACAGCCACGGGGAACCTTCGCAGCTCACCTTTATTGCATCGACACGGGCCTTGTTCATGGCCTTTGACTGGCTCGCCAAAGATAGGGGCATTCCCAATCCGTTCAAGACACCTTCGCAGCTTGGGGCGCGAATTGGCGACTCTCTTGAGATATTGAACAAGGCGGGGTGGGAATTCAAGCGTAACGAATCGGTGCTGCACGGCGAGCGCAGGCACCACTTCGTCAGAAAATTTGAGGAATAATCCCAAAAAGTGGAGGGGTCCCCATGGTAGACGTGTATGCGAGATTGACGAGAGAAGAGGAAGAGGCCTGTGACCTGCTTGGGATGGATAAAAACAAGCTCATGATAGCCCGGCAGCGCGAGATTGACGCTCTGCCGGAGATGGAAAAACAGGTCTGCGAGAAATTGGGAGTCAACCCGCTTGACTATCTGAAAATGAAGAACCTGGAGAATGAAGAGCAGCGAGCCCTTAACTCCCTGAGCCCCGACGAGCTGAAAGTATGCAGGGCCACCGGCATGGATCCGGTTGAATTCTTCAAGAACAAAATGACAGGTTGCTAGGGCAACGTGTCAGGCGGTTTTGTTAGGCATTTACAGCGGAACTGGCCTTCTCGTTTACCGGAAGGGTCAGCCTTTTTACCCAAAAAATGAGGTAAGGTCATGGCGAAAACAGCTATGGTAATAAATTGTTAGGCAAGGAATCATTCTTAAAAGTACCACCATTGTGGTACAAAAATGGCTTCCTCGAAAAAAAAAACGGGCGTATATCTGATTTTCCTGCACCTTTGCACCCAATTTTAATTAACTAACTAAAATTATTATATTTAATTGGGTGCAATCCTGGGTGCAATGTGGGTGCAATGTGGGTGCAATCCTATTTGGCGGGTGCAATCCTCTTTTTATGGGGTGCAATGTCATTTGATGAATAACCGATGAGGATTAAAGCAAAAACAAGAGCATTCTTCTGTGGCGGGTGCAATCCCCCCAGAGGATTGCACCCGAAAAAAATAACGCAGATACAGAGCGATATGTCGAAAAGGGTGCAAGGGTGCAATCTTTTGAAAATGCCCACCCATCTTGTTTTTGAGGAAAAAAGGCGATGAAAAAGGCAATCCGAGTCTTCGAACCAGTCACCGCCGAGCAGCTTAAACTGCTCCATTCTGCTCCATCGTGGGCGGCTGGTTCCGGGTTGTCCAGAGAAAGATTGTATGAGGACGTTGCGGCCCTGGCTGGGATACCCAGCATGAGCGCTCTGTCGAAGCAGGAAGCAATTTTCCTGATAGAACGGATCAAAGGGAACTCGGCCAGGAATCACCCGCCTCCAGCCCGGTATGAAAACGAGGTCGCAGAGAATGGATCCGCATTGCCGAGTTTCTACCACGTCAGAGATATCCGGTTGATGTTCAAAGAACTTGGCTGGGACAAGGCAAAGATTGAAGGTTGGCTGCACAAGTGGCGGGGAGTCAAGAACATTCGGGAGCTTGACCGGCACAACGCGCAAGGTACCTGGACGGCTTTGAAGAGTATCGTGATCAGGGAAGCTGGCCGGGACCAGGGCAAGCGATAACCGCAGGGAGGGGGAAAAATGGAAGGTTATTCAGAACAGGCTCAAAGTCTGCTCGATCTACTGACAGAACAAGAGGTGTTGCAGCTCCGGAAGCATCATCCCTTCAAGGTTGATCGTAACGAGAAGATCCGGGAGCTTCACCGGAGAGGGGTTGCGCAATATGTGATTGCCGAGATATGCGGCATGAGGCGTGAGACAGTAGGTAGGATCTGTAATCCTGAGCAGTATGCAGACCAGGCCTGACCGGGGGGCGGTGCTATGTCATTTCTTGAAACCGTGCAGGGTAGGCAGCTTCTTGACCGATATCTGAAAAAGTATAAGGGCGGGAGTCAACGGGTATACCGCTCCGAGATCCAGCAATTTTTCGAGTTCAAAGATATCGCCCTGGATCGGGTTGACGGCACCCAATTGCACCACTACCGGGATAAGCTTTCTGGTGAGCATTCGCCGGCCACGGCCAAACGGAAATTTTCAATTCTCAACGGTTTTTTCAAGTTTCTGCAAAGCCAGGTCAAGGGCTTTGTAAACCCCATCCAGAACCTTGGTGATTTCAAAACTCACCGGGGCACAAAAAGCGCTGAGCTGCAGAAATATCTTGCCGCCTTCCTGGCTGAGCAGAACACCAGCAACACCAGGCGTAGTTATGACAATCAGGTGAGGCTATTTTTCACCTGGGCAGGGAAGGATCTGGCCGAGATCGAGCGGGCGGACATTATGTCCTATCGTGATTTTCTCAAGACGGAGAAGGGCCACAAGGACACGACGATTTGGAACAAGTTCATTGCCCTGAACCGCTTTTTCAAATTCATGGAGAGGGAGAACCGGAAGTTCAAGAACCCCATCATTTTCAGGGAACTTAAGTTGATATTCCCGAAAAGGGATAAGGGGTATTACAGCGTCCTTTCGTCGCGTGAATCCGAAGAGGTGGATGCCAAATTGATCGAGATAGCCAGGGCCAGGCGAGAAGGAACCACTACGGTAACACTCCATGGGATCAACGATGAGGCTATTGTCACTTTCCGGGAAGGTTTTTCAGTATCACCTGACGTTGAGGAAATAGCTGTCCCCCTGGGGCCGCTCTTTGATCGATTCTTCAAAAAGGATATTGTCTACAAGGTAACAGCAGACTTCAAGAAATTCATGGAGTCAAGCCATGCTCTGGGGTTGGAAAATGCAGAGGAAGCCAAAAAGGCTATTCGGGATTACGTAGCCGTCAAAGAAACGAAACCCAATGTGAAAATTCAGCAGCGGAAGGAATGATCATTTCTGCTGGTTGATCGACCGAAAAAAAATGCACCAGCCCGGGGCCGCCGGCGTCGATCCGGCCCACCGTCACCGCCCGGGAACGCCGGCATCGATCCGGCCCACCGCCACCGCCCGGGGCCGCCGGCGTCGATC
>WBUQ01000216.1 GCA_008933635.1 Desulfobulbaceae bacterium | reverse complement strand
GTATGTTACCGCCGTCTGCTCGGTAACCAGCCCGCGGCTGAACAGTTCGAGGATATGCTGGTCAAAGGTGCGCATCTCCAGGGCCGAACCTTCTTTGATGATGTTGTAGAAGGTCTTGTCCTCCGTCTCCCCGTTCATGATCAGATCCTTGACCCGCAGACTGGTGCAGAGTATCTCCATTGCCGCCACCCGACCGCCGCCGACCCTGGGCAGCAGGCGCTGGCTGACAACCCAGCGGATGGTGTCGACCAGCCGGTTGCGGATCTGCGGCTGCTCTTCCTGCTCGAACATGCCGAGGATACGGTTGACCGTCTGGCCGGCATCGATGGTGTGCAGCGTCGAGAGGACCAGGTGGCCGGTCTCCGCTGCGGTCAGGGCGATCTCCATGGTCTCCCGGTCGCGCATCTCGCCGACCAGGATGACCTTCGGCGCCTGGCGGAGGGCGGCACGCATGCCGACGGCGAAGGTACTGAAGTCGTTACCCAGCTCCCGCTGGTTGAAGGTCGCCTTCTTCTGCTGATGGACGTACTCTATCGGGTCCTCGAGGGTGACGACATGCACCGAGCGCTCGTTGTTGATCCGGTCGAGTAGGGCGGCCAGCGAGGTCGTCTTGCCGGTACCGGTGGCACCGGTGAACAGCACCAGGCCGTTGATTTCCCTCGCCATCTTTTCAAAAGCCAGCGGGAACTGCATGTTCTCGATGGTGGGAATATCCGACTCGAGCTTTCGCAGGACGGTACTGAAGTACCCCTTCTGGGTGAAGATGTTGACCCTGAACCGGGCCTTGTCGCCGAGGGAGTAGGACAGGTCGCAGGAGCCGTTCTCGACCAGGTCCATCAGGAGCCGTTTATTGTTGCCGATGAGATTGAGGGCAAAGGTCTCGGTCTGGAACGGCGTCAGCTCATGGACCGGCGGTTCGACGGTCACAGGCACCAGCTGGCCGGCCGACTCGACCTGCAGGGTTTTCCCCACCGTGATATTGAGATCGGACACGTTACTGTGCGACTCGAGCATCGCTGTAATCCAGTATTCGATTTCTGCCTTTTTCATCGCGGCCTCCTGAAAAAATGTGCAATACCACTTATTTTCATAGTATATTGCGGCCAAAGAAACAAGGATTACTCCACTCTGTCCATTTTTTTCTGCAGGCTCCGGTCAGGCGTGCCACCGGGTCGGCAGACAGCCAAAGGAGCCCACCATGGCAATACCCCTTCGCAGCGCCACCACCACCCAGGGCCGGAGAATGGCCGGCGCCCGCAGCCTCTGGCGTGCCAACGGCATGACCGAGGAGCAGATCGGCCGGCCGGTGATCGCCATCGTCAACTCCTTCACCCAGTTCGTGCCGGGCCATGTCCACCTCCATGACATCGGCCAGCAGCTAAAGAAGATCATCGCCGACCTCGGCTGTTTCGCCGCCGAATTCAATACCATCGCCATCGACGACGGCATCGCCATGGGGCACTCCGGCATGCTCTACTCCCTGCCTTCGCGCGAGCTGATCGCCGACAGCGTCGAGTACATGTGCAATGCCCACACCGTCGATGCGATGGTCTGCATCAGCAACTGCGACAAGATCACCCCCGGCATGCTGATGGCGGCGATGCGCCTCAACATCCCCTCCATCTTCGTCTCAGGCGGGCCGATGGAGGCGGGTATCGATGGCGACAGGCGGCTCGACCTGATCGACGCAATGGTGATGGCCGCCGACCAGAATGTCGATGACGCGACCGTGGAGCGGATCGAGCGCAGCGCCTGCCCGACCTGCGGCTGCTGCTCCGGCATGTTCACCGCCAACTCGATGAACTGCCTCAACGAGGCCCTCGGCCTGGCGCTGCCGGGCAACGGCACGGTGCTGGCCACCCATGCCGACCGGCTCCTGCTGTTCCGGAAGGCCGCCGAGCGCATCGTCGAGATGACCGGAGCCTGGTACGACAGGGAAGACAGCTCGGTCCTGCCGCGGTCGATCGCCTGCCGTGCCGCCTTCCTCAACGCCATGTCGCTCGACATCGCCATGGGCGGCTCCTCGAACACCGTTCTCCACCTGCTGGCCATAGCCCGGGAGGCCGGCGTCGATTTCACCATGAGCGACATCGACGCCCTGTCGCGGAAGGTGCCGAATCTGTGCAAGGTCGCCCCCACCTCGCACTATCATATCGAGGACGTCAACCGCGCCGGCGGCATCATGGCCATCCTCGGCGAACTGGACCGGGCTGGCCTCCTCGACACCTCCGTGTCCCGGGTCGACAGCCCGTCGCTGGCCGCCACCCTCGACGCCTGGGACATCATGCGGCCGTCCCACAGCCCGGAAGCGGCCAGGCTGTTCCTCGGCGCCCCCGGCAGCCGGATCAACCTGGTCCTCGGATCCCAGGACAACCGCTATCCCGAGTCCGACCGCGACCGCGAAAAGGGCTGCATCCGCGATCTCGCCCACTGTTACAGCCGCGACGGCGGCCTGGCCGTGCTCTTCGGCAACATCGCCGGGCAGGGCTGTATCGTCAAGACTGCCGGCGTCGACCCGTCAATCTTTGCCTTCAGCGGCACCGCCCGGGTTTTCTCCTCCCAGGAGGCCGCCTGCGACGCCATCCTCGATGGCCGCATACAGGCCGGTGACGTGGTGATCATCCGCTACGAGGGGCCGAAGGGCGGACCGGGCATGCAGGAAATGCTCTACCCGACCTCCTACCTGAAATCGGTGCACCTCGGCAAAGCCTGCGCACTGGTCACCGACGGCCGCTTCTCGGGCGGAACCTCCGGCCTGTCGATCGGCCACGTCTCGCCGGAAGCCGCGGCAGGCGGAGCCATCGCCCTGGTCGAGGACGGCGACGTCATCGACATCGATATCCCGGCCCGGACGATCAACGTCCGGGTCACCGCCGAGACCCTCCAGTCCCGCCGGCAGGCGGAAGAACGGAAAGGGGCACTGGCCTTTGTCCCTGCCGACCGCAACCGCGTTGTCTCCAAGGCGCTGAAGGCCTATGCCCTGTTTGCCGCCTCCGCCGACAAGGGGGCCGTGCGCATCCTGCCCGGGGAGTAGCTCCGGCCGGGCGCAGGAACCGGTCAGCCCCGGCCGGGTCCTGCACCCCGACACCTGGCGGCAGCCGGATCAGCGTGCCGCCAGGACCAGGGAACGAAAG
>WBUQ01000067.1 GCA_008933635.1 Desulfobulbaceae bacterium | reverse complement strand
ACCTGATCGTCGCCGGTATGGACGATTCGGACATGCTGGCCGCCGCCCGCGAAGTGGTGCGCATCGGTGGCGGCCTTGCCGTCGCCGACGGCGGCAGGGTGCTGGCCTCGCTGCCGCTGCCGGTCGCCGGATTGATGAGCGATGCGCCGGCGATTGAGGTGCTGGCCGGCCTGGATTCGGTCAACGGGGCGCTCGCCGGCCTCGGCTACACGATGAAGAGCCCGTTCGCCGCCCTGTCTTTTCTTGCCCTGCCGGTGATCCCGGCCCTGAAGCTGACCGACCTGGGCCTGGTCGATGTCAATCGTTTTGAGATTGTGCCTCTCTGGACAAGGGTGTAGGATTGCTGACCGTCTGCCGCCGGTTGGGAAAAGCGGGCAGAATGGAACGGGGAGAGATTGGCAGGATGTCCTTCCAAAAAGCGGGCCATGCAATTCAACAGCTTCACATTTCTGGCTTTTTTCGCGGCAACCTTCGCCCTCTACTGCTGCTGCAGCCATCGCTGGCAGAACCGGCTGCTGCTTGCCGCCAGTTATCTGTTCTATGCCGCCTGGGATTACCGTTTCCTGGCCCTGCTGCTGACCTATACCGTGGTCAACTACCTGGCCGGGGCAAAGATCGGCGGCAGCCCGTCGCAGCGGGTGCGGAAATCCTGGCTGCTTGTCAGCATCTCCTCCAGCCTCGGCATCCTTGGGTTCTTCAAGTATTTCAATTTCTTCGTTGAAAATCTCAACGCCCTCTGCATCGCGATCGGGCTGGGGGAATGCGCCGGCGTGCTGCACGTGGTTCTGCCGGTCGGCATATCCTTCTATACCTTCCAGACGCTGAGCTACACCATCGATGTGTATCGCCAGAAAAACGAACCGGCCCCGTCGTTTTTCGATTTTGCCCTCTATGTCGCCTTCTTCCCGACCATCCTCGCCGGGCCGATCGAACGGGCGGGCAACCTCCTGGTCCAGATCGGCGCCGAGAGGAAGATCACGCCCGAGCTGTTCCATGCCAGCGCCTTCCTGATCCTCTTCGGCCTCTTTGAAAAGGTGGTGGTAGCCGACAATCTCGCCGCCCTCGTCAACTCCATATACGGCAGCGATAGCGGCGACGGCCTGAACGTGCTGATTGCGACCTACGCCTACACCTTCCAGATCTTCGCCGATTTTGACGGCTATTCCAATGTCGCCAAGGGAATAGCCGGTCTGATGGGTTTCCGGCTGGTGACCAATTTCAATGCCCCGTATTTCTCGGACAGTCCCAGCGAGTTCTGGAGAAGATGGCACATCAGCCTTTCCAGCTGGCTCCGCGACTACCTCTATATCCCCCTCGGGGGCAATCGCGCCGGCACCGCCATGACCGTGCGGAACCTGATTGTGACCATGCTGCTGGGCGGGCTGTGGCATGGCGCGGGATGGATGTTCATCTGCTGGGGCGCCTTCCATGGCCTGCTGCTGGCCGTCTGGCTCGTCTTCCGCGAGGCCATCTCCCGGGTGCCGCCGCTGGTCAGGCGGCTGCTGTTTTTCCACCTGATCTGCTTCAGCTGGATGATCTTCCGCGCCGAATCGATGGCGCAGCTCCAGGCCCAGCTTCAGGCACTGCTGTTTGATTTCGACCCGGTCCCCGATGCCGGCCAGCTGCTGCTGATCAGGAAACTGCTTTTCTATTCGGCCATTGTGGTGGTGTACCAGTATCTCCAGTACCGGACAGCCAGGCTGATCCCGGTCTTTGACTGGCCGCCTGCCGTCCGGGCTGCATCCTATGTCATGCTGTTCTACATGATCGTCATTTTCGGTTTCAACAGTGCCCAGTCCTTCATCTATTTCCAGTTCTGACGGGCGGTGTCCATGGCTCTGTACCTGAAACAGTTTTCCCGTCATTTTGTCACCACGGCCGCCGCAGTTGCGGTGATCGCGGTCGTCGCCATCGAGCTGCTGGCCGGCCCCTGGGTCAAGTCCTTCGAAAGCCATGAAGTGGATGCTACGCTCCACGTATTGGAGAAGAAAGAACTGAACAAGGATGTTGTGGTGCTTGGCGACAGCGTTGGTCGCGGGATCTTTTCCGGCTGGAGATCCGGCAAGGGAACCGTTGCCATGCTCGCCTGCAACCAGGCCACCGAGACCACCGGGCAGTATTTTTTTCTGAAAAGGTATCTGGAGCACAACGGGATGCCGGGTGCGGTGATCATCTGCGACCGAACTCCGGGGAAAGGCGATCTCAATCAGGCGCTGACCGAAAACTACGTCCAGCGCTGCTTCACCAGATGGCGTGAAATCCTCGGGTTGTTCCGGGTCAAGCTCGACCCCGTGTTCACGGCAAAGATGGTCGCCTACAAACTGCTGGCCACATTCAAGAACCGTCTTCACCTGCAGCGAACTCTGGTCGGTTTCACCAACAGTGACATCTATTCCGGGGTCGTGCCGGCATCCGGCACGACTCCGGGTGGATACGGTATCTTCGATGTCATCGAAGATGAGATGCGGGCAGCGAGGACCGAATCTGTCTCCTGGCGCTATCTGCGGCAGATGCTCGAGGAACTCGACGGTTTGAACATACCGGTCTACTATCTGCCGCCGGTCACAACACAGAAGATAGACGACTCCCATCAGCTGGTGCAGCATTCCCTGGCAATGTTCCGGGATTTTGAAAGGCAGTTCGGCGGGCTGCATGTGTTGACAGATGCTTACGTCCGTCTTCCGAAAAGCCATTTCAGTGACGAGGTGCACTTGAACGAGCTCGGACTGGCGGCTTATCGACCTCTTGTCCAGAGCCGTCTTGACGAAATTGTGCAGGAAGCGGTTGATCGGCGGGAGCTGAATCGTGATACCGCCTTCGCGCGGGGAACCCCGCTCTTTTCCTATGCCGACGGGAAAACCCTGCGGATGCTCCGGCCGGTCGGCACCGCCGCCGCCGTGCAGGGCGAAGCGCTGCAGCTGTCGGCTGCGACGAAGGATCCGGCCTTGCTGCTCCCGGGGCTTGCCGGAGTGGAAAAACCCGGGCAGGCGCGCGTTGTCGTGCGGGTCAGGATGGAGGGAGATTCAAGTACCGTCGCCAGGCTGTACTATGCTGCCGGGGACGAGGATTTTGCCCAGCAGCGTTCTCTGCGGGCGAAGGTGGGACCGGGCCTGAACCAGGTCTCCTTTCTGCTGCCGGCTGACTTTCAGGGTGGCAAGCTGCGATTCGATCCCGGCGAGGCGGAAGGCCGCTACGTCCTTCATGCCGTTGAAGGGCGAATCATTGCGGCCGACGACGCCGTCTATTTCTGAAACCGGCGGCTTCTCGCCGCCTCCCGGCTCATGCGGCTGGCGTGTCCTGCAAAATGCTGTGGGGGATGAAGCCTGGCGGAGGTCTCAGAAGATATATCGTTCCGCCTCACCGGTCGCTTTGGCGAGCAGCCGTTTGGCGGTCAGCAGTCCGCTGCCGTCATAGTCGAGCGTCGCATGGATGGAAGCACGCAGGGCGTCATCGCCGGCGTAGACGGCGCACTTCTCCGCGGCCATGGCAAACCGCTGCCTTGTCCTGAACGCACACGCCATGGCAGCCGCCCGGAACAAGGCCTTCCTGCCGTCAGTGGCGGCGGCGGAGTCCTTTTCGGCCCGCAGCACGGCGCTTTCCAAGGCGAAGATCTCGATGGCCGCATCGGCCAGGGCGAGCATGATTTCCTGTTCGGCTGCGGCCTTCGGCCCGAATGTCTGCGCCATCAGGCCCGATAGGGCGAGATAGATGCTTTTCATCCCCTGCAGAAGGCGTTTTTCCGTGGCAAATTCGCCGCTTCCGGCATTTTTGGGCAAGCCGTGGGAAGTCCGGTTGCCTAACCCCTTCCGCAGCAGCAGGCCGGGAATCAGCAGCCTGTTGATTTCGTTGGTCCCTTCGTAGATCCGCTGCACCCGCTCGTCCCGGTACAACTGCTCGATGGGGTGTCCGACGATATAGCCATAGCCGCCGTGCACCTGCAGCATCTCGTCGATGGCCGCGGCCGCCGCTTCGCTGCAGAAGACCTTGACCATGGCGCATTCCGCCGCGTACTCCTCGATACCCTGCTGGTAGCGGGTGTAATAGCCGGCTGCCTGGCGGTCGAGGGTCGCCAGGCGGTCGTCGATCATGCCCGCCAGCCGGTAGACGACGGATTCGGCGGCAAAGGTCAGGGCCGTCACGTCGGCCAACTTCTCGCGGATCGCCCCGAAACTGGCGATCGGCGCGTTGAACTGCCGGCGCTCGTTGGCATAGCTGGCGCCTTCGGCCAGGGCATACTTCATCTGGCCGACGCAGAGCGCCCCCAGTTTGAAGCGCCCGACATTGAGGACGTTGAAGGCGATCTTGTGGCCGCGGCCGACCTCACCCAGCAGGTTCTCGACCGGCACCCTGGCCTTGTCGAGGATGACCTGGCGGGTGGAGGAACCATGCAGGCCCATTTTCCTCTCCTCCGGGCCGAAGGAAAGGCCGGGGGTGCCGCGTTCCACCAGGAAGGCGGTAAAATGGACCTTGTCGACCTTGGCGAAGACTGTCAGCAGATCGGCAAAACCCGAATTGGTGGAAAACTGCTTGGTCCCGTCGAGCGTATAATACTTGCCGTCGTCCGAGAGCGTTGCCGCACTCTTCGCACCGAGGGCGTCGGAACCGGAGCCCGGTTCGGTCAGGCAGTAGGCGCCGAGCATCTCCGCTGCGGCCAGCCTCCCCAGATAACGCTCCTTCTGCTCGGCGGTGCCGTAATAGATCAGCGGCAGCATGCCGATGCCGGTATGGGCCATGTAGGTCAGGCCGAAATTGCGGGCGAAGGCCATTTTCTCCATGACCAGCATGCTGGTGACCTTGTCGAGTTCGAGGCCGCCGTATTCCTCCGGGACATCGATCAGCATCAGGCCGAGTCCGGCGCATTCCCGCATCCTGGCCACTACCAGCTCGAAATCGCCGGCCTCGATGTCCTCGTTCACCGGCTGGATCCTGTCGGCCACGAACTGCTCGGTGGTGGCCGCGATCTGCCGGTGCTCGTCGGTAAAGTCGGCTGGGGTGAAGAGAGTGCGGCAATCCGTTTCCCTGATCAGGAAGTCACCGCCATTGCGCAGCGTTTCGGTCATGGGCATTCCCCCATACAGGTTTGCGGCTCGGTCAGAGCCGCCGTTCAGATCATTTCGAGGGCGCAGGCCATCGAGACCCCGCCGCCGCCGCAGAGGGTGGCAAGGCCCAGCGACTTGCCGCGTTTCTTCATGGCATGCAGCAAGGTGACCATGATCCGCGAGCCGGTGGAACCCACCGGGTGACCGAGGCCGATGCCGGAGCCGTTGACGTTGGTGATCTCGCGGTTCAGGGCGAGTTCCTTCTCGCAGCCGAGATACTGGGCGGCGAAGGCCTCGTTGACCTCGATCAGATCGAAATCGTCTATGGCGAGGCCGGAGGCGGTCAGCAGGTTGCGGACCGCCGGCACCGGCGAGAGGCCCATCACCGACGGGTGGCAGGCTCCCCTGGCCACTGCCCTGATCCGGGCGATGGGCCGAATCCCCAGTTCCTGCGCCTTGTCGGCGGACATGATGACCATCCCGCTTGAACCGTCGTTGATACCGCTGGAGTTGCCGGCGGTGACGGTGCCGATCCCCGGGACGAAGGCGGGCGGCAGGCTCTTCAGCATATCCATGGTCATGCCGGGCCGGAAGTGTTCGTCCCTGTCGAAGATGACTGGCGGCTTCCTGCGCTGCGGCACCTCCACCGCGACGATCTCGTCGGCGAAGGAGCCGTCGTCGGTGGCCCGTTCCGCCTGGTTGTGGCTGCGCAGGGCTACCTCGTCCATCTCCTCCCGGGTGATCCCCAGATGCTGGGCGATGAATTCTGCGGTGTGGCCCATGATATAGGGTTTCCCGACGAACATGGACAGCGGCGGCCGGCTGGCGTCGACGGGTCCGTCCTCCGGGTGGGGGATGATGTGCGAGCCGCAGTGGAGGGCATGGATCAGGTTGTCGACGAAGCTCTGGTCCTGCAGGCGGCAGCCCCAGCGGGCGCCGGGCACCGAGTAGGGGACGCTCGACATGTGCTCGGTGCCGCCGGCGAGGATGATGTCGGCCATGCCGGCCTGGATCATCGCCATGCCGGAGACCACCGCCTCCATGCCGGAGATGCATACCCGGTTGACGGTGGCGGCGGTGACGGTCTCCGGGATGCCGGCGAGCAGGGCGCCGACCCGGGTGACGTTCAGGGTGTCGGCGGATTCCATGCAGCAGCCGTAGCGGATGTCGTCGATCTGGGCAGGCTCGATGCCGGCCCGGCGGATGGCTTCCTTCATTGTGACGCTGGCAAGGGTGGCGCCGTTGAGATCGCGGAGGGTGCCGCCGAAAGCGCCGATGGCAGTCCGGCAGGCGGATACGATGACTACGTCCTTCATGGTTTCTGCTCCTCTTTCGTGTGGTGGCCGTTTATCGCCTGATCCCGCTGAACAGCAGGTCGGTGATGATTCTCGCCGCCTCGCCGGTATCCACGGCCTCGTTGAAGATGGCCCGGTTCAGGCAGGCGTGTTCGATGGTGCCGAAGATGGCGTTGCGGATGTAGGACGGGGGGAGATCGGCCCTGATTTCCCCGGCGTCAACTCCCTCCTTGATGATATCGATGAGCAGGCGGTTGAACTGCCGGACCAGGGTGTAGGCCTCGCTCTTGAAATAGTCCTCGGAGTTCCTGACTTCGAGCAGGATGATCCTGGCGAAGACCCGATGGTTGGCGTAGCGTTCTATCGAGGACCAGATGATCTTCCGCAGCTTGTTGAGGGCGCCGTCGATACCCTGCAGGTCCCGTTCGATCTGGACCAGGAACTGCTCGTAGTGTTCCCGCAGCACATGGTGCAGCAGGTCGCGCTTGTCCTTGAAGTATTTATAGATCAGGCCCTCGGTGACGCCGGCGGTGACGGCGATGTCGGCGATGGTGAGGGATTCGAAGGTGCGTTCTGCCAGCAGCGAGCGCATGGCCTGGATGATTTTCAGTTTGCCCTGGGGGGAGGCGACAGGTGCTGGCGGCATGGCTTGAAGTAAAAATAATTCACTATGATAAGAGTAAATAAAAACAAATAAAAATATATAATTAATCAATTAAATCTGCAGATATCACTCGATTTCAGGATATTTGAGTAAATATTATTTACTTAATTCCATCCCGATCTGTCAAGAAAGGACAGGCCAGGCGGCAGGGCGCAGTCGTTTTTTTTGGACGTGAAAAATGGCATTGGCGGGAAATGTCTGCTATCCTGCTGCCAGAACCGGGAAGGCTGCGCCAGTGGGTCGCTGCGCCTCTCCCGGAGGGGAGGGTGATGGGACATGACAGGAAAGGCGGCAGGAGGGCCAGACGGCGAGGCTGGGGCTTCGGGTGCGGGCCGCAGGCGTGTTCCGGTTCATGTCAAATCAGCCGGAATCCTGCCTGGATGACGGGCAGGCAGAGAAGGGGGGGCAGCTTATGATCCGATTACTTTATCTCCTCGCAGCGTTGACGATTGCGGTAGCCATCCTGATTACCTCCCTGCGGGAGCGGGAGAGCCCTCCTGATTACCAGGCCTACAGCACCCAGGACGGGACCAGGGCCGTTGAAACAGCGAAATGACAGGCACCCGGAGCAGGAATCCCACGACAGGGCAGCGGCAGCTGCCGGCCATGCCGCCGGCGATCGACGAAACCGGGCCGGAAAAAGCCTTGCCCGCTGCGGCCAAACCCGATAGATTCACCGGGAAAGGCAGGTGCGGAGCCACCCGGCCGTATGGTCAAGCGCCCCTTGCACCACCAACCATGAACACCACTCCCTGCCATCAACCATGAACGAGCAGAAAAATGTCCTGGGCCTGCCCCTGGAAACATGCAGTCAGGAGCCGCTGACCGGCTTCACCCGCGAGGGCACCTGCAAGATCGTCAATGGCGATCACGGCATCCACGCCGTCTGCATCGTCGCCACCAGTGAGTTCCTGGAATTTTCCCGGATTGCCGGCAACGACCTCTCGACACCGATGCCGCAGTACGGCTTCCCCGGTCTGAAGCCGGGTGACAGGTGGTGCCTCTGCGCCCCCCGCTGGAAAGAGGCCCTCGAGCACGGCATGGCCCCGCCGGTCGATCTGATGGCAACCCACGAAGCGGCCCTGTGGTACGTGACCCTCGATGACCTGCTGGAACATTCCATCGCCGCCGGTGACTGATCATATGCCGTGCCTGACGAGGTCAAGAACGGGCCCTGCCCTCTGATCGGACACGGATTACAGCCATCCCGTTTCGCCGCCATTACGCGCGGCCCAATGATCTTGTCAAAGATCTGGTTTTCATTGTCGATTTTCCCTCCCCCCTCCTTGCCCTCCGAGCAGGGCATTCTTAAGGTCTGAAAAACATACCGGCAGAGTGCTCCCGAACATATATCGTTCCGGCAGGAGTCATGAGATGCGTTCAACTTTCATCGCCATCGGCATCGCCCTCAGCTGGCCGCTGTCGCCGGATGCCCTGGTTCGGCTGGGCAATGGAGCCGGGCAGTGGCGCCTCGGCTTCCTGGTTGGACTGGGCCTCGCCACCGTTCTCTCCGGGATGGCCGCCGCAGTCATCCGGAATCCGAAAACGGCCGACGGCCGGAACCATGACGCCGGCAGTCTTCTGGCCGATGGCCTCGGGCCCCTGCCGGCCATGACGATCGTCATCGCCAGCAGGGTCAGCCTGGCCCTGCTGCTGTCCACCGGTCTGCTGGTCACGGCCGGCTATACCTTCAACGAGATCTTCGTCTACTGGTTCCCCAATTTCGGCTTCAGTTATCTGCTGCTGGCCTTCATCCTCCTCGCCCATCTGGCGGGGGGGCGCGCCGCCCTGGTATTGCAGCCGGTTTTTGCCGCCACTGCCGTCGGCGGCCTGGCGTCGCTGGTGCTGCTCGGCCTCGGCAGTCCCGGCGCAAGCGGGCCGTTGCCGACCATGGCGATGCCTGCGCTTCCGATTTCGACAGCCTCCGCCCTGGTGCTGTTCCTCGGTTACGATGTTACGACCTCGTGGCCGGACGGCGGATCCCGGCTGCCGGTGCTTGCCGGTCTGTCGGGCATCCTGCTGCTGTTCTGCGGCTGGTCGCTGGTATCGCTTGCCCATCTGCCGGCCCAGAGACTGGCCGAATCGACCATTCCCCATATCCTGGCGGCCAGGGCCATCGCCGGCGAGGCAGGTCGCATCCTGATGGGAGTCGCCGTGATAGCCGGAACCTGTGCCGCCGTCAACGGCATCTTCCTCATCGCCCGCCGCTCCCTTGCCTCTCTCGCGGCGCAGAACCTGCTGCCCGGTCATCGGCAGGGAGTGTTTCCGGATGGTATCCACGTGGCGGTCTTTGCGGCCATCATATCCGTGATGATGGCAAGCGGCCTGGCCGGCGCCAGTGTCCTGGAGACCTATATCGAGGCCGCCCTGCTGTTGTGGCTGTTTAGCGTCGCCATCCAGTGCCTGGCCGCATTCCGGCTCCTCAGGGATACCGACGGGTGCCAGGCCGCGCTGGCGGCCGTGACCGGACTGCTGTTCGCCGGGGGAGCGGTCGTGCTCCTGTCGTTCCATGGGGAGGCGAAGGATATCGCCCGTTTCCTGGCGATCCTGCTCCTCTCCGTCTTCATGGTCTCGGCCCTGTGGCTGAGGCTGAACAGGGACGCCGGGGGCGTCCTGCATTGATTGCAGCAAGGAGGACATCATGAACAAAATGCTGTTGTTGGCGATACTGTTCGTCCTGGCTTTTTCGCCCGTCGTCGCCGGCGACGTCAAGCTGATGGACAAGGATGAATTGAAGGGGCTGCTCGGCTCCAGGGATCTGGTGGTGCTCGATGTCCGGGCAGGGAGAGACTGGAGCGCCAGTGAATTCAAGATCCAGGGGGCGGTGCGGGCCGATGGGGCCGATTTCGACAGCTGGTCGAAGTCGTATCCGAAGGATGCCCGGCTGGTCCTGTACTGCGCCTGACCCAACGAGGCAACCAGTGCCGGTCTGGCACGGAGGTTGATGGCTCTCGGTTACGACGATGTCTACGCACTGAAGGGCGGCTGGCGCGAGTGGCAGCGGGCCCGGTATCCGGTGGAGGCCAAGTAGCGGACAGTCTCCCGGCGGGCCGTCAGGTCTGAAAAAAGATTCTCGACAAACGTCGACGGGAAGGGTAACAATTCTGCCCTTGCCGCCGTCCCACCCATGTCGCCTGAATACGGTGTCGTTGCGGAATCCGGTCCGGCGGCGGTTGTGCGGTTGCGGCAGGTTCCTGGCAGATCGACGGTCCTGCCAGGGAAGCGCCTGAGTATTTCGGCTGCTCTCCGGCAGGAGGTCGCCCGCAGCCTGCGAGCGGACAGTTTGGATATCAATGATGCAGGAGAGTGATCGGGTCGGGGCGGGGCTCCTGGCCGGGGGCCTGCAGGACAACCGCAGAACCCGCTGCGATCGGAAGAGAAAGGGCTGAAATGGATCAGGATGGCAGGCCGGTACTGGTATTGGGAGCGACGGGCTATGTGGGCGGCAGGCTGCTGCCTCTGCTGCTTGAGCGCGGCTGGAAGGTGCGCGCGGCCGGACGCTCCGACCGCAAGATCCAGAGCCGGCCCTGGGGCAACCACCCCAATCTGGAGATTGTCGTCGCCGACGCTCTGGACACCGCTGTCCTCACCGAGGCCATGCGCGGCTGCCGGGCGGTGTTCTACCTGATCCATTCCATCAGGCCCGGGGAGCAGGACTTTGCCACCCTCGACCGGCGCATCGCCTACTCCACCGTGCATGCCGCCCGCGAAGCGGGGGTGGACTGGATCATCCATTTCACCGGTCTCGGCAACCCGGCGCACCTGTCCGATCAGCTGCGTTCGCGCTACGAGGTCGGAGAGATTCTGGCCCTGGGCGGTGCCAGGGTGACCCAGCTGAGGGCGCCGCTGGTCCTGGGCTCGGGCGGGGCCTCATTCGAAATGATTCAGGCTTTCTGCGGATCGCTGCGGGTCATGTTCGCTCCGCGCTGGATGGACGCCAAATGCCAGCCCATCGCCATCTCCAACGTGGTTCAGTACCTGGCCGGCTGCCTGGAGCACCCGGAGACCGCCGGCCAGGTGTACGAGATCGGCGGCCCCGAGGTGCTCACCTGGCGGCAGCTGTTCCGTATCTATGCCGACGAGGCCGGGCTGCCGGAACGTTTCATCCTGGTCCTGCCGATGCGCATTCACCGGATTTCCATCTGGTGGATGAACCTGGTGACGCCGGTGTCGGTGGCCCTCATCCGGCCCCTCATCGAACGCATGCGCGATGAGGTGATCTGCCGGGATGAACGTATCCGCCAAATCGTCCCGCAACAGCTTCTCCCCTGCCGCGATGCCATCATCAAGGCCCTGGGAGAGGTGTATCGCGGCGAAGTGGCATCCAGCTGTTTCGATGCGGGCTCCACCCGTCTGCCCGAGTGGGTCGGAGGGATGCCGGAGTCGAGAGTCTTCCGGGACACCTTCTCGATCATCCTCGATGGTCCCCCGGAACTCGCCTGGGATGTGGTCAAGCGGATCGGCGGCGATACCGGCTGGTACTTCGGCACATTCCTCTGGCGCCTGCGCGGATTCGTCGACGAACTGCTCGGCGGCCCGGGTTTGTCCAGGGGGCGCCGGCATGTGGACACTGTGTCCATGGGCGATCACCTCGACTTCTGGCGGGTGGTTGCGGTGGAGGAATACAGCCGGCTGCTGCTGCGGGCCGAGATGCTGGCCCCGGGCGAGGCCCTCCTGGAGTTCCGGGTCCAAGGGCTCCCGGATGGCTCGACCGAACTCCGCATGACCCCCAGCTTTGAACCATGCGGATTCTGGGGAAAGGTCTACTGGTGGATCATCGCCCCGTCCCACGCCCTGATGTTCAGACCCATGCTCAAGCAGATGGCCAGGGCAGCCGGCGTCCGGATCCTGCATGGCCCGGTCAGCGGGCATCGGCAGAATGCGCCGGCAGGGGAATAAGCCAACTGTCCTTCAGGGTGAATCCCCGGCATGGACGGAAACCGATGTCCTCAACATGAATGCCAGGATGGATGACAAAACGATTTTTGACAATCTCGACCTGGGCGATACATGGTTTCCCAACGGACTTGTCGCGAAGGACAACATCCTGGGGTTCACCCAGCAGGCCGATGACAACCTGGGGGTCATTGCGTTCACCCATACCTTCCAGATTCCCAGCCTGAGGTAATTTCGCCGGTGTGACGCACCTCGGCATGGCGGACGTCATCTGCAGCGACTCACATGATGCAGGGTCATAGATCTGGCCCTGCATGTTTTTCTGATACAGGAGTGTTTCAGGTTCAGAGCGGCAAGGAAGGGCTTTGGGAAACAAAAAAGCACGTATCGATTTCTCGATACGTGCTTGATTTTTTTTTATGGCTGGGGGACAGGGATTCGAACCCCGATAAGCGGAGTCAGAGTCCGCCGCCTTACCATTAGACCATCCCCCAGCACGGGTTGTGCGATGCGCAGAGATATATAGAAAAAATGCCACCTGCTGTCAAGCAAAAAGGATGACGATTCAAGCCTCAACTGATGATGACGCCGGCATAGCCGACGACCTGGTCGGTATCGCCGGATACCGCTCCCGAATCGGTGTAGGTCTGCACGCGGGCCTGCTTTGCCCCCAGCTGCCGGGCGGCCAGGATGGCTATCGTCACCGGGATGACCCCGCACATCGTGATCCTGTTGTCCATGACCGTGCGATACAGTCCCTCGGCGTCGAGGTGTTCGACCCGGTCGAGGGCGAGCCGGTCTTTCCGTTCCGCCGATTGCCGCGATTCGTAGTGGGTCATGTCGCTTGAGGCGACGATCAGGATGTCCCGGCCGGAGGCGACGATGACATCGGCGATGGTTTTCGCCACTTCGGTGCAGCGGGAAAAAGGGATATGCGACAGGGTGATCGGCACGATGCGGAGCTGCGGCTGCATGGCCTGCAGGAATGGCACCTGGACCTCGAGCGAGTGCTCGTAGCGGTGGGCGCTCTCGTCCGCCTCGATGGGCGAGTCGGGGGCGTCCAGCAGCATCTGCGCGATGGTCGTATCGGCCGGGACATCGCCCATCGGCATCTGCCAGGTGGCGGTAGACAGTGCCACCGGCCTGCCCTGGCCGTGGTGATTCGGCCCGAGGATGATCACGGTTTCCGGGATCCTGACGAGGCCGATGGCCTCGCCGGCCACGGCCCCTGAATACATGTACCCGGCATGGGGCGAGACGACGGCGAGGGCCCGGATGGGGGCGGCCTGCCCCGAAGGGAGCATGCTGCTCACTTCCCGGGCGAGGGCCTTGGCGCTGCCGGGATAGAAGCGGTCGGCTACTGCGGGATAACGTAGCATGGCGTCACCTCATTGATGAAGGAGGTCAGCTGCGCCTGACGCTCCAGGTGGTCCCGCCGGGGCCATCCTTCAGTTCGATGCCCCGGGCAAGGAGCTCGTCGCGGATCTCGTCGCCGCGCGTCCAGTTCTTCGCCGCCCTGCAGGCCAGGCGTTCGCCGATCAGCGCCTCTATGCGTTCCTCGTCGATATCGAGGCCGGCCAGCATCTTTTCCTTCTGCCCTTTGAGGAAGGCGGCAGCATCCTCTCGCAGCAGTCCCATGATGGCGGCAAGTCGTTTCAGGGTTCCGGCTGCCCGGTCGAGGATTGCGATATCGGCAGCAGCTGCCGCAGCTGGCAGATCCGTGCAGAGGCGATTGATGATCTTGGCCAGGTCGAAGAGGATGGCCTGGGCCTGGGCGGTGTTGAAGTCGTTGTCCATCGCCTGCAGGAAACGGTCTTCGATGGCATTGATGGTTTCGATGTCTTTGGTGGATATTCTGCCCTCCGGGTCGGTCGACTTCTCTCTTGCGATCGCATCCACCTGGGCCACGCAGGCGTAGAGGCGTTCCAGCCCGGCGGCGGCGTCCTGCATCGCCGTTTCGGAGAAATCAAGGGGATTGCGGTAATGGGTCGAGAAGATGAAGAAGCGCAGTACCTCGGGA
This sequence comes from Desulfobulbaceae bacterium, assembly GCA_008933635.1. Lineage (GTDB taxonomy): Bacteria > Desulfobacterota > Desulfobulbia > Desulfobulbales > Desulfocapsaceae > Desulfoprunum. The sequence continues at coordinate 7,760 of WBUQ01000067.1, read as the reverse complement.
TGGTAATGGGTCAGGATATCCCGGATCGTCAGGAAATTGCCGAGCGATTTCGACATCTTTTCGTCGCGGATGGTGACGAAGCCGTGATGGATCCAGCAGTTGGCGAAGGGCTTGCCGGAGACACCCTCACTCTGGGCGATCTCGTTTTCGTGGTGGGGGAAGATCAGGTCCTTGCCGCCGCCGTGGATGTCGAAGGTTTCGCCGAGATATTTCCGACTCATGGCCGAGCACTCGATGTGCCAGCCCGGCCGGCCCGGTCCCCAGGGGCTGTCCCAGGTCGGCTCGCCCGGTTTCGATCCTTTCCAGAGGACGAAGTCCATCGGGTGCCGTTTCTGCTCGTTGACCGAGATTCGGGCACCGGCCTGCATGTCGTCGAGGTTGCGGTGGGCGAGCTTGCCGTATTCGGGGAAGCTGTTGACCGCATAGTAGACGTCGGCCCCCGACTGGTAGGCCATGCCTCTGTCGATCAGTTCGGCGATGAGGTCGATCATCTCGCCGATATGTTCGGTGGCCTTCGGTTCGAGGTCGGGACGGTCGATGCCGAGCCGGTCCATGTCGGTATAGAACTCGTTGATGAAGCGGGCTGCCAGTTCCTCCGGGGTGGTCTGCTGTTCGGCCGCGCGGTTGATGATCTTGTCGTCGATGTCGGTGAAATTACGGACATACGTTACCCGCAGGCCGCGATACCTGAGGTAGCGGACGATCATGTCGAAGGCGAGGGCGGAGCGGGCGTGGCCGATGTGGCAGTAGTCGTAGGAGGTGATGCCGCAGACATAGAGCCTGACATGACCCGGTTCGACCGGTTCGAGCGGTTGTTTTTTTCCGGAGAGGGTGTTGAAGATCTTTATCGTCATACTGTTCAATGGTGACGTGTCGTTCCAGTCGTTCGGTTTGGTTGTCGATGAAACCCTGGCGTTCGCCTCCGGCACAGTGTAAAAGAGGAAGTCCCTGCATATGGCAGGCGCTTTCATGCTCATCCTGAAGACAGTTGAGCCGGGACGACGGTATGTGTGGCGCGGTTGCTGAAAAACGGGGATTATGTATGTGTGATCGACAAGATAATCGTAATGGGGGCAAAAGACAAGAATGGGCGGAGAAATTGAGCAAAAAGCGCCATGGAGCAAGGCCTTTGCCGCCTGGGCCGATCGTCGGGTCGTGTCGATGCTGTTCCTCGGCTTTTCCGCAGGGATTCCGCTGCTGCTGATCTTCTCAACGCTGTCCGTCTGGCTCAGTGAAGCGGGTACAAGCCGCTCGGAGGTAACCTTTTTCAGCTGGGCAGCCCTTGGCTTCTCCTTCAAATTCGTCTGGGCGCCGCTGGTCGACCTGATGCCGCTGCCGTATCTCACAGGGTGGCTGGGACGGCGCAGATCCTGGCTGCTCCTCGCCCAACTGATGATCATCTGTGCCATCTCGTCGATGGCCATGGTCGATCCTGCGGCCCATCCCGGCAACCTGACGCTGATGGCCTGTGCTGCCGTGCTGCTGGGTTTTTCCGCTGCCACCCAGGATATCGTTATCGATGCCTATCGTATTGAAAGCGTCGGTCAGTCGATGCAGGCGATGCTGGCCTCGATGTACATCGCCGGCTACCGGGCGGGCATGCTGGTAGCCGGGGCGGGGGCCCTGCTGCTGGCCTCCCATTTCGGTACGAGCATGGATGCTTACCAGTATGGTTCCTGGCGCCTGACCTATCTGGCAATGGCAGCGGTCATGCTGGTTGGGGTCGTCACCACCCTGCGGATATCCGAGCCCGCGATTGACAGGATGAGCCGGTACTGTTTCCAGCCCTGGCAGTACCGTCGTCTTTTTTTTCTCTTTGCCCTGACCGCCGCCGCCTTTGCCCTCGCATTCTTCATCGCCGGGGAGAGGGCCCATGCGTTCCAGGAAGCCCTCCGCGGGTGGCTGCCGGGGATCGGACCGCTGGCGGGCTTTGCCGTCGAGGTCCTGCGTTTTGCCCTCGCGGTGCTTCTCGCGGCGACTGTTGCCTGGTTCGGCGTCTTAACCGGTTTCGTCGACCGCCAGATGGTCGGCCAGACCTATGCCAGCCCGGTCAGGGATTTCTTCGGCCGGTACGGGCTGAAGCCAGCCCTGCTGCTCCTGGCCCTGGTCGGCTTCTACCGCCTTTCTGATGTCGTTCTCGGCGTGGTGGCCAATGTCTTTTACCTCGATATGGGATACAGCAAGGAGACCATAGCCTACGTCTCCCAGACCTTCGGCCTGGGGATGACCCTGCTTGGCGGGTTCTTCGGCGGCATGCTGACCTTGCGTTTCGGCGTCAACACCATCCTGCTGCTCGGCGCCTTCCTGTCGGCGGTCACCAACCTGTTGTTCATGCTGTTGGCCGGGGCGGGCGTCGACACGGCCTTCCTGGCGATGGTCATCGCCGCCGACAACCTCAGTGCCGGACTGGCGACGACGGCCTTCGTCGCCTTCCTCTCCAGCCTGACCAGCATCTCCTTCACCGCGGTTCAGTATGCGATTTTCAGCTCGGTCATGACCCTGATGCCGAAACTGATCGGTGGCTATTCCGGGTCGCTGGTGACAGCCTTTGGTTACGAATCGTTCTTTCTGATGACGACGATGATGGGGGCGCCTGTGCTGATCCTGGTGTGGCTGGTCCGGCGGACCATGGCGGCGATGCCGCAGCGGGAAGGCTAGCTTTGGTTCTTGTGGACTCCGAGATACATTCCTATTGCCTCGGTCGTGTGGGTGCCGCAGAAGGCCAGGCCGGCCTGATATTCCGGGGTGTCGATAAGCCGATGGCACCACCTGATGGTGGCTGTTCCGGTGAGAGAGAATTCCGGGGAGAGATTGTCAAAGGAAAACTGGACGACCGTATCGTTGATCAGCGGCTCTTCCGCCTGCAGGCGCAGTCCGCCCAGGCTCAGGTCGAGCGTTGTGGCCTGGACGGCGAAATGCGACGCGACCTTTCCCGAAGAGTTTAAACGCACCAGCGTGATGCGGTGGAGGCCTTCCACCCTGCGATACCGGCGGCGGTTGTCTTGGCCTGTGGCGCGGTTCATGGCGGCGGAATGGAGAAATGACTTGCTGCTGAGGTTGTACTGCAGGCACATGGGATATTCTGCTGTCGTGCAGTATGCATCGATATGGTCCTCCAGCGGAATGAACAGACCTTCGCTGCACAGCCTGCATTTGAGCGAAACAGGTGACCAGAAGGGGCAGAAGTTCCTCTGTGGATCAGTCATGACAAATCATCGATAGAGGTTCCGTGCTGCTGTTTGATGGTTCATGCATATCTATTTGGCGATAATTCTTTGCAATATTCATGCCTTCAGGTCTGTTTTAACTCTTTGGGCACGATATCATAGCGTTTCATTTTGTCGTAAAACGCAGTCTTGCCGAGTTGCAGGTCTGAAGCGGTCATGGCAACGTTGCCGTTGTGTCTGTCAAGCCAATGGAGGATTATCTCCTTCTCGAGCTCGGCGATCATCGCCTTCAGCGGCATTCCCTCCAGTCGTTTCAGATAGGTCTCTTGCGGCTCCGGTACCTGGCAGTCCTCGAACTGGGTGTCGAACAGGAGATCGTTTTCGGTGATGATGTTTCCTTTGGCCATCAGCACGGCCCGCTGGATGACATTTTCCAGTTCCCTGACGTTTCCCGGCCAGTCGTGTCGCAACAGGCGGTCCAGAATCGACTGAGGCAGGAAATTGATATCTTTCTTGAATGCCTTCCGGTACCGCCTGATGAAATGGGTGACCAGGTCGACGATATCATCTTTCCGCTGCCGCAGCGGCGGGATCGATATGTTTATGATATTCAGCCGGTAAAAGAGGTCTAGCCGGAATGTGCCATCGTGGACGGCTTTGGTCAGGTCGGCGTTGGTGGCTGCTATGATCCTGACGTCGACCTTGACCGGCGAATTTCCGCCAACCCGGATTAATTCTCCGTCTTGCAGGACTCTCAGCAGGGCGGCCTGCATTCTCGGGCTGATATCACCGATCTCATCGAGAAAAATCGTCCCGCCGTCAACGACCTCGAATTTGCCCTTGCGCTTGCTGTCGGCGCCGGTAAACGCCCCCTTTTCATAGCCGAAGAGGTCGCTCTCGAGCAACGAATCGTTGATGGTGTTGCAATTGATTTTCAGGAAAGGTTTGTCGCTGCGGTTGCTGGTTTCGTGGATCAGGTTGGCCACCAGCTCCTTGCCGGTTCCCGACTCGCCGGTGATCAGGATGGTGGCGTCCGATTTGGCGACCTGGGAAACCATGTCGCGCAGCTCCTGCAGGGCCTTGCTGCTGCCGACCATGTTGCCTTCCGTCGGCTTGCTCTTCATCAGGTGGTCTTTCAGGTAGTTCAGTTCCTGTGACAGTGAGAGGCGGATTCGTTCGCTTTCCTTCAGTTCATTGATCTTGTCGGTGAGAATGGTCTCGATGCTCTTGTGGAAAAGGGAAAGCTCCTCGATATGTTTTTTCTCTTCTGTCAGGTCGTGGATGAAGAGCCATGAAAGGCTGTCGCCGCGATACCCGATGAAGGGCGCCAGCGCATACTGGATGTGATGGCCGTTGATCTTTTCTTCCTGCTTTTCGACCGGATTTCTCACTGATTGGCTTTTGCGTGTCAGCAGGAGGAGAGAGTTGGTTGTTTCCTCCGCGGTGTACAATCGGTTGCTCGACTCCCCCTGAATGAGATTTCCGAAGAAGCGGATGGCGCTGGGGTTCATGTATTCAATCGAATCATGATCTTTGATGATCAGGACGATTGCCGGCATGATGTCGAGGAGACTCTTCTTGTTGTGGATCAGTCGTTCAATTTCGCGGTCTGACTCGTTCATCACTGATGTCGTTGCATTCATGGTTGCCGTTCGAGGGGCTGGAAAACTGTTGCTGGCTCGCGTTGCAGGCATATTATACGAAGAAGCGGAAAATTTGGAAGCATATTTCCACTTTTGCGAAAAAACCCCAGCCTGCGTCCTGTCAGCTGGAAACCGGATTTGCCGGCAGTCGACCGGGAAGGAGGAGCGATTGCGCTCAGGGATGGCGGGACGGGTGTCGACCGGTGTGCGCCGGCCATGTGAACGGCAAGCGGCCGGTTCTGGTCCTGATCCAGTCGAGGCTGTGCTGTACCGATGGTTTGGCGGTCATCGAGAAGAGCAGGCGGTGCTTGCCGGGAAAAGACATCAGGGCCACCCCGAGGATGATGGTGAGGATACCCTGCCCAGGCAGGAAAAGCATGGCGATCCCGGCGAACAGGACCAGGATGCCGGCGACATTGCGGAAGATGAACCAGCAGGCATACACCACGCTTCTTCCGGCTGCAAATGGATGCCGAAACGGGTGGGGGCGGACGAAATAGTCGTCCGGCATCCTGGAAATCAGCACCGGAATCACCGCCAGGCTGATGAAGAATGTGGCCAGGGAGGCGATACCGAGCCATTGCAGGACGGGTTCGATGGCGTTCCAGTCGGGTATGGGCATAATCTTCGAATCTGGTGAGGAGAAGTGAGCGTTCAGGCCCTGGCAGGAGGGACCCTTCTGCTCACTGTTCCTGTTTTTCGGGCTGTGCGGTTTCTGCGGTTTCCGGGGGATCCCAGATCCGCAGTTCGAGCAGCGCCCTGTTCCCCGGCGAATCGGCGTCGCCGGTTATCCGCAGTTCTTGTGCAATGGTCATGCGGGCCGACTCAAGGGCGAGCTGTTCTGCCAGCAGCCGTTGCACCAGCTTGGCCCGGTTGCGGGCCAGATCCTCCAGCATCGCGTCCTGAAAGGCGACAGGGGCCGGCTTCAACGAAATGAATTCGGGGAAGTCGGCCATCAGATCCTCCTCGATAAAGCCCTGCGAGGTATCGACCTGCGCCCTGCGTCGTTCCAGTTCCAGATCCCTTTCCCTCTGCCATTCGGCCTTACGGCGGGCGTTTTCTTCGGATATCCGCTGGGCTTCGAGTTGCTCGAGCTGGGCGTTGATGGCCTCGCCGTCGATCCTCCGGTCGGCGGCTCCGATTACCCGGAGGCCGACATGGGGGTGTGCCTTGAGAAATGAGGCGAAGCGGGAGAGTGTTTTCCGACCGTTTTCCGTCAGGTCGAATTCGGCCGGCTGGAATTCGAGAAACTCATTGCCGACCAGATCGGCAAAGTCGCCGCCAGTCAGCAGGACCGGTGATACCTTGGCCTTGATGACCTGGCGCCGGAAGGTGGTCACGGTCTGCTGGAGCAGTGGAACGCTGTCGGCGGCGAGGTCGCGTTCGTGTCTCACATTCAGCGCCACCTTGCCCTCGCCGTTCTTCAGCAGGGCGATGGGGAGCGCCGCGTCCGATTCCGGGGAGACGGTCCGCAGGTCGCTGAAGACAAACCGGGTTTGTTCCGTCAGGCGACCAGTCCTCCACGATGCGGTGCTGGTGGCGGTGAATGTGCCGCGCCGGGTATCGAGACCCAGGTCGGGCGGCAGGTTTTTGGCGAACGTCGCAATCGGCATGTCGGAAACCTGGAGGGTTGCGTCGCCGCTGGGATTGCTGCTGAGCAGGTCGGCAGTGCCGGTCAGGTTGAAGGGGAGCTGTGCTATCCTGCCGGTGATGGAATAGCGGCTGGGGCCGGCAGCGTCCCGGGAACGGATATCGGAGATCGTGCCGCTGATCGTATCGACTCCGCTGCTCCACGACGGCTCAGAGCGAGCGTCCCGGTAGGCCAGCTCGCCGCCGGTGATGCTGATCGCCTTGATATCGACCGGCAGCTGCTCGCCTTTCCTGTCGCCTTGTTTCTGTCCTTTCTCCTCAGCTGAAAGGAGCTGCCGGAGAAACTGGCCGAACTGCACAGCCGGGTGCCGTTCCGAGGGCGAGCGCTGCCATGCCATGGCCGGCGAATCGATGGCCATCCGATCGATGCCCAGCCGGAATGGCGATCGGGCATAGGAAAGACCCTGCATCTCGCATCCCTTCCATTTGATCAGTTCTCTGTCGGCGGATTTGAAGACAGCGTCATCAAGGTGCAGCTCGCCGTTATAGGAAAATCCGGGCAGGGAGAGCACACCCTTGCCGCTTACTGCAGCCCTCGCTCCGGCGATGATCGGCCGGCTGGAGAACCAGGGCAGCAGGGCAGATGCCTCAATTCCCGAAAAGCCGGCATCGAGGGAGGCGCTGAAGGGGGCAAGCCTTGCCGAACCTTTGGCCTTGACCACCCCCTTGTCGTTGACCTTGGCTGAAAACAGCACCATGTTGTCGGTCTTTTCGCCGCTGTTCAGTGATTTCGCCTGCAACAGGACCGAGGTCAGTTTGAGAGGGGCGGTGTTGCTGCTGCCGACGTTGATACCGCCAGTGAAATCGATGGCGTCGAGTGTGAGCCGGCTGTCCTTTGCGGCCAGTGCCTGAATCGGTTCCGGCAGCCTGCCGGCCCGGAGGGAGACGGCGCCGTTTTCGACATGCAGCGCGCCGAGGTGGACCCGGGTGTCGTTCTTGGAAAGGCCGGTGAGCTTCATCAACGGTGCCTCAAGCCATGGGTCTTTCTCCGCTGCCAGTTTCAGGTCGCGGAAGGTGACATCGGTGTCTGCGAAGCCGATCGCCGGCGTTGCTGCTGCTGTCCTGCCGGCAACCAGCAGTTTCCCCTGCAGGTTGGCGGATCCGGAACGGACCGACTGCGGTTCCAGATCTATTGCTTTCAGGAAGGCTGCTGCCGGGATGTTGTCGATCCTGACCGGTCCCGCCATGTCCATCTGGCCGCTGAAATTCCCCTGCCAGTCGAAGTCCGTGCCGGTCCCGGCGTTTTCGCCGCTGAAACGGAAGCTCCCGCCGCTTTTTTCCGCTGGAGGAGGGGAGGAGG
>WBUQ01000066.1 GCA_008933635.1 Desulfobulbaceae bacterium | reverse complement strand
GTTCATTTCCTCCGAAAGCTGGCTGACCAGCTCCTCATGCAGGACCACCGCTCGATCCCGTATCGAGTCCAGCTCTTCGACATACCGGTAGAGACGATCGGCCACCTCACGCAGGCGTAGCTTGTCCGCATCTTCCAGCCACGATATCTTGAGCCCCTGGATGGCACTGAGGGCATCGCGCTGGGGAGCGAGATAGCGCCGCAGTTCGATGATCTGACGGCGGAGGCTCGACAGCAGCGGTTGCTGCGCCCTGCCCTGCTCGGCCAGGATCGTCTCCTCGATCTCATCGAAAATCTCCTCGAAGTCCTCGACGACATTGCCGATCCTGTTCATCACATATTCACTGATCTGGGCGAGGAACTCCCCGGCCCTCGTCGGGCCTTCCCCCGACTCGATCGCCCGCTGCATGTCGTCGATCGAGGCCAGGGGCCGCTGACCGGTGCTGATGGCCATCCGCCCGTCGACCCACAGGCGGATTGCCACCATGTCTTCCGGATCCGCGCCGGGGATGAGGTTGACACCGCGCAGGCCAAGCAGCAGCCCTTCATGGAACGGTGTGCTGCGCGGCCTTGAGTCTTCTTCAAGCAGGTTGTCGACAACCAGGTAATCGAGCCCCTTGCGATTCTTCAGCCACTGCTGAACAGACGGCTGACTGTAGTCAAGATGCAGCCACAGAAACGATTTCCCATCGGCCTGCCAGTTGTCGATATCCGACCAGCCGACAGCCCTGCCGCCGCCATCGCCATCCAGCAGAAAACCCTTGACCAGACCGTCCTGTTCCATGATGTCCTCGCCTTACGAAGTCGTCCTGATATGGATATCGCGCTGGGGGAAGGGGATCTCGATTCCGTGCTGGCGGAAGGCGTCATCGATCCGGAAATTGATCTCGCTGCGAACCCGCGGTTTACTGTCGATATTCTTCAGATGGCAGAGCAGATCAAAATTGAGCGAGCTCTCACCGAATTCCATAAAGAAGACATCCGGGCGGGGCGAGGTGCCATCGACCACCACTTCCGGATGGCTTCCCGCGATCTCCAGCAGCAGGCTGCGAACCAGGCTGGTGTCCGACCCATAGGCAACCCCCACCGAGACGCGGAGGCGGCCCCGGGGATCGTTGAACATCATGTTGGTGACCGGCGAGGAGATCAGCTCGGAATTCGGGACAATGACATCGGCACGGTCGAAGGTCTGGATGATGGTCGAACGGACGCTGATCTTTTTGACGTACCCTTCGGTCGTGCCGGCAACGATCCAGTCCCCCCGCTTGATCGGCCTCTCGAACAGCAGGATCAGACCTGAAACGAAATTGTTGACGATATTCTGCATCCCGAACCCGATCCCCACCGACAGGGCCCCGGCAATGACCGCCAACCCGGAGAAATTGACGCCGGCCACCGACAGGCCGACGATGGCGGCGAGAACATAACAGACGTAGCCGATGACAGTCAGCAGGGCCTCACGGGTACTCGGCGCAAAGGAGGCCTCCCGCATCCATTTCTGCTCGAGGATTTTCTTGACCCACAGTGCCAGCGTCCAGCCGATGATGAAGATCAGCAGGCCGACGACGATCCGTGCCGGCACGACGAGGATCTTCCCCAGGTGAAAACCGTCCGTCAGGAAGGAAAAGATTGCCGCCGCATAGACATCGGAAAAATCCCAGATCTGCACAAACAGCAGAACGACGGCCACCGCGAGCAGGAGCTTGAGAATCGCCCGCAGCCAGCCGACCCCTTTCAACAGGTCGTCCTCATCCTCTTCGTCCGGCCTGACGCCGATCTGCCGAAAGAATCGCCACCGGTTCCGGAACAGAATGCCGTAGATGATCCGGGCGATATCGACCAGCAGTGCCGTGCCGGCATAGAGCAGGAAGGACCAGGCGAATCCGGCCAGGACATGGGAGGCAAGTGCCCGGAAACCGAAAACTTCAAAATAGAGGACAACCGCGGCGGCCAGCCATGCAACCAGGCAGACCATTCTGTATTTCTGCCGCAACCGCGGAAAAAACCCGGACAGGACCGGGATTGTCAGCGCTGCGACAAGGCAGGTGCAGCCGACAATGGCGAAACGACCAACGACATATATCGCCTCTGGCACAACGTCCAGGTCGGGTGCGGCCAGCAGGTAGGTCAGGAGTGCCGCCCCGAGAGCGGAAAAGCGGACCTGCCAGCGATGCAGCAGGCTGAAGCGCTGGTCATTGACTTCCCCGGCTGCGGCAAGGCAGAGGGCCTCGACCAGCAACGGGACGATCAGGGCGATCAGCAGGGAAAGTGCAAGCCAGGGCAGGAACGAGGGCGGATCCTCATGGGTCAGCATCAGCCAGAAAGCGGCCGTCGCTCCGATTGCCGCCCCCAAACCAAGACGATATGACAGGGAACGCCGGTTCAGCAGGAATACGAACCGGTGCATGCTGCCGTTGCCATCGCCCCCAACCACGGGTTCGATCTTGGCAGCCTGCCGGGTCAGCAGCCACATGCCAACCGCGACGGAGAGCAGCAGGACAACGAGCCGGTGCCCCGACACCCCCTGAAGCCCCTTATTCACCCCGGTCCAGTCCGGGGGGGTCAGGCCGCCGGCGGCATCGCGGAGTTCGGCGGAGAAACTCCAGATCGGCGATGCCTTGCCCATGACCCTGGAGCGCTGCCCCTCCTGCCGTTTCAGTTCCAGCACCTTCAAGGCCTCTGCGGCATTGATCGCCAGCAGCCTGAATTCGGCCAGCTGCGCCTCCTTCAATTTCCGGGCGGCGTTCAGGCCGGCCCGTTCCCTGGCCATCCTCGCCGATTCACCCTCCACTTTTTCCCCGAGGGCCTTCAGAGAGGCATCTATCTGCTGCAGTTCCTTCTGCAGGATTTCCTGCTGCCTGCCGCCCTGGCGCAGATGCTCGTCGATCTGATTCCGCACGACCTCGTACTGCTCCGGTCCAACGGATTTTTCCTGAATGGTCTTGATCAGTTTCTTGATTTCCTGATTCCCCCTGAGTGGATCATACTCGGCTCCGTCGCTCTGAATTTGCTGGGCTGCCGCAGGGAGCACCGACAGACCCATCGCGAGAAGAAACAGGCAGATAAAGGAAGACAGTTTTCCAGAGCGCATTCGGATTCCTGACCGGTTTTGATTTAAGACAGAGGTTAACGACGTGGTTTTCCAGAAAAAGGTACAACAATGCGGCAGCAATGCAAAGGGGAAAGAAGAGCAGGGAAGAGGAAGACGGCCCCTCAGTCGCCGTGATGGAAACGGCCGGGAGCATTCAGGCGCCGGATATCCGCCTTATTCATCAAGAGCCCGGCGCACCGCCTGGGCGATCTCGATGCGCATCACCGGCTTCAGGACATACTGCCGCACTCCGATGGCGCGGGCCTTGGTCTCGTTCATCAGTTCGCTGAAACCGCTGCAGAGGACAACCGGCATATCCGGACAGATATCCAGGATCGACTTGACCAGCTGGGCGCCGTTCATCGACGGCATGGTCATATCCGTGACAACGAGATCGAAACGATCGGGCTCCTCCCTGATCAGCCGCAGGGCCTCCAGCGGCCTGGTCACGGCCGTCACCTGATAGCCCAGGCCTGTGAGCAGCCGTTGCTCAATCGAGAGGACATCCTTCTCGTCATCGACGACGAGCAGGCGCTCGTCGCCGCCGTAATTTCGGAGGTCCTGCTCCTCCTTCTTCTCGCCTGAGCCCTCTGCGGCAAGAGGCAGGTAGACCTTGAAGGTGCTGCCCTGCCCCGGTTCGCTGTACACGCTGATATGGCCCTTATGGCTTTTGACGATGCCATGGACCACGGCAAGGCCCATGCCGGTTCCCCTGTCCTTGTCCTTGGTGGTGAAATAGGGGTCAAAGATTCTTTCCATGACCGGACGCTCCATGCCGATACCGTTGTCACTGATTCGCAGGATCAGATAGGGGCCCGGCTCGAGGTGCAGGTTCTGGATCTTCGGGTCCTCTGCTGCCAGGAAGGTCTTGACCATTGCCGCGGTGAGCACCCCGCCGCTCTCCAGCATGGCATGGTAGGCATTGGTGCCGAGATTCATGATGATCTGGTGCATCTGGGTCGAATCGGCTACCACCATCGCCTCAGCAACCTGGATATCTTCTTTGATCTCGATGGATTGAGGGATAAGGGAGCGGAGCATTTTCAACCCTTCCCGGACCACGGCGACCAGCTCGATCGGCTTTCTGTCGCCCTCCTGCTGCCGGCTGAAGGTGAGGATCTGCTTGACCAGGTTCTTCGCCCTGGTTGCCGCCTGGAGCACGCCCCTCAGGTCGGTGAGCACATGGCAGTTCCCCTCGCTGCATTGAGAGGCGGCGCTGATCTGGGCCAGCTCCGCATAGCCGATGATCGCCGACAGAATATTGTTGAAATCGTGGGCGATTCCCCCCGCAAGAGCACCGATGGCCTCCATTTTCTGCGCCTGGCGCAGCTGGATTTCCAACTGGTCGCGAACCTGTTCGGCCCGCTTGCGTTCGGCGATCTCCTTCAGCAGCTCCTCATTCGCCCTCTCAAGCTCAATGATGCGCTGCTGCAGTTCGGGATAATAACTTTTGCGGATGGAACGTTCGCCCAGACCGATGATGCTTTCCCTGAGCTTATCCCTTCTCACCTCTTCATCAGAGGGCTTCTTCATAGACAACCTCAATATCCCTCTGGTTCGGCATTCTCGGATTGGTCACCATGCAGGGGTCTTTGATCGCATTACGGGCCAGCTCTGGAATATCTGCGATCGTCACCCCTCTCTCCGCAAGGGTACTGCGGATCCCCACCTCCTCCTTCAAGTCCCTGATTTTCGCCAGGACGGCCGCCTCCGCCTCCCGCGCCGCCATGCCTTCCATGTCCAGGCCAAGGGCCTCGCCTACCTTCCGGTAGCGTGTCCCGACTTCCCGATAGTTGAAGGCCATCACCGGGCCGAGCAGGATGGCGTTGCACTCGCCATGGGCCAGGTCCAGCAGGCCGCCAAGGCTGTGCGCCATGGCATGCACCGCACCGAGGCTGGCATTGGAGAAGGCGATGCCAGCCTCGAGGCTGCCGAGCATGACCCATCCGCGCAGCTCGAGATCATCCGGCTTCTTCATCACCTGGGGCAGATAGGTACCGATCAGCCGGATCGCCTCCAGGGCGTGGAGGTCGAGCAGCGGGGAACTGGCGGTCGACACATACGCCTCGATGGCGTGGACCAGGGCGTCCATGCCGGTGCAGGCGGTGAGGTAGCTGTCCATGGTGAGGGTGGTGGCCGGATCGATCAGGGCCACGTCCGGTACCATGGTCTTGCTGATAATGGCGATCTTGACATGCCTGACGCGGTTCGAGATGATCGCGAACTGGGAGACATCGGCCGACGTCCCGGCCGTGGTCGGGATGCAGATCAGCGGCGGGCCGGGTATCGGCACCTTGTCGATGCCTTCGAATTCCAGGACGTTGCGGCGATTGGTCGAGACAATGCCGATGCCTTTGGCACAGTCCATGACACTGCCGCCGCCGACAGCGACGATGACATCGCAATCGTTTTCGGCATAGAACTCCGCCCCCCGCATCGCCTCCTCGGCCCGGGGGTTCGGCGAAATACCCGAAAAGACGGCGCAGGCCAGCCCTTCTTCCGCCAGAATCTCTTCGACCCTGTTGCAGCAGCCGACCGCAAGCAATCCCGGGTCGGTGGCTATCATGATCTTTTTCCCGCCGAAATTACGGGCGTATCGCCCAACGAGGTCGAGGGCGCCGGAACCGAAGATAAACTCAGGGGCGACGAATTTGCGCAACTCAAGCATGGACATCTCCTCCCCGGCAGGGCGCCTGGACATGGCTCCACCGGCATTCAGCGTGAACACTCACCTTCTGCTCATTCAGGCTCCATTATCAGGGTCCGGAGCAGAAATGTCAACCTGACGGTTTCCTGGCGGAACTCCACTCCTGCCTGTTTGGTCAGGCGGTGTCGACAAAAAAAAAGACCTGCTACGGTTATCTGTAGCAGGTCAATATATGAAAAAGCCGCAAAGGGCCAGAAAGGTGCACGGATATTCAGGTCCCGATGCGGAGCGGACCAGACGCTACGAGTTGCAGTGGACCGCTCTATTATCACAGTTCAACCTGATATGCAATGATAAAATTGCGACATGAAATATTTTGGCCAGCCAGTCCCATTTTCTTGTATCCGGCATTATGATACTCTTCAGGATCAACCTGAAAACCCCAACCCAGGACCAGCCCATGAAACTTGTCTACAAGACCGTTCCCCCCGAGTTCCTGACCTCGCTGCCCGAGGGGATCAAATACGTCCAGAAGAAAGGCCAGGATTTCCTCGTCGTCGAGCAGCTCTTCTGCCCCGACGGCCACAGCCTGATGGCGGACCATGTCCGCCTGCACGGCGAGCCCTCGATCTGCCTCGAAGCGACCATCGGCAACCAGCAGGGCCGGATCTTCGTCGATGCCTTCTGGGGCGGTCATGACAAGCTCTACAGCTTCATCCCCACCGATGCCGAACGGCACAGCCTGACCAGGGCCCGCTGCCCGCACTGCGGGGTCAGCCTGATGACGGAGAGGGCCTGCCCCATCGAACGCTGCGGCAGCCCGCAGGCCATCGCCCTCAACCTGCCGGGCGGGGTCAACCGGATCCTGGTCTGCGCCCGGCTCGGCTGCCCCGACCACGAGCTGGTCGTCCAGCAGATGCCCGAAGAAATCTCCCGCAAGCTGCGCAGCATCAATTATTTCGGTGAATTCCACGACGACATGTTCAGGGGTATCTGAAATGACTGCCGAAGAAAAGAACCATATCGAGATCAACCCCCAGCGCTGCAAGGGCTGCGCCGCATGCGTCGTCGCCTGCCCGAACGACTGCATCGAGATCGGTTCGGAGATCAACCGCATGGGCTACCAGTACGCCCGCTTCGCGGTGCGGAAATGCATCGCCTGCGGCATGTGCTTCTACACCTGCCCGGAGTTCGGGGCGATCACCGTCTACAAGAAATCACGGAAGGGGGCCTGATATGGGTCAGCATCTGATGAAGGGCAACGAGGCCGTGATCCACGGGGCGCTGCTGGGCGGCGCGACCCACTATTTCGGTTACCCGATCACCCCGGCCAGCGAGATCGCCCATGCCGCCGCCGAACTCTTCCCCCGCTGCGGCCGGCACTTCCTCCAGGCCGAGTGCGAAGTCTCGTCGATCAGCATGCTCTACGGCGCCGCCGCCGCCGGCGCCCGGGCCATCACCGGCACCTCGGGCCCGGGGCTGTCGCTGATGGCGGAAGGCCTCTCCTACCTCTCCGGCTCGGAGCTGCCCTGCGTCGTCGTCGATGTCCAGCGGGCCGGCCCTGGCCTCGGCTACATCTGGCCGGAGCAGGCCGACTACAATTTCGTCGTCCATGGCGCCGGCCACGGCAGCCACAGCGGCATCGTCCTGGCCCCCAACTCGGCCCAGGAGATGTGCGACTGCGCCTACCGCGCCTTCGAGCTGGCCGAACGATACCGCTGCACGGTCTTCATCCTCGCCGACGCCTACGTCGGCCAGATGATGGAGCCGGTGGAACTGCCCCGCGAGGTCCGCCATAATCCCCGCAAGGACTGGGCCCTCTACGGCGACACCGGCAGCCGGGGCAATCTCATCACCTCGATCTACCTGAAGATGGAGGAACTGGAGGCCCAGAACCTCAAGCTGCAGGAGAAGTACCGGCAGATGGAACAGGAGATCGTCGACTGGGAGGAGATCGAAACGGCCGATGCCGATTATCTCTTCGTCGCCTACGGCATCACCTCCCGCATCTGCCACTCCGCCCTGCTCGAATTGCGGGCCAAGGGGATACGGGCCGGGATGCTGCGGCCGAAGACCCTCTTCCCCTTCCCCTCTCTCCGGCTGAAGGAACTGGCGGGGCAGGTCGAAAAGATCATCGCCGCCGAGATGAGCAGCGGCCAGATGGTCCGCGACGTCCGGCTCGCCGTCGCGGGGGAGGCGCCGGTCGAGCTCTACAACTGGATGGGCGGCCGCATCCCGTCCACCGACGAGATCGTCGGGCGCCTGGAGAACGATATCGCCGGGAAAGCCCGATAACCGGAGATCCGCAAAAGATCCGAATACTTCCAGCCGTCCCCAACGGAGACTGAAGCCATGCTGACCATCAAACACCAGAAGGCCCGCTCCCTCTACCCGACCTTCGACCGCAAGGCCCCTGGGGCGGAGACCAGCCATTACTGCCCGGGCTGCGGCCACGGCACCGTCCACAACCTGATCGCTGAGGCCATCGACGACCTCGGCATCCAGGACCGGGTGATCTTCTGCTCGCCGGTCGGCTGCAGCGTCTTCGCCTACTACTATTTCGACGTCGGCAACATCCAGTGCGCCCACGGCCGGGCACCGGCGATCGCCTCGGCCATCCGCCGCACCCGTGACGACGCCGTCGTCATCTCCTACCAGGGCGACGGCGACCTGGCCGGCATCGGCATGAGCCAGATCGTCCACGCCGCCAACCGCGGCGAGAACATCACCGTCTTCTTCATCAACAACGCCATCTACGGCATGACCGGCGGCCAGATGGCACCCACCACCATCCTCAGCCAAAAGACCGTCACCACCCCCCACGGCCGCCATGCCGACAGCGAGGGCTTCCCGATCGGCGTCGCCGAGATCATCAACAGCCTGCAGGCGCCGGTTTTCATCGAACGGGTGTCGCTGGCCGACGCCAAGAAGGTGATGAAGGCCAGGATGGCGATCCGCAAGGCCCTGCGCAACCAGGTCGAGCGCAAGGGTTTTTCGCTGGTGGAGGTGCTGTCGCCCTGCCCGGTCAACTGGAAGATGACCCCGGTGGCGGCGAGGAAATGGATCGAGGAGGCGCTCGAGCCGGTCTTCCCGGTGGGCAACCTCCGCGACCTGGCCAAAGGGCCGTTCGACCCGGCCGACCGGAAACGGCCGGCAAAACTGAGCGACCGCAAGATCCTCGACATCCTCGGCGCAAGCGAAGAAGAGATCCATACCCCGACGGTGGAGCTCGCCGAGGAGCAGAACGTCAAGATCGCCGGCTTCGGCGGCCAGGGCGTGCTGTCGACCGGCATCCTGCTGGCCAACTGCGCCATCGCCGAGGGGCTCAGGACCACCTGGCTGCCCTCCTACGGGGCGGAGATGCGCGGCGGCACCGCCAACGCCAGCGTCAACATCTCGGCCGGGCCGATCGGCTCGCCGATCGTCGCCAGGCCCAACGCCCTGATAGCGATGAACCTGCCCTCGCTCGACGCCTTCGAGGACACCGTCAAACCGGGCGGCCGGATCTATGTCAACTCCTCGCTGGTCCCGCGCCAGGTGCGGCGGACGGATGTCAGGGCCTTTCACGTGCCGGTCACCGACATGGCCAACACCATCGGCGCCGCGCAGATCGCCAACGTCATCCTGCTGACCGTCTATGCCCTCGACACCGGGGCGATCACCCTCGAGACGCTGCGCCGGGTGATCCCGCTGTCGCTCAAGCGCAAGAACCTGGTGGACATCAACATGCGGGCGATCGATGCCGGCAGCGAGTGGTACCGGCAGGGACAGCACGGCAGTCCGCTGCAGCCACCCGCCCCGCAGAAAAACGGACCGTCATCTGCTGACTTGCCCCAGCGGTAGCGATACGCCCATGTATCATTGTCGTTTTTCTGTGCCATGTGTGATGAATTGTTCAGAAGGCGCCTTGTTTTTTACAATGCGGCTGCAAAAGCGTTACGATCAAACTCCCCAAACCGCCCCAATCAGATGCAGAGAAAACTCCGCCACGCGCTGATGCTGGCGGTAGTTAAGGCCTGCCCTTGCGTATTCCCGGACGGCGGAACGCGTCATTGCCCGGTCCGGACGAAATCCATCACCTCACCCCACCAGGCCAGTCCGGGTTGATTGGGCCAGTCGTTGTGGCCGGCATGGGCAAAGGTCCAGATCCGTTTGGGCCCGGTCAGGGACCGGAACAGGTTTTCCGTCAGCCTGTTCGGGATCACCTCGTCCCGCCCCGCCATGACGACGGCGACCGGGCCCCTGTACGATGCCAGGTTCGCGGCATTGTCGTAGGCATCGCGCATCAGAAGCCTGACGGGGAGCCAGGGGAACTGGGCCTGAGCTTCATGGAGCAGCGAATCCCACGGGGTGAGCAGTATCACGCCGTGCGGGCGAAGCCCAGCATCAGCGGCCAGGGCCGACGCCACACCGCAACCCAGCGATTCCCCCCAGAGATACAGGGGGCCGCCGAACTCCTCCCGGGCCCGGGCGGCCGTTTCCCGTGCATCGGCGACAAAGCTTTTCTCGCTCAGTTCGCCGGGCCGCCCGCCGTATCCGGGATATTCCGCCAGCACCACGCGGTACCCCAGCCCTTCCAGGGCGGTGACATAATAGTCGCGATAGGCCGCCGCGCCGGCATTGCCGTGAAAAACCACCACCGTGCCCCTGGGAACCTCCGGACCCCTCCGGCTGACCAGACCGGAATATCCGGCGTTTTCTACCGGCCACAGGCGCAGGTCGTTCTCCGCGGCGTAGCGCTGCACATCGACAATCGAAATCTGCCCCGGGTAATAGAGGAGATTGCGCTGAACGTCGCATCCTGAAAGAATGGTCATGATGACCCCCTGGAGCAGTGCCCATATCGCCCTGAACATACCTCACCTCAACTGGACTACCAGTTTGTCACGGAGCGAAGACCACCGACAATCCGCATGCATGGATCTGCTCACGGGATTGGGAGCGTCTCACTGCGACCTCTTGCTGGGTTCTTCGCCTCCAGCCTGAATATTCTGCTGCCGATGGCTGCTGTCTGTATTTGATGTGATTTTCCACCTGCTGTCAAACAGCGCTATGTACATGGACCGTCAATAACAGGAAACAGCCCTCGATCCTCTCCGGAATGGCCGTTTTTTCCTAGCCGAAAAACACCTGAACGAGCCCCTCGCCGCCATCCCCGGCCTCCCGTTACGCAACGAGAGAAGATCTGCGCCCTCATTGCTCCCCTGCCAGGTAAGGCAATTGTCAGAAGCAGCCAATAGAACCCCTCAGCCATAGCGGCAACAGACCGCTTTTCCGTCCGGCCGCCGCCATGGGGATGGATCCCGGCGACGCAGGCCGCGGCGACCGCGCGCAGAGTGCGCTTGTCTGGGAGGGAGGACAGCAATGAACATGATCGGCTACCGGCAGGACGAACCCGACGGCCATGCCTGTCTGCTGGCCTGCTGCCGGCTGCTGGCGATGCGGACCGGCGAGGAGGATCTGGCGGCAGGTCTGGCTACCCTCCGACCGCAGGAACCGGCGGGCTCCGCCCGGAACCTTCTGATCGAAATCACCGCGGTCGCCAGCCGCTGCGGCCTGCGGACCCGAATCAGCCGGCCATCGCCGGAGAGGCTGTTCGACCCGGACACCCGGCTGCCGCTGCTGGCCGAGCTGCACGACCGGCGCAGCCTGCTGGTCGAGGCCGCACACCGCGACCAGAGTAGCTTGGTCACCTCGCTGGCAGTACAGTTTCCCGGCCCGGGCGGGAGCGCACACCGGGAGACGATGTCCCGGGAAGACTTCCTCACCCTCTGGACCGGCACCCTGCTCCGCTTCGAGCGGGTCAACACCGCGCTGGCCTGCTTTGCCCTGATCGCCCGCGAACACGCAATCGAACTGACCCGGGAGCGCCTGATCCATGAATACGGGTTGACGACCGACGAGATTCCCTCCGCCACCCTGTTGCGGATGGCCAAGGACCATGGCCTGAAGGCGAAACTGCTGAAACTGAACTGGCAGAACCTGCTCAACCTGAAGAAGGCCTGGCCGGCCATCGCCCGGCTGAAGAACGGCCGACATCTGGTCCTCACCGGCATCGCCGCCGACCAGGGCGGACAACAGGACGAACCAACAATCGCCTGCTTCGACCCGCTGAGCGGCCACCGGCGCATCACCCGCCGCGAATTCGAAGAGATCTGGGGCGGGCAGATCTATGTCCTGAAGCGGGTCTACAGACTCACCGACGAAAAGCAGCCCTTCAGCCTGCGCTGGTTCATCCCCGAGATCCTCCGCCAGAAGGTCACCTTCATCGATATCGCCCTGGCGGTCCTGTTCATCAACGCCATCGCCCTGGTAACCCCGATCTTCTTCCAGATCGTCATCGACAAGGTACTGGTCAACCAGGCCTTCACCACCCTGCATGTCCTCGGCATCGGCATGACTGCCGCCCTGGCCGTCAATGCCGGCCTCGACTTCCTCCGCGACTACCTGCTGCTCCACGCCACCAACAAGATCGACTTGCGGGTCACCGGCCGCACCTTCCGCCACCTGCTCAACCTGCCGCTGGACTTCTTCGAGCATGTCGCCGCCGGCGTCCTCACCCAGCACATGCAGCAGACCGCCAGGATCCGCAACTTCCTCACCGGCAGCGTCTTCCTGACCCTGCTCGAGGCCACCTCGCTGTTCGTCTTCCTGCCCTTCCTGTTCTTCTACAGCCTGCAACTGACCGCCATCGTCCTGGTCTTCACCCTGCTGATCGCCATGACCATCGGGATGCTGATCGTCCCCTTCAAACGACGGCTGAACGCCCTCTACGATGCCGAGGGCAATCGTCAGGCGATGCTGGTGGAGACCATCAACGGGATGGCCACCGTCAAGGCGATGGCGATTGAACCCCTTCTCCGCCAGCAGTGGGAGAGCAAGGTGGCCCGGGCGGTGAGCATGCAGTTCCGGGTGGGGAAAATCTCGATCACCGCCAAGTCATTGACCCAGTTCCTCGAGCGGCTGATGACGGTGATCCTGATCTGGATGGGGGCCAGCCGGGTCTTCGACGGCAGCATGACCGTCGGTGCCCTGATCGCTTTCCAGATGCTGGCTGGCCGGGTGACCTCGCCGCTGGTGCGGCTGGTCGGCCTGATCCACCAGTACCAGGAGGCGGCGTTATCCGTCGAGAAACTGGGACTGGTGATGAACGCCCGGACCGAGTGGGGCGCCGACCGGCATGGGGCCAGACCGTCTCTGCACGGCGACATCGTCTTCGACCGGGTGGGTTTCCGCTATGCCCCGGACCTGCCCAACGTGCTGCACGAGATATCGCTGACCATCCCGGCGGGTTCGACACTCGGCATCGTCGGTCCCTCGGGTTCCGGCAAGACCACCCTGACGAGGATGTTGCAGAAGGCCTATTTCCCGACCAGCGGCACGATCCGGATCAACGACTGCTACCTCAACGAGCTCGACACCGCCCACCTGCGACGCAATACCGGGGTCGTCTTACAGGAGAACTTCCTGTTCAAGGCCACGGTGGCCGACAATATCCGGGCCGGCCAGTCCGCCGCCTCCCGCGAGCAGATCATCCAGGCAGCCCTGCTGACCGGGGCCGACGAGTTCATCGTCAATCTGCCCCAGGGCTACGACACCATGCTCGAGGAAGGGGCGAAGAACCTCTCCGGCGGCCAGCGTCAGCGACTGGCCATCGCCCGGGCGCTGTTGACCAGACCGGAGATCCTGATCTTAGATGAGGCCACCAGTTCGCTTGATCCGGAAAGCGAGCGGATCATCCGCGAGAACCTGGTGCAGATCGCCAAGGGAAGAACGGTCATCATCGTCTCGCACCGTCTGTCGATGCTCAAAGATGCCGACAGCATCGTCGTCCTCCAGAACGGCCTGGTGATAGGTCACGGCCCTCATGACGGTCTGCTCCATAAATGCGAGCTGTATCGCAGTCTCTGGCAGCAGCAGATGGAGCTGAAATGAAGAAGAGACGGCTCAGCCCCGATGTCCTCGAATATCAACCCGATGCCGTCGAGATAGAGGAACGACCGGTGCCGGGCAAGGTCCGCTGGGTCCTCTACCTGATCATCGGTTCGCTGATTGCGACAGTCATCGGGGCGATCGTCTTCAAGGTCGACCGCATCGTCGTCGCCGAAGGCGAACTGATCACCTCCACCCCGACCATCGTCGTCCAGCCGCTGTCCACCGCCGTGGTCCGGCAGATCCATGTCCAGGTCGGCGATGTGGTGGAGAAGGGCCAGATCCTGGTCACCCTCGACCCGACCTTCGCCAGCGCCGATCTCAGTCAGCTGAGCAAGCAGGCCCTGGCCCTTGGCGTGAAGATCCGGCGGATCAGGGCCGAACTCGACCATACCGCCTTCGTCCCCACTCCCGAAGAGGGAGAGGACGGTCAACTGCAAGCACAGATCCTCCAGCAGCACCAGCGGATCTTGGCCACCAACAAACGGACCATCGACGACAAGATCGCCGCATTGAGAGCAAAGATCGACCTCAACGCCGTCCAGCGCCAGGGCGAGGAGAAGCAGCTGAAACTGCTGCGCGATGTCGAGGGCACTGCCGCCAAGGAACCCCAGACCGATAACACCTGGCGGCTCAAGGTGCTCGATGCCCAGAAGGCCCGGTTCCAGACGGCCGGCACTATCGACAACCTCAGGGCCGAAGAAGAAGTGACGAAAAACGAACTGCGCCAGGCCGAATCCGAGTGGCCGCGTTTGGTCGCAGAGCACGAGGGCGAACTGGTGGAGCAGGAGGCGCAGCTCCGCACCGAGCGGGAGAAGATCCTCGAAGAACTCAACAAAGCAAAACGGATGCACGAACTGGTCTCGCTGCGGGCGCCCGAGAAGGGCATCGTCCTGAAACTGGCGGAGCGTTCTGTCGGCTCGATCATCCAGCAGGCCGAGCCCTTCGTCACCCTGGTGCCCCAGGGCAGTGCCATCGAAGTCGAGGTCAATGTCGCCTCGCAGGATATTGGCCGCATCCGCACCGGCGACAAGGTTCGGGTCAAACTTGACGCCTTCCCCTTCCAACGGCACGACACTTTACCAGGCAAAGTACGGGTGATCAGCGAGGATGCCTTCCAGCGCGACAATCCCGAGGCCCTGCTCGCTCCCGCCCCTGACAAGGAACCGACGGCGGCCTTCTACCGCACTCGGATCAGTCTACTCTCCGAGAAGCTGCGCAACGTTCCGGAAGGTTTCCGGCTGATGCCTGGGATGAAGGTCAGGGCCGAGATCAAGGTCGGTCAGCGTTCGGTGATCTCGTATTTTCTCTATCCGGTGATCCGGGCACTGGATGAGAGTTTGAGGGAACCGTAGGGAAATGAAAAGGACAGGCCCTTCGACAGGCTCAGGGAACGCCCTGCGACAGGTTCAGGAAACGCCCTTCGACAAGCTCAGGGAACGCCCTGCCCCAGACTCAGGATATCCTGGTTTCGACAGGCTCAACCAGCGTTTACCCCAAACGTTCCCTGAGCCTGTCGAAGGGCCCGGGAATGGCCAATCGCGAGCGCGCCCAGAGCCTGGTCCTAAACTTGTCGAAGAGCATCTCAATGATCCCTCTCTCCTCCCTTTACAGAATGCCAACCATCCGATATTACTCTCACCTTAACCACCAAAGGAAAACCCCATGCGCACGTCACTTTCCCTCCTCGCCTGTTTTTTCCTCCTCTCCGGCTGTGGCAGCCTGACCGGCATCCCCGGCCACGGCGGGGGCAAGCGCTTCGCGATCGAACAGGAACTGGTCGCTGCCGCCACCCGGGCGGCGATCAAGGAGATCGACGTCTCGACGATCCGGGGCAAAAGGGTCAACCTTTATGTCAACGCCATCGGCGATACCGGTGCCGGCAACCTGATCGGCGGCCGCTTTTCGGTGATCTCGCAACTGCGTGGCGACTATCTGCAATCCCCAACGGTTACCGAGACCTCGGTCTATCCCCGTTATACCGCCACCACCACCTCCAGATCATCAACCAGAACTTCTTCCAAGAACGACAGCGAGACGACCCAGGGAGATATCACCTCGTCCTCTTCGAGCGATGGATCGTCCTCCTCGTCCGGCACCGAGAGAACTACCACCGATACCCTGCTGCCCTCGCCGACAACGAAAACGACCGGGCAGGAGGGCAGCGCGGGACAGATCACCGCCGGTGTCGAATACAAGGGGCTGGGTGCCTATACCAACTCCGAGGAAATCACCTCCAACGATCTCCAATATCTCTCTGCCCTATTGCAGACCTATCTCTTCCTTCAGGGGGTCCATGGGGTGCCGCCTTCCGAGGCCGAGGTCGACGTCTATGTCACTGTCGATGTCTTCGGTACTGTCCGCACACGCATCGAGTGGTTCCTGGCCAATAACGAAATCCTTCGGGCCAGGACTTCGCTTGAGGTTATGGCGGTTGATCATTTCACCGGCCATCTCATCATGCCGCCGCAATCGGCCGGCACCGAGGCTGAGTATAACGAGCAGTATATCCTCTGGGCCGGGCCGGTGATTATTCGAAAGTATTTGAAGGATGGTGATCCGTTGTTGGCAGACTTTACCGATCTGCGAAAGAAGAAGGATGCTTCGGGATCTGCAAAGATAGTCGAGCAGCGGGTGGTGGTGCCGTATCCGTTTCAGCATCAGGTGGAGAAATAACAATCTGGATAATGAATATCAATTTGGTGTTGGCGACACATATTGTCTAACTGGCTGTAAAAGTAACTCTACATGGAGGCTTACGGCATGAGAAAGCGGATAGTGCGATTGGTGATCAAGGTGGTTTTGCTATTCATCGTTTTGTCTTTGTTTCTACCATTCAATGTGCAAGCTTCGAGTTTTGATTGCTCCAAAGCAGCCAACAATGCAGAAAAGATAATCTGTGCTGATGAGGATTTATCAAAACTTGATGAGGAGATGGCGAAAATATATGAGCGAGCCTTACCTAAAGCTCCAGACTCCTCAGTCGTAAAAGAACAGCAAAGAGAATGGCTAAAAGAACGGGATCTTTGTTCGGATAGCTCATGCTTGAAAGGCCAATATCAACTCAGAATAGCAGAAGTAAAAAGAATTATTGATTTAATTCCTTTGTCTGACACGGAAGAATCACATTACTTCGAGTATGAATCTGAAAAGTTAAAAGTGATTCGAGATATTGTGCGTCGGCAATCTTTCCGTTGGTATCACCCTTATATGAAGGAACCAGAATATTGCACCGAGTTCAAAAGAGATTTTATCAAGGGTGAGCATCTTGTGGCGGTTGAACCGGATTTTCGGACCAACAATCCCAACGATAAGAAATTTGAGGCGCTCAATCGTTGTCTTGACGCCCGTGTCCATCCAAACGAATCAGTTGATGGGGAATTCTGGGGTGTCAAGAATTTGGGAGGGCCGCCCTTTCGTTTTTACAGCCTTGACGTTGATAACAATCCGGCAAACGGCAAAGAGTATATTTTGTACATCGAACCCATAAGAAAGAATAATAGTGATACTGGATATGTATGGATCGACTCTAACGAATGCCTGATCAAAGCAGGGGCAGGTCAGGGAACAATGCGCAAAGATAATCAGAGAAAACTTTACCGATTTACAACGTTGGCAAAATATAAAGGTGAATTGATTATGGTTGGGATAGATCCTTCTCCTGGGTCTCCAAGTCCTACTGCTTATGAATTCAATATGTGGCGATTTGATAAAGAGAAACACTTACTAGAGTGCGCTTTTGATCCTAATTAACATATAAGTTCCTTGGTTACTTAATCAAATCAATAGGTGGAGAGGTAATGACGATGAGCATAATTTATCGATGCAGAATCGGGGTTGCAGAATCGGTCAGAATCGGGGTCGGACCAAGCCAACTACCTGCAATATCGCAATAATAGCCAATTTTAACAGGTGTTTTCATGCTTAGAGTGGCCATTTCCAGGTTAAAATGACCATTCTAAGGATTCCTGGCTGAAAGATAACGAAACAATGGCACGAGCAAACAGGCACTACCTTCCGGGATACGTTTGGCATATTACCCACAGATGCCATAAGCAGGAATTTCTTTTTAAATTTTCAAGAGACAAGCAACGGTGGATATATTGGCTTTTTGAAGCGAAAAAACGGTATGGCCTGTGCATTCTCAATTACGTTGTCACCTCAAATCACATTCACCTCCTTGTCGTCGATACCAAAGAAGATGGTATTGCTAAAAGTATTCAGCTGATAGCCGGCAGGACTGCACAGGAATATAATCAGCGAAAAAAGAGAAAAGGCGCGTTCTGGGAAGATCGCTATCACGCTGTTGCAGTTGAAACCGACAGTCATCTTGTTCGCTGTCTCATCTATATCGATCTGAATATGGTCCGTGCAGGTGTTGTGAAACATCCTGCAGACTGGCCGTTTGGCGGTTACTGCGAAATCCAGCAACCTCCGCAAAGATACAGGCTGATTGACCAGCAGGCATTGATGGAAAAATGCAGCGATATTGGCGATGTTGAGGAGTTTCGGAAGACATACAAGGAATGGGTAACCGAGAGCTTGAAAACTAGGCAGGCAGCGAGAGAACCATCGTGGTCGGAAGCTATTGCAGTGGGATCCGAAAGGTTTATTCAGCTGACCAGAGAGAAGTTAGGGCATCAGGTCAGGGGGAGAAGGATCATAGAAGATAATGGAGCGTTTGCATTGAGAGAGCCCCACCTTCATTACAACACTGATTTTGACCACCAAACCAGCCTTCTAAGCTCTGAAAACAGGTATTACTGGAACTTTTATGATGGAAAATAGCGAATTAATAGGGGACAGACCCCTATTAATTAACTGACATTTCATAACGTTATCATGCCGCGCCAGCCCCGCCTCATCCTCGCCGACATCCCCGTTCATCTGATCCAGCGGGGGAACAACCGTCAGGCCTGCTTCTTTGCCGACGACGATTACCTGTTCTACCTCGACTGGCTGAGGGACTACGCCGGCAAGAGCAGGTGCGCGATCCATGCCTATGTGCTGATGACCAACCATGTCCACCTGCTGCTGACCCCTGCCCTGGCCACCGGGGTCGGCCAGCTGATGAAGCGGCTGGGGCAGCGCTATGTCCAGTATGTCAACCGCTGCTACCGGCGCAGCGGCACCCTTTGGGAGGGACGGTTCCGCTCCTGTATCGCCCAGCAGGAAAACTATCTGCTGCTCTGCCAGCGCTATATCGAACTGAACCCGGTGCGGGCCGGCATGGTCGCCCATCCCGGCGAATACCGCTGGTCGAGCTACCGCGCCAACGCCCAGGGAGAGCCATCGCCCCTGCTGCAGCCCCATGCGGTCTACCTCGCCCTCGGCACGACGGATACCGAACGCCAGACCGCCTATCGCGAGTTGTTCCGGCACCATCTCGAACCGGGGATGATCGACCAGATCCGCCGGGCCACCAACGGCAGCTATGCCATCGGCTGCGACCGGTTCCGTGAGCAGATAGAGGCCAAGACCGGCCGCCGGACGACACCGGGCAGATCAGGCAGACCATTCAGCAACCCGATACAGAGACAATCGGGTCTGCCCGCGATCAATCCGCTGAGTAATCCTGATTGACAAGCACTTTATTCAGATCTATTTTTAGGTCATATACAAGACCTTTTTCAGCGAGGTATCACATGGAAGCTGTACTTGCCAGCCGTTCCGCTAGCATATCGGAACTGAAGAAAAATCCCTCGGCCCTCATCGAGCAAGCCGACGGAGAGCCGATTGCCATCCTCAACCACAACAGACCCACCGCCTACCTCATTCCGGCGGCTGCCTACGAGGCCCTGCTCGACAAGCTCGAGGACTACCAGCTTGGCCTTCTCGTTCGGGAACGCCAGGCCGAAAAGCTGCAGGCAATAGATGTGGATATCGATGAGCTATAAATTGAAATTCCTCCCCTCGGCGCTCAAGGAATGGAGGAAGCTCGACGGCTCGATTCAGGCCCAGTTGAAGAAGAAACTGGCAGAACGTCTGGTCACCCCGCACGTTCCCGCAAGCGCCCTCTCCGGCTTCGAGAACCACTACAAGATCAAACTTCGGGCAAGTGGCTACCGGCTTGTGTACGAGGTCATTGATCGGGAGGTTGTCGTTCTCGTGATTGCCGTCGGCAAACGGGACAAGGACGAGGCGTACAGGAAAGCTCACAGAAGAGGATAATCCGCGGTCTGACCCTGATTAATCCTTGGCAAGAATGCCCGCCATTCAATAAGCTGAAACAAGCCGGAAGATTCCGGCGTACATGCACCGGCGGCCCGGAGCAGCACCGCCGCCGGACTCCTCTTCATCGTCAAGTTCGGTAGGAGGGCGTATGGGCGACAAGGCAACCCTGACTGTCGACGGCAAAAGCTATGATTTCGATGTATTTGTCGGCAGCGAAAACGAGAAATGCATCGATATCCAGAGCCTGCGCGATCAGACCGGCTATATCACCATGGACCCCGGCTATGGCAACACCGGGTCCTGCTATTCGTCGATCACCTATGTCGACGGCGCCAAGGGGATCCTGCGCTACCGCGGCTACCCGATAGAGCAGATCGCCGAACAGGCGAGTTTCATGGAGGTCGCCTGCCTGATTCTGTATGGCGAACTGCCGACCCAGCAGCAGCTCGGCCGGTTCCGCGACGCGATCGCCGAGCATGCGCCGATCCATACCAACCTCGAACACCATTTTTCGGGATTCCCCAAATCTGCACCGCCGATGGCGATCCTCTCGGCGATGCTCAACCTGGTTTCCTGCTTCCATCCGGAGGTCCTCGAAGTCCACTCCGAAGGACGGGCCTTCAACCGCACCGCCGCCCTGCTGCTTTCGAAAGTACGGACGATCAGCGCCTTCTCCTACCGCATGGCGATCGGCAAGCCCATCAATCACCCGAACCCCAACCTCAGCTACTGCGCCAACTTCCTGCACATGATGTTTTCCGATCCCTACCGTGAATACATCGCCAGCCCGACCGTGGAACGGGCCCTCAACCTGTTCCTGGTGCTGCACGCCGATCACGAGCAGAACTGTTCGACCTCGACGGTGCGGATGGTCGGCAGTTCGCACGCCAACCTGTTCAGCTCGGTGGCCGCCGGCGTTTGCGCATTGTGGGGGCCGCTGCATGGCGGCGCCAATACCGGGGTGATTAAAATGCTTGAAGACATCCGCTCCTCCGGCCACTCGCTGGACTACTACCTCGATCTGGCCAAGGACAAGTCGAGTGAGTACAAGCTGATGGGTTTCGGCCACCGCGTCTACAAGAACTTCGATCCACGCTCGCGGATCCTCAAGAAGAGGGTCTACGAAGTCCTCGAAGAATTGAAGCTCGACGACACCCTGCTCGATATCGCCATCGAACTGGAGGAGAAGACGCTGCAGGATGACTACTTTCTCAGCCGCAACCTCTACCCGAACGTCGACTTCTATAGCGGCATCCTGCTGCGCGCCATCGGCATCCCGCTGGACATGTTCCCGGTAATGTTCGCCATCGGGCGGATGCCGGGGTGGATCTCCAACTGGCGCGAGCTGCTCGCCCACAAGCAACGGATCTCGCGGCCACGGCAGATCTACACCGGCGAGAAGCTGCGGCAGTACGTCCCGATCGATGAACGCTGATGGGAAATTGCCGCATGAGTGAACAGCAGGGCGGCATCGAAGGGCTGCCCAGGAAAAACAACAACGTGGTTATCAATGAAACTCAGGTGGTGAATCTCTGGACTCCCGCCTTCGCGGGAGTGACGGCGTGCCATTTCTCGTCATTCCCGCGAAGGCGGGAATCCAGATTATTGAGAAGAATGAAATCTGAGGAATAATCGGGGTCTGACCCTGTTTTTTTCATGAACAAACGACTCTTCACCGCCGTCGACCTGCCGCAGGATGTCCGCGACCATCTGGCCCAACTCTGCTGCGGCCTGCCCAATGCCCGCTGGACCCCGCCGGAACAGCTGCATCTCACCCTCACCTTCATCGGCGAGGTCGACGGGGCGGCCTATCTCGAGATCCGTGAGGCCCTGGCGGAGATATCCGGGCCGGCAATGACGCTGCAGCTGCAGGGAGTCGGTTTCTTCCCGCCCCGCGGCCAGCCCCGGATCGTCTGGGCCGGCCTGGAGAAGTGCGAGCCGCTATTGGCGCTCCAGCGCAAGATCACCACCCGCCTCTTCCAGCTCGGCCTGGAACCGGAC
>WBUQ01000215.1 GCA_008933635.1 Desulfobulbaceae bacterium | reverse complement strand
AGTCGACTCCACCCGCGCACGCAAAAACCGGCCTGTCATGCGGCCACTACAGACAACGGATGCCGCCGAGGCTCCACAGGCAGTGACCGCATGGCACATTGCTGCCGTAGCAGTCATTGGCATACAGACTGTCATTGATCAGGGTGGCGCACGGGCCGAGCGAACAGCTCCAGCACGGCGCATAATTACAGCTCCCGGCCTGCTGGCGGAACTGACGATAATCGGCACTCTGCCAGATTTCTTCCAGCGATTGCTCCCGGATATTACCAAAAACTCTCTCCTGCACCTGGATGTCCTCATCGAGCACACGGCAGGAATACGAATGCCAGAGGAAATGGCAGGGCATGATATCGCCGTTTATACTGACGAATGCTGCCTTCTCGGTAATGAACGGACAGGAGCGCTCGACAGAAGCCTGCAGAGGCGGCAGGAACAACTCGATACCAAGTTGCCGTGCTATTGATCTTGCCTGACTGCAAACCATTTCCGCCGCATCCCGGGCGCCAGATTTGTGTTCAATCAGACTCGGCAGGTGCAGGTGGATATCCTTCTCCCTGGCCTCCCGCTGCATCCGCTCAACAATCTCCAGCAATTGCCGATCCGCTTCTGTCTTATGGAATTTCAGGTAGGTGGCGAGATAGTCGTCGAGATGGAGTCCTGCGCCGGCAGCAGCTTTGTTGTATTTCAGGAAGATATCGACAGCATCGGCGGAGTTGGGATTAAACAGAATGTCTTTCCCAGTCGCCTTGCCATAGGGAAAGAGGTGGGTGGCGATCAGGTAGTCGACCTCCCGGCCGGCCGCCCAGAGTACCAGGTCAGGCAGACCACTGATTGTCTCCTGGCTCAACACCATTTCAATTCCTATCCTGAAACGCCGGTCGACATTTCTCCTCGCCTGAATCAGCGCTTCGACCGCATGGGAAACGGCAGTCAGGGCGTGGCCCCCGGAACCGGCGTCTTCAAGGCTGTCAAGCGACAGACAGAGCGTGTCGAGTCCAGCCTGCAAGAGGCTGGCTGCCCGTTGTTTGTCGAGCAGAAAACCGTTGCTCTGGAAGCCGATTGTTCCTAAGCCGGGCATCCTGCTGCGAGCGAGGCTGATTATCTCCTCAAGATCCGGATGGAGGAGCGGTTCGCCGATACCGTTGAGAATCAGGCTGCGGATATGGCCGAGTGACGGCAACAGCCGCTTGAAGGTGTCAAGCGGCAGGTCGCCTTCAGCAATATCGCTGCCATCCGCCTGCTTCACGCACATCGGGCAGTGCAGGTTGCAGCGGGTCGTCAGCTCGACGTACAGTTTTTCCGGACAGATGCTTCTCATATCCATCAACCCTCCTTCCCTGCTCATGCCGGAGAACTTTTCGGGAACCAGTGCCGTGTCCTGTTGCATACCGAACAAACAGACAGCATGACCGGCACCTCGACCAGCACGCCGACCACACAGGCCAGCGCCGCACCGGATTCGGGGCCGAAGAGAGTGATGGCCACCGCCACCGCAAGCTCAAAAAAGTTGCTTGCACCGATAAGGGCGCCGGGAGCCGCAACGGTGTATGGCAGTTTCAGCCATTTCATCAGCCCGTAGGCCAGCGATGAATTGAAATACACCTGGATGGTGATCGGGATGGCGATCAGCAGAACATGAAACAGCTTCCCGGTGATGTTGTCGGCCTGAAAGGCGAAGATCAGCACCAGCGTCGCGAGCAGGGCCGAAATGGCTACCGGGTGCAGGGTCGGCAGGAAGGTCCCGTTGAACCACTGACTCCCCCTGGCCTTCATCAACCAGGTCCTGGTGAGGACGCCGGCGGCGAGCGGGATGACGATAAACACCACCACCGACGTGAACAGAACGCTGAACGGGACGATCAGGTTGGACGCCCCGGCCACCAGAAACTTGACGATCGGCGCAAACAAGAGCAGCATCAGCAGATCATTGACCGAAACCTGGACGAGCGTGTAACCGGGATCGCCGTCGGTCAGGTAGCTCCAGACGAAGACCATGGCCGTGCAGGGCGCCGCCGCCAGAATGATGCTGCCGGCGATATACTGGTCGGCCTCATCCGGCGAGATCCAGGGACTGAACACCAGGCGAAAGAAGATGTAGCCGATCAGGGCCATGCTGAACGGTTTGACAATCCAGTTGACGAAGAGGGTGACAAAAAGGCCTTTGGGATTTTTCCCAACATTGAGCACCGACGAGAAATCGACTTTCAGCATCATCGGA
This sequence comes from Desulfobulbaceae bacterium, assembly GCA_008933635.1. GTDB lineage: Bacteria > Desulfobacterota > Desulfobulbia > Desulfobulbales > Desulfocapsaceae > Desulfoprunum. The sequence continues at coordinate 1,022 of WBUQ01000215.1, read as the reverse complement.
TAGACCATCAGCCAGATGAGTACGGCAATAGGAATGTTGATCTGGGAGCCGGTCCCGAATTCAAGGCTGCGGAGTGCTGCTACCGTATCCGGTACGGCCTTGCCTATCGCCACCCCGACCATCATGCAGATCGCTACCCACACCGTGAGGTACTTGTCGAAAAAACTCATCTTTTTAGCCATGAATCCCTATACCTTGGTTAATGCGAATGATGACATTTCTTGCGGTTTTTCTGTCGGCGGCAAAGATCATCGGGGTTGCAGGACAGTATCTCCTGTAACTGCCTGCTGTCCTCCTGTATTTCCCTCGAACCCGCCAGTGATGCCTGAAGCCATTGGTACAGTGGCTCCGGGAAGGGCTTCAGAAGACGGTAAAACACCCAGCGGCCCTCCTTGCGATTCTGCACCAGCCGTGCATTCTGCAGAATGGTCATGTGGCGCGAGACGGTCGCTGGCGCGAGTTGGAGCATCTCGGTTATTTGGCACACGCACAGTTCATCACGGGACATCAGGGCCACGATCACCCGCATCCGATTGCCGTCCGCCAAGGCCTTGGCGATGTTCAGTGTATGTTCCACTTGCAGTTCCTATCGTTGTATGTTTCGCTAATTGACGAAACAAAGGTAAATCAAACCCGCATCTCTGTCAAAGCTTTTCATCCTGCAGGCCCGATGGGACAATTTGATTATTGAGGACGTATTCGCTACAATTTTCCAAAGAACTACCTGAAATCAGCCGCGGTAACGACAACAGCCCGTTCTCTCAATGACTACATGCGACACCGGCCATCTGCAATGGAGCCCACCGGCATAACCCAGCCATCTGTGCATGCAAATACCGGATCGATCGTCTCGGTCCATGGCTCTGTGGTCGATATCCGCTTCACCGATTCCCTGCCACCCATCACCACCCTGCTGCGGGCCGGCAAGGCCGACGAGATCGCCATCGAAGTTTTGGCCCAGCTCGATCGGAACCGGGTGCGCGGTATCGCCCTGACCCCAACCCAGGGGCTGGCCCGCGGCA
>WBUQ01000214.1 GCA_008933635.1 Desulfobulbaceae bacterium | reverse complement strand
CCCTCCGTCCTCCCGACACCAGCCCCGTCTCCAAAGCGGCAAAGGGCTTCGGCGACATCCTGTCGGCGACCATCGCCCAGGTCAACCAGGGGCAGCTGGATGGCGAAACGGCGATCCGGAAACTGGAAAGCGGCGAAGCCCGGCACCTGCATGAGGTGATGATTGCCGTCGAAGAGGCGGAGATATCCCTCAGGATGCTGGTGCAGATGCGCAACAAGGCCCTGACAGCCTATGAGGAGATCATGCGGATGCAGATCTGACCGGTCGGCAGCCTGAGAATTATTCGAAAAACATCCTATCTGAAGAACGAACACACAGGTAACCCATCATGGCAGTCGAAGAAGCCCCCCCGGCAGAACAGGCAGCACGAAGCGAGTCGAACCCGAGAAAGTCCCTGCTTGCCATCCTGAGAGATCTTCCCCTCTCGCGCAAGATCGCCATGGGTGCGGTTGTGGCCCTCACCCTCGGGCTGTTTGCGGTGCTGATCATCCAGGCCCGCACCGCCGATTACCAGCTGCTGTACGCCAACCTCGAAGAAGCCGACGCCTCCTCGGTCGTTACCTGGCTGAAGACCCAGCGGATCCCCTACCAGTTGAAGAACGGCGGACGCAACATCTGGATTCCTGCGGACAGGCTCTACGAGACCCGGCTCGACCTCGCCGCCAACGGCCTGCCCTCCGGCGGCGGTGTCGGATTCGAGATTTTCGACCAGCAGAGCTTCGCCCTGACCGACTATGTCCAGAAGGTCAATCACACCAGGGCGCTGCAGGGGGAACTCGCCCGGACCATCACCACCCTGGAACCCGTCGAATCGACCCGGGTGCACCTCGCCCTGCCGGAAAAGAGGCTGTTCAAGGACCAGCAGAGCAGCGCCACCGCTTCGGTCATCGTCACCCTGGTGCCCGGCCGAACCCTTGACAAGAAGCAGGTCCAGGGCATCGTCCATCTTGTGGCCGGCTCGGTGCCGGAACTGAACCCTGAAAACGTCAAGGTCATCGATGCCAACGGCGTCGTCCTTGAATCCAATGAAACGGCAGACAAGGAGAAGCTGCTGTCGGCCGACATGCTCGCCTTCCAGCAGGAAGTGGAACAGCGCATGCAGATGCGGGCCCAGGACCTGCTCGACAAAACCATGGGCAAGGACAAGGCGTTGGTCAGGGTAACGGCGACGCTGGATTTCTCCAAGGTCGAAAAGACCCAGGAACTTTTCGACGGTGAAGACCCGGTCATCCGAAGTGAACAGGTTACCCAGGAGAACAGCGGCGGCCAGGCGACGGGAGGCATCCCCGGCGTCCAGTCGAACCTGCAGGGCAACACCGCCGGACAGGCCACGGCAGCGCCGACGACCAGCAAGAGTTCGCGGACCACCAATTACGAGATCACCAAGACGGTCAGCAAGACCGTCAATCCGGTAGGAACAGTCTCCAAGCTTTCCGTTTCCGTCCTGGTCGCGGACAAGGAGCAGGCAGCGGCAGAAGGCCAGCAGGCGAAGCCGGTCCCGAGAACGGCGGAGGAACTGCGGGCCATCGAGAATATGGTTTCAGCCGCCCTCGGCCTGGTGCCGGATCGGGGCGACCAGATCAGCGTGCTGTCGATGCCCTTTACTGAATATGCCGATGGCGACGCCCTGGCGGCCTCGTCTTCCCCGACCCTCCTGTACACGTATCTGCCGCTGATCAAATACGCCCTCCTTTTCATCAGCGCCTTCCTGCTGTATTTTCTCCTTGTGAGGCCGATCATCAGGATGATGCGCAGCGATGTCAGCCGTCACTACAAGACCGTGGAGCAACTCGAGCGGGAACAGGCCGAGACCTATGAAGAACCGGTCCACATCCCGGTAGACGAGGCCGTCACCACCCTGCGGCGGGAAGTGATGCGCAATCACGTCCCCACCGCGTTCATCGTAAAGAACTGGCTCCAGGAAGGATAAGCCATGGCGATTGAAACACTGACCGGATTGAATAAGGCCGCCGTCCTGCTGATCTGCCTCGGCGAGGAGGCCACCGCCAGGATCTTCGAGGAGCTGACCGACGACGAGGTCCGCCAGGTAACCCGATCGATGGCCAATATCGAGCATATCCCGAATTATATCAAACAGAAGGTCTTCGACTCCTACCGGGATTCGGAAGCGAAGTACACCGGCATCTTCATCAAGGGGACCGATTTCGTCAAGAAGGCCCTGGCCGCCACCGGCAAGGAAAACAAGGCCAGGGCCCATGCCCTGATGGACCAGTTCATCTCCGGCACCGAGACCCGCTCGCTGGAGACCATCGCCCTGATGCAGCCGCGCATGGTCGCAGGTCTGCTGGAAAACGAGCACCCCCAGACCATCGCCCTGGTCCTCTCGACCCAGCATGTGGAGCACGCCAGCGAGATCCTCAGCCACATACCGGAGGACATCCGGGCCGACGTCGTCTACCGGATAGCCAAGATCGAGCGGGTGTCGCCCGAGGTCATCTCGCGCATCGAGGACGCCCTCAACCGTGAGATCGGGCTGGTCTCCGGCAAGGAGCAGAAGCAGATCGGCGGCATCGACAAGGTGGTCGAGATCTTCGATTATCTCAACAAGAACATCAGCTCCGAGATCCTCGAAACGATGGCTGAGACCGATCCCGACATGGCCGAGGAAATCCGCAAGAAGATGTTCACCTTCGAGAATCTGCTGTCGCTCGACAGCCGCTCGCTGCAGATGGTACTGCGCGAAATCAATAACGATTCACTGACACTGGCGCTGAAGACCGCCTCGGAGGAGATGAAGGAGAAGATCTTCTCCAACATGTCGTCCAGGGCCGCCGACATGATCAGGGACGATCTCGAGGTCATGGGTCCGGTCCGCCTGTCCGAGGTGGAAATGATGCAGCAGTCGATCATCAAGGTGGCAATGCGGCTCGAGGAGGAAGGCAAGCTGATCCTCAGCGCTGGAGGCGGCGATGAGCTTGTCTAAGGTCTTCAAGGATTCGCGGGGATTCAAGCCCGAAGAGATCCTGCCGCGACCGGCCGGCGGCCTCTCCGACCGCACCGGTCAGCCGTTCAAGGAATCGCCGGTGGGAAGGAAGCGATCATCGGACCAGGGATTTGCCCTGGACAGGCATCTCGCGTCACCGCCGGATTCCCCCAGACCGCCCAGAGCTGAGGAGACCCCGGCTCCCGACGACGTTGCCGCTGCCGACGCCGGCCTGACCGACGGAGAGCGGGAATCGCTGGAACCCGAAGATGAGGAGCTCCAGGGCATTGACCCGTTCACGGT
>WBUQ01000213.1 GCA_008933635.1 Desulfobulbaceae bacterium | reverse complement strand
GACGTTCAGTCTGGATGAATTGAAAAACAGAACCTATAGTTATGATGAGTTGATAGGAAGAATAGTTGATAATAATAAAGGCCCCATTTATAAAGATAATAGGCTAAAAGTAAGACAGATTCGTGTGCCATCGGACTGTGAATTACTACTGTTATCTGATTTAAAAAATGAATACGGTAATTTTTGGAGTATGGACAACCGTAGATTTGGTGGGCTAATTGCAATGTCAACGGTATTGTTTGATAATGAATACAGCTATGGGCTTTTGAAAATTGAGACTTATTCAGATTATCTTGAGGGAGCTGGATATTTTGTGCTGATCGAGAAAAGAAGCGGTAGATGGGGTGTTAAAAAGATATACAGCGATTGGGTATCATAAAAATACATTTGGCAAATCATGCTGCCCCTGTCAAAAGCTACCAGTAACCAGGATGATAATTCGATCTTACTCATAAAACCGAATGCCATTAATAAAATCGGGGAGTGTAAATTGAACTCTGTCCGGTTCTTCTAGATTGTTTTCAAAGTAAATCATATTTTTCATTAAATCCAATTTGTAAAAGCTATTCTGATCAGATTTCAGGTTCTGTCAAGGGCAGCTGAGCAGGCGAAGCTGTTTTATATACCCTTGACGGGTTCTGGAATCGATCTACCTTTGCTTTTCGAAATTGGGTTTTACAGATTGATTTTCAACCGACCTCCAAATTTAATGCACAGCTGCTGAATGGTTAGTCCCCAGTTTTGCAGAGGCTGTGTCCATTTTTTGGAAATGTTCTGTACGGCCAGGTAGATTAGTTTCATCAGGGCCATATCGTTTGTAAAGGCGCCTTTTGTTTTGGTGATTTTTCTTACCTGACGATGGAAGCCTTCTACGGCATTGGTGGTGTAAATCAGTTTACGGACCGGCTCATCGTATTGGAAATAAGCGCTCAGCTCTTCCCAGTTCTCATGCCATGAACGGATCACTACCGGATATTTTTTGCCCCATTTCTCCTCCAGGTTTAACAATTCCATTTCTGCCTGTGATTTGGTCGCCGCTTTATATACGTTCTTTAAATCAACCATAAAGGACTTCTGATCCTTCGATGCAATGTATTTTAAGGAGTTGCGGATCTGGTGGATGACGCACTTCTGGATTTCCGTTTGAGGGAAAATGCCCAGAATGGCCTCAGTGAAGCCGGTCAGATTATCAGTACAGGCAATCAGGATATCTTTTACCCCGCGGCTCTTCAGATCAGTTAAAACACTCAGCCAGAAATTGGCCCCCTCACTTTCTGAAAGATACATGCCGATCAGATCTTTACGTCCTTCTTTATCGATGGCCAGAATATTATACACTGCACGGGAAACGACCCTGCCGTTATCCCTCACTTTATAATGCATGGCATCCATAAAAACAATCGGATAAACATCATCCAGGGGCCGGTTCTGCCACTCTTTCACTTTCGGGATCACCCGGTCAGTAATCTCGCTCAATGTCATGGCTGAAATCTCTACATCATACATCTCCTTGATCTCCTCGGAAATGTCCCGGAAACTCATCCCTTTGCCATATAAGCCTATGATTTTGGGAGCCAGGTGATCGGCCAGCACCGTTTCCCGCTTCTTGATGATTTGGGGGTCAAAACTGCTGTGACGGTCCTGCGGTGTTTCAATAGGAATCTCCCCGGCGCTGGTCTTGATCACTTTATTGCCTTTCCCGTTACGTTTATTCCCCTGAGAACGTTCTTCCTGGTCCAGGTGACTTTCCATTTCCCCGTCAAGAGCACTGTCAAGGAACTCTTTTAACATCGGGGCGAAAACCCCGCCTTCTCCGGTTAAAGATTTACCACTGAGTAATTGTTCGATCGCCAAATCACGCATCGCCTTGTATTCCGGCGTCTCTTCTCTTCTTTTTCTTTCTGCCATAAGTTGCAATGTTAACTATTTTTATCCTTATGGACAGAGTTTATTTTACGCCCTCCTTTGCCGGTTATATTTTTAACCATACGTCAAGTTTAATCGATCAAATTGAGTGAGATATGTTCCGGTTCCATCTGCGTTAAGTTCAAACACAATATTCCCTTTCCATCGAGTTGACCAGACATGAGTTGAGTATTGCTTGTATTTATTCGATGCATCAGTTTTTGGCTTCTTCCCCATAGAAACAATCGTAAACTCCGGATTCATTAATTTTACTGCAGGTTGGTAATAGCCGCTGTCCCGCCCATGATGAGAAGCTTTCAAAATGCGGACATCTGTAATTAAGTCAGCATATTTATCTGTTATATATTTCCAGGTATCTTCTTCCGCATCACCGCCAAGAACTATTTTATGTTTACCGTATTTGATTAGAAGAACATAGCTCATAATGTTTCTATTGTCTCTTGCATGAGCAAGTTTTAATAATTCTTCATTGGGTGCTAATATATAAATACCATCTTCATCCCAGAAATTTCGTAAGTCTCCATCAAAGGGTCTTAAAATGGTAGTACCATCTACCGGGTTGTTCATTGTATCACGGTATTTGGTGTAAAGCTGCCAATCGACTTTCTGATCTTCAGTCAGTTTCTTTTCTTCCTGACAGAATGTATTTCTCAAAATCCAAATATTGCCTATACCATTGTTTTCATTGAGAGCATTTAAACCCGTTAAATGATCCATATGAGGATGTGTTGAAATAAACCTAAAAATAGAATGAATTCCTTTTTCATTTAGATATTCAATTGGGTCCTGCAGTGTCATCGTTTCACCGGCCTTTTCTGCTAAATCTGAAAAAGAAATTGTCTTAAGGAGATAACTAAGTCTTGTCGTTGCATCAACAGCGTTCATAAATTCCTGTTCAAGTTCTTTCTTAGAACTTTCATCGAATTCACAAGACCTGTTTATGTCAATTACAGCAACACGATTGTGATCGACAAATTCAACTACGATACAATCACCATGTCCAACGTTTAAAAAATGTATTCTTAGCATAATGGTAGATATTCTTGATAAAGTCTTTTTGCATATTGATCCCCCAATTGGTTAATTATTTGCTTCCGAAAGAGTAAAAGAATTAAAAAGAAAGCAGCAGGAAAAATGCTAATCCAACCAATGAGAGCACTTCCATGAATAATGAAGTAAATGACATCAAATAGAGACACAGGCAAACCAACCAATGCTCCTCCAATAAGATTCCTCCAAAAACCATACTCTATATTATATTGAAGCAATAAACGACCATTCTTAACCTTACTTCGAATCAATCCAACAGCCTCAACAATCTGTTTC
>WBUQ01000065.1 GCA_008933635.1 Desulfobulbaceae bacterium | reverse complement strand
GATCGAGGCGGCGGTGGTGGGGCCGGAGACGAGATGCCAGGAGGAACCGAACAGGGCGGCAACAATCGCCGGCACCATGCCGGCGTAGAGCCCGTATTCAGGCGGCATGCCGGCAATGGCGGCAAAGGCCACTCCCTGGGGCAGGGCGATGACGGCGCCGGTGAGGCCGGCCTGGAGATCGGCCCTCAGGGTCTGGCGGGTGATCAGGTGGCGCCAGGCGAGGAAGGGGAACATGACGTTCTGCCAGTATTGCCATCCGCTTGCGGATCGTTTCATGGTCGTCTCCTGTCTGTTGGCCGGGCCGGCTGTGCGTCGCCGCCTTGGGTGTCATGGGCATGCCGATCTTTAACGGGAAGCAATCAGGGAGAGGAACTGCTCCTCGGACAGGATCTGCTTGCCGAATTCCTGCGCCTTCCTGATCTTCGAGCCGGCCTTGTCGCCGGCGACGACGTGGGTGGTCTTCTGGGTCACTGAGGTGGCCACCTGGCCGCCGTTTTCCCGGACCAGTTTTTTGGCCTCGTCCCGGGAAAGGGTGGCAAGCCCTCCGGTGAACAGGATGACCATCCCGGCGAGGGGCAGGTTGTCGGTGGCAGATGCCTGCCGGATCGGCTCGACCCCGATCTCCGTCAGACGCTGGAGCAGGTGCTGGCCGCGCTCGCTGCGGAAGAACTCAACGACGCTTGTCGCCGCCTGGTCGCCGATGCCCTCGATCTCGAGGAGCTGCTCGCGTTCTGCCGCGGCCAGCTCCGCCAGGGAGGAAAAGTGTGTCTCCAGCGTGGCGGCGCTGATCTCGCCGATATAGCGGATGCCGAGGGCTGCGAGAAAGCGGCCCAGGGGCGGTCTGGCCTTTTCCCTGATGGCGGCAAGGACATTTTCCGCCGATTTCGCGCCCCAGCCGTCGAGTTGCTCGAGGGCGTCCTGACTGAGGGTGAAGATATCGACTATATCGCTGATCAGCCCGGTCTCGACCAATTGCTCGACATTCTTTCTGCCGAGTCCATCGATGTCGAGGCCGGCCTTCGAGGTGAAATGGATCAGTCCCTGCAGCCGCTGGGCGGTGCAGTGCAGATTCTGGCAGCGGGTCACTGCCTCGTTCTCCGGCCGGGTCAGCGGCTGGCCGCAGGCCGGGCAGAGGGTGGGCATCTCGACCGGGGTTTCCGTGCCGGTCCTGTTTTCGGGGATCGCCATGACGATCTCCGGAATGACGTCACCGGCCCGCTGTACCAGAACGGTATCGCCGATACGCAGGTCCTTGCGCTGGAGTTCGTCCTGGTTGTGGAGGGTGGCGCGGCTGACCATGACCCCGCCGACGCTGACCGGTTCGAGGATGGCGACCGGGGTGATGGCTCCGGTCCGGCCGACCTGGAAATCGATGGCGAGCAGGCGGGTTGTCTCCTGCTTGGCTGGGAATTTGCACGCGATGGCCCAGCGGGGTGCCCGGATCTTGTTGCCGAGCCTTTCCTGGAGCTGGAAGGAGTCGACTTTGACCACCATGCCATCGATCTCGTAGGGAAGGGTATGGCGGAGTGCGGCGAAATCGGCGAAGCCGGCCACGACCTCGGCAATCGTCGGGCAGAAACGGGTGTGCCGGTTGACCGGCAGGCCGAGCCCGGCAAGCCATGACAGGAGTTCATACTGACCGGTAACTCCGGTCTCGGCCGGGGCGGCAACGCCGTAGGCGAAAAACTTCAGCGGCCGGCTGGCGGTGATTGCCGGGTCGAGCTGGCGCAGGGAACCGGCTGCGGCGTTGCGGGGATTGGCGAACGGTTGGCGGCCCGCCCTGAGCTGCTGTTCGTTCAGCCGGATCAGGCCGGCGTTTTCCATGTAGACCTCGCCGCGGACCTCGAACAGGCCGTCGACCGGCTGGAGCAGGCGCAGTGGGATCGACTTGACGGTGCGCAACTGTTCGGTGATGTCCTCGCCGGTCTGGCCGTCACCCCTGGTGGAGCCCTGGATCAGCCGGCCGTCGCGGTAAACCAGTTCGACGGCCAGGCCATCGAGCTTCGGTTCGATGACATAGGTGATATCCGCACTCTGGTTGAGGAAGCGGCGGATCCGTTCTTCGAATGCCAGGATGTCGGATTCGGTGAAGGCATTTTCGAGACTGAGCATCGCCACCCGGTGTACGACCTGGGTAAAGGCGGCCACCGGCGGTCCGCCGACTCTCCTGCTCGGCGAATCCTCGCTGGCCAGTTCCGGATGCCTGGCCTCGAGATCGAGCAATTCGGCGAACAGCCGGTCATACTCGGCATCCGAAGCCGTCGGCGCATCGAGGGTGTAATACCGATAGTTGTGTTCGTCGATCAGTCGCCGGAGCTCGGCTATGCGCTGCGCATCTTCCTGCATGGCGCTATTTCGGCGGTTCGAGAAGTTTGCCTGCCTTGGCGATATTCTCGTGCGCCACTTCGTCGATGAAGATCAGGATTGATTCCGGTGGCTTGCCGGTTTCCTTGGCGAGAGTGGCGGTCACTCCCCTGCAGATCTTTTCCTTCTGTTTTTTGGTCAGGGTGCCGGCAACCCGGATGCTGACATACGGCATGGTTTCTCCTCCTGCACGGTGGCTTGCGTTATGGTATGGGGTGGTCAGTGACATGAGTGCTGCTTTCACCTCCATATATACTTAATTTGGACCCAGGCAAAAAGGATTTTGGCAGACATCTGCCAGCCGTCATCGTACCCTGCCCTGCCGGGCAGCTGCTTTCCTGTTGCCAGGCTGCAGCTATCGGACTATCCTTGCCGCGTTGCGTCGTGACAAGATATCACGCCATGCCGTCCTTGCGACGTCCTGGCCCATTATCGAGAAAGAGGGCGATATGCATATTCTGGTGACCGGAGGGGCAGGATATATCGGCAGTCATACCTGTCTCGAACTGCTGCAGGCCGGATACAAGGTGACGGCTGTCGACAATCTCTGCAACGCCAGCGAGGAATCCCTGCGCAGGGTGACGGAACTGGCCGGCCGGTCTCTGGCTTTCCATCGGACGGACCTGCGGGACAGGGCCGGGCTGGAAGCGGTATTCGCCGGCAGTCCGGTGCCGTTCGACGCCGTCATCCATTTCGCCGGCCTGAAAGCGGTCGGCGAGTCGGTTGCCGAGCCGCTGCGCTATTATCAGAACAACATCGTCGGCACCCTGGTCCTGTGCGAAGTGATGGCGGAACACGGGACCAGGAATATCGTCTTCAGTTCCTCGGCGACGGTGTATGGCGACCCGGCAACGGTACCGATCACCGAGGAATTTCCGCTTTCCTGCACCAACCCCTATGGTCGGACCAAACTGATGACCGAAGAGATCCTGCGGGATCTCCACGCCGCCGATCCTTCCTGGAACGTGATCCTGCTGCGCTACTTCAATCCGGTCGGGGCGCACCCGAGTGGACGGATCGGCGAGGACCCGCTGGATATCCCCAACAACCTGATGCCCTATATCGCCCAGGTTGCCGTCGGGCAGCTGGAATGCCTGTCGGTGTTCGGCGACGATTATCCCACTCCGGACGGCACCGGGGTTCGTGACTATATCCATGTGGTCGATCTGGCCCGTGGTCATGAGCGGGCCCTGGCCAGGCTTCGGCAGCGGCCGGGAGTCGCCGTCTACAACCTGGGGACTGGCCGTGGGCACAGTGTGCTTGAGATGGTTGCTGCCTTCGAACGGGCCTGCGGCCGGAAGATCCCGCACTGCGTCGCGCCCCGCCGGCCGGGGGATGTCGCCATCTGCTATGCCGATCCCGCCAGGGCCGAGCGGGAAATGGGCTGGAAGGCGGAGCGGGGAGTCGCGGAGATGTGTGCAGACGCGTGGCGCTGGCAGCATGCCAATCCCCGGGGATACCGTTGATCGGTGGCGACGGGGAGAAATGCGTGAAGATTCTCCCTTGTCGGGGCAGTTGGGCGAATTGTCCGTCTGCAGGTTCTGCCTGTCACGTTGTTGCATCCTTGTGCGGCCGTCTGCGAAATTCCTGCCGTCCGGATGGATCAATCGGTTGCGGTGATAAATACCATTGAATTATTCTGTCACAGAGTAGATTGACCGACGGAAATTCCGCTACTTGGCCAAATCCTGGTTGTAAGTCAAATACCTGCGGAAACAGAAAGCCCCTGCCTGCCACTTCTCCCGCTTACCTGAATTAAGAGCTCGATCTCACGGCGAAAAGCCGGGAAAAGCGCTTTGATATCAGCAAAATAAATCAATCGCATCATTATTGATAATTTTACTTGATCTTGCCAGAATGCAGTGGTAAAGGTTCTCACTAAATCTTAGCTGAGGCACTGTTTGCACAATGGCACAAGGAAAAATCTCGACGGTTATTTTTGGTTGCGGCAACGTCGTCATGGGTGATGACGGGTATGGCCCCGCCGTGGTTGATGAACTGAACTCCCGATACCAGCTGCCGGATGATGTGGAAGCCATCGACGTCGGGACCTGTATCCGTGAGCATTTATTTGATTATGTTCTGTCGGCAGAGGGCAGGCCTGACAGGATCATTGTCCTCGATGCGGTCGATTTCCCCGACCGAAAACCCGGCGAAGTCTTTCTTATGGACACGTCGGCAATCCCTCCGAAGAAAATCCACGATTTCTCCCTCCATCAATTCCCCACCGTCAACCTGCTGGTCGAGCTCGAACAGCATACCGGTGTGCGTGTCCATATAGTAGCTGCCCAAGTCGAGTGCATTCCCGAAGAAATCACCCCGGGGCTCTCGCCAGCCATGTCTGCTGCCGTTTCTGTAGCGTGTGAGAAGGTGTTGCAAATTCTTTCTGAAAAAGCTCAATGAGGTGACCGTGTATGATGTACGAATTTAGAGTCAGCGAAATGGCAGAGGAGTTTGGTGTACATCGGAACACCATAAGAAACTGGATTGCCGCCGGGACGCTTCCTGCCAAGGAAGGCCCGGGCCGCAAGTATCTTATGAAGTTCCATGATTATCAGACCCTCTGCGAGAAGTTCGGCCGTGAACCGCATATCCGCCCAGACAGCCACGTCGACCTGGCCACCGTCAAATCGATGGAGGCCAAGGCCGAGCAGATGATGCCGATGGAACTGGACGGTCACCACAGCGAGCTCGCCGTCGACCCCAGCTGGGCCGATGCCTGCATGACCTGCGGCACCTGTGCCAGCGCCTGTCCGATTGCCGGAGTTGACGGACTCGATCCCCGCAAGATCGTTCGCATGGCGGTCCTCGGCATGGACAAGGAACTGGTCGATTCCCAGTGGCCTTGGAAATGCACGATGTGCGGCAAGTGCGAGGTTTCCTGCCCGGCCAATATCCAGATCACCGCCCTGATGCGCAAACTCCGCGGCTCCCGCGAGCGCGACAAAGTGCCCGGGCCGATCCACAAGGGTGTCGCCATGTGCCTTGAGCGCGGCAACAACCTCGGTATCCCGAAAGATGACTTCGTCTTCCTCTGTCAGGATCTCGGCGAAGAACTGGCGGCCGACAGCTGCCCCGGTTTTGTCACGCCGATCGATGTCCACGGTTCCAGGGTGCTGGTCACCATCAACTCCAAGGAACCCTTCGCCGAGCCGGACGATATGAAGTTCTGGTGGAAGATCTTTCATGCCGCCGGCGAATCCTGGACCATCCCTTCCGAAAACTGGGAAGGTGTCAACTGGGGTCTGTTCTCCGGTGATGATGCAGCCATGAAAGTGGTTGTCGGCAGGATTGTCGAAAACATGCGGAGGTTGAACTGCAAGATTCTCCTCCTACCCGAATGAGGCCACGCATACTTTGCAACCCGGTCCGGGTTGAACAGATGGTTTCCGGAAGTCTTCAACGAGTTCAAGGTCTACTCCGTCTTCGATCTGCTGATGGAATACATCAAAGAAGGCAAGATCCAGCTCGACAACACCATTCACACCATGCCGGCGGTCTATCACGATCCCTGCAACTACGGCCGCAAATCCCTCAAGGCCTTTGGTCAGGCGTTCTTCGAGGAAGGACGGGAGATCGCCAAGGCCTGCTGTCCTGACCTGCGTGAGCTCTATCCGAATCGCAACGAGGCCTACTGCTGTGGAGCCGGTGGCGGTGCCTGGGCAATGCCGTTTTCCGATGAGCGCGTGTTCTACGGCCGGACCAAGGCCCGCCAGATCACCGAATCGGGCGCGCACCTGGTCGTTGCCCCATGCCACAACTGCCGCGACCAGATCATGAAGTCGCTGAACAAAGAGTATGACCTGGGCGTGGAGGTGAAATACCTCTGGGAGCTGGTGGCGGATTCGCTGATTATGCCGGACAAGCAATAGCATAAGCGGAAGTGGACGATTCGCGGTTCTTGTTGCTTGAAGGCAAGGGCTTGGACATCATGAACCGCCACGCAGCCATCGAACGGCTGGGGCGGGCAATTTATAAACGAGAGGAGCACCTGTCATGCTGGACACGAAGAAAGTTGGCTCGGTAATGATTGTGGGAGGTGGCGTCACGGGCATGCAAGCGGCCCTGGACCTCGCTGATTCCGGATATTACGTCTACCTGGTCGAGAAATCAGGGGCGATCGGCGGGGCCATGGCCCAGCTCGATAAGACCTTCCCGACCAACGACTGCTCGATGTGAATCATCGCGCCAAAACTGGTTGAGTGCGGTCGGCACTTAAATATCAAGCTGATGACCCTGAGTGAAGTAACCGGAATCACCGGAACTGCCGGAAACTTTACTGTTACTGTAAAAGAAGCTCCACGTTACGTGGACATGAGCAAGTGTATCGCCTGCGGCGCCTGTACCGAGAAATGTCCGAAGAAGGTGGACAGCGAGTACAACGCCGGCACCGGCAAGCGCAAGGCCATCTATGTCAAGTACGCCCAGGCCGTGCCGCTGAAATACCAGATCGATCCGGTCAACTGCATCCGTCTGCAGAAGCCGGGCGCCTGCGGGTTCTGCGAGAAGGTCTGCGACGCCGGCGCCATCAATTTCGACGACACCGAAAAGATCCATCAGGTCAATGTCGGCGCCGTCGTCCTGGCCCCCGGTTTCGAGGCCTACGATCCGAAGCCGGCGCAGGTGTGGGGCTACGGCACCATGCCCAACGTCATCACCGCCCTGCAACTCGAACGCTACCTGTCGGCCTCCGGTCCCACCGAAGGGCACCTGGTCCGTCCGTCCGACGGCAAGCCGGTCAACAAGGTGGCCTTCCTGCAGTGCATCGGTTCCCGTGACGAGAACCTGTGCGGCAACGGCTACTGCTCCTCGGTCTGCTGCATGTACGCGATCAAGGAGGCGGTCATCGCCAAGGACCATGTCCCGGGTCTTTCGACCACCATCTTCTATATGGACATGCGGACCCACGGCAAGGACTTCGACAAGTACCTGGAGCGTGCCAAGGATGAGTCGGGAGTCCGCTTCGTCCGCTGCCGCGTCAACGGCATCGAACCCCAGGGCAACAACGGCGATCTGCGTATCCATTATATCAACGAGAAAGGTCGCCAGGTCGAGGAATACTATGACATGGTCGTCCTCTCCGTTGGCCTGCAGACGCCGAAGCATGTTCTCGAACTGGCCGAAACCACCGGCATCCAGCTGACGGCCGACAAGTTCGCCGCCACCTCCGACTTCGCCCCGGTCCAGACCTCCCAGGCCGGCATCTTCACCTGCGGCGCCTTTGCAGGGCCGAAGGACATCCCCCAGTCAGTAGTCGAGGGGTCCGCCGCCGCTGCCGCGGTTGCCGATCTCCTGGCGCCTGCGCGGCATGAGCTGACCACCGAGGCCACCTTTCCGGAAGAGAAGGATGTCAGCGGCGAGGAACCGCGGATCGGCGTCTTCGTCTGCCACTGCGGCTCGAACATCGCCGGCGTGGTCGATGTCAAGGCGGTTGAGGATTATGCCGCGACCCTGCCGAACGTGGTGTATGTCGAGCGCAACCTGTTCTCCTGTTCCCAGGACACCCAGGAGCAGATCACCAAGCGGATCCAGGAACAGAATCTCAACCGCATCGTGATCGCCGCCTGCACCCCGCGAACCCATGAGCCGCTGTTCCGCGAGACCTTGAAATCAGCGGGACTCAACGAGTATCTGGTGGAAATGGCCAATATCCGGAACCACAATTCATGGGTCCACACCGGCGATCCGAGTCATGCCACTGCCAAGGCGAAGGACCTGGTGCGGATGGCGGCGGCAAAGGTCACCTACGGTGCGTCACTCAAGCCGATCGCCGTGCCGATCACCCAGAAGGCACTGGTCATCGGTGGTGGCGTGGCCGGCATGACGGCCGCCCTGAACCTGGCCGAGCAGGGATTCGAGGTCAACCTGGTCGAGCGGACCGAGACGCTGGGCGGCAATGCCCTCTATCTCAAGCACACCTGGTCCGGCGAGCATATTCCGACCCAGGTCGCAAAGCTGATCGACAAGGTGGTGTGGAACGATAAGATTACGGTCCACAAGGGCTTTGAAGTGACAGCTGTCGAGGGTTTTGTCGGCAACTTCAAGTCGACCATCACCTCGAAGAGCGGCGTCTCGCTGATCATCGATCACGGTGTCGGCGTCATCGCCACCGGCGGCAGCATCTATACTCCCGACGAGTACGGCTATGGCGACATCAAGCGGGTGGTGACGTCGATCGAGTTCGATAAGCTGCATGAACTCAAGGAGAAACACGTCAGGGCGAGCAAGAGCTTCGTCTTCATCCAGTGCGTCGGTTCCCGCGAGTCCGAACACATGTACTGCTCCAAGGTCTGCTGTACCCATTCGGTCCAGTCGGCCATCGACCTCAAGCAGGAAGACCCGTCCCGCAACGTCTACATCCTGTACCGCGACATGCGGACCTACGGCCAGCGGGAGAAACTGTACCGTCAGGCCAGGCAGATGGGCGTGATCTTCATCAACTACGAACTGCACGGCAAGCCGCTGGTCACCGAGGACGGCAACCGGGTCAACGTCGAGGTCTGGGATCACGTCCTGCATCGTCCGCTGAAGATCAAGGCGGATATGGTTATCCTCGCCTCGGCGGTGCGGCCCAAGGCCGATGCCAGCGACCTGGCCAAGCTCTACAAGATCCCGGTCGATGGCGATGGCTTCTTCCAGGAAGCCCATGCCAAGCTGAAACCGGTCGATTTCTCCACCGACGGCATGTTCGTTGCCGGCATGGCCCATTATCCGAAGCCGATGGAGGAGTCGGTCGCCCAGGCGCTTGCCGCTTCCGCCCGTGCCGCGACCCTGCTGTCCAGGAGCCAGGTCTCCCTTGATGCGGTCAAG
Organism: Desulfobulbaceae bacterium; assembly: GCA_008933635.1. Classification (GTDB taxonomy): domain Bacteria; phylum Desulfobacterota; class Desulfobulbia; order Desulfobulbales; family Desulfocapsaceae; genus Desulfoprunum. The sequence goes on along the minus strand of WBUQ01000065.1, from coordinate 13,955 downwards.
GCCACTGTCGATCCGGATTACTGTGACGGCTGCGCCCTCTGCGTCGATGTCTGCCCGTACAACGCCATCACCCTGCTGACGACGGAGGCGGCGGAAGGAGTTGACGGGAAGAAGGTCATCAGCGTCAACAAGGCCCAGTGCAAGGGCTGCGGTTTGTGTCAGGGCACCTGCCCGAAACGGGGTGTCTATATCTCAGGCTTTACCATGAAACAGATCAGCAGCCAGATTCAGGCGGCCCTCGCGGTCTGATTCCCGTGTTGAAACCGATAAATGAACGTTCACATTTATAAGGAGTAGATCAGATGAGTTTTGAGCCGAAAATCATTGCATTCTGCTGCAATTGGTGCTCCTACGCCGCTGCTGATCTGGCAGGTACAGCCAGGATGCAGTACCCGCACAACGTGCGGATTATCCGGGTGATGTGCTCGGGGATGGTCCATCCCGAGCATGTGATGGATGCCCTCGGCCAGGGGGCCGACGGTGTCATGGTCCTTGGCTGACACCTCGGTGAATGTCATTACCTGGATGGTAATTATAAAGCTATGCGCCGTTCCGATATGATCACTGAACTGCTGGAGGACTTCGGCTATGACAGTGGTCGCTTCGAGATAACCTGGGTTTCCTCCGCCGAGCCTGATAAGTTTGTCAAGGCCGTCACTGACATGACCAAACGGATCAAGCAGCTGGGCCCCATTAACAATCAAGATGCCGCTGTCACAGCATAAAGGAGGTTACTATGGGTGTACCTACTGCGTTGGAATGGCTGGGCTCGTGTTCCGGTTGCGAAATCGCGATCCTGAACATCGGTGAGGCCCTGGTGCCGATCATCACCGAGGCCCTCGACATCGTCCATGCCCCGGTGCTGATGGATCACAAATACTTCGGCCAGTGCGGCGAAGGCGTGACCCTCGAAATCCCGGAGGCGACGGTCGGTATTGTCACAGGCGGTGTTTCGAACCATGAGCACCTCGAAGTACTGGAAGAGATGCGGAAGAAATGCAAAGTCCTGATCGCTTTGGGGACCTGCGCAACCCATGGCGGCATCCCGGCCCTGATGAATGGCCAGGACCGTCAGTCGAGTTGGGAAGGTGTCTACAAAACCCTGACCACCGACCCGGGTGCGACAATCCCGACAGTGGAAGTCCCGGCGCCGCTTGATCGCGTGTATGCCTGTGACGAGAAGGTCAAGATCGACATGCAGCTTCCCGGCTGCCCGCCGAATCCTGCCCTGATCGCCGAGGTGATCGTCTCCCTGCTGGAAGGACGGCCGCCGGTGCTGCCGGGCAAGAGCGTCTGCGATACCTGCCCCACCAGGCGGGAGGGCAAAGGCGCTGTCGGCAAGGTCAAACGGTTCATCACCAACGCCGAATTCACCCCCGGTGAGCCGATCAGTGAGATGCGCTGTCTGCTCGAACAGGGATATATGTGCATGGGACCGGTCACTGCCGCCGGCTGCGCCAAGCTCGGTTCCCCGAGCTGCATCAGCGCCAGAGTCCCCTGCCGCGGCTGTTTCGGTCCTGTCCGCAAGGACGGCAACCAGCTTCTTGATATGATGAATGCTCTGGCCAGCAACGGCATCGACTTCAATTCCGTTGTCGATCGCCGCTCCATCCTGCGCTTCTCCGGCGCCCATGGAATGCTCAAGCCAGTCAAAAAACGGGTAGAAGAGGAGGAAAGCTGAGATGGGAACTGTACTGAACATAGCACCAGTTTCCCGCATAGAAGGACACGCCAAGATTGCCATTCATCTGAATGATGCGGGCAATGTTGAGGATGCATTTCTGCACATTCAGTCCCTGCGCGGGTTTGAAAAATTCATCGAGGGCCGGCCTGCCGAGGAAGTGCCCCGTATCGTCAACCGCATCTGCGGTATCTGCCCATGGATGCACCACCTTGCCTCCAACAAGGCGGTAGACGGCTGCTTCGGCGTCACCCCGACCCCGACCGGCCACAAGCTGCGGGAGATGTGCCAGGTAATGGCCCACATCAACGACAAGATCCTGCACTTCTTCTTCCTGGCGGCCCCGGATTTCGTGCTCGGACCTGATGCCGACTATGCCGTGCGCAACGTGATCGGCGTGGCCAAGGCCGCGCCGGAACTCGCCACCCAGGTCGTCAAGATGCGCCAGCTCGGTCAGATGATGCTCGACAAGTTTGCCGGCAAGGCCATACACCCGATCGCCGGGGTGGTCGGCGGTTTCGCCAAGCCGATGACCGAGGCCGAGCGACAGGAACTGCTGGAGGGGACCCGGACCCTGCTCGACTTCTCCTGCTACGCCCTGGATTTCGCCAAGAACAATGTCTTCGCCAAGTACATGGACGCGATCACCAGCCTGGGTGTGATCAAGACCGGCTTCCTCGGCACCGTCGATCGGGCCGATGGGGCGTTCCGGATCTACGACGGCAAGCAGCGCCTGATGAAGGCCGATGGCAGCTATGTCGACTTCGAGGGCGTCGACTACGCCGATTACCTCGGCGAGCACGTCGAGCCCTGGGCGTATTCCAAGATGCCGTATGCCAAGTCGTGGGGCGAAGGTTTCGACCTCAACTACGAGAACCCCAGGGGCATCTACCGGGCCAACACCCTGGCCCGGATCAACGTCTGCGACAAGATGAGCACCCCGAAGGCCCAGGCCGCCCTCGAGGAGTTCCGGGCCGCCTTCGGTCGTCCGGCCCAGGCCACCCTGCTCTACCACTATGCCCGCCTGATCGAACTGGTCTATGCCTGCGAGCGGACCATCGAGCTGCTGGAGTGGGAAGGGATCACCGATCCCAACGTCCGCGCCAAGGTCGAGCCCAAGGCCGGACGCGGTGTCGGCATCGTCGAGGCCCCGCGCGGCACCTTGATCCATGACTACACCACCGACGAGAACGGATGCATCAAGAGCGCCAACCTGATCGTCGGAACCACCCACAACATCGCGCCGATGAACATGAGCGTCAAGCAGGCGGCGACCTCCCTGATCAAGGGGGGAGTTTACAACGAGGGCCTGCTGAATCAGGTCGAGATGGCCGTCCGCGCCTACGACCCCTGAATGTCCTGCGCTACCCACCGCCTGGATGGCGGTGTACCTGTGGCAGTAAGCATCATTGATTCGAAGGGACAGGAGATCGACAAGATTGTCAGCTGACAGGCAGTCCGAACCCCGGGCCGTCGGCGTTGAAACCGGCGGCCCGGTGCGGCCTGCTGCGGCAACATGACCGGTTGTCCGCCTCTTTCATGACACGTTCGATGATGGTTTGTATATTCTGTAGAGAAGGTTTATAGTGATTCATCTATCAGACATCTCTCGGGACTTCCATTCGTGCAACGCGAGGAGACTGAAATGACAGATACAGCAGAGAAAAGATTCCAGGTTCGGGCCGAAAACCCGAGTGGTGCATGTGGTTATGTCGATCACATGACCATAGATGAGCTCAAGGCGAGGGCGGTCGGCGAGGAGTTTGACGCGACCTGTCCGGCCTGCGGCATGTTTCATCTGACCAAGGAAGAGATCGACAAGCTCAACAGCGAAAAGATCACCCAGAGCAAAAGCTATACGGAAATGAAGGAGCAGGCTGAGGAGTCCTGATTCCACGTTAACCGATACCGGCCAGTCCCTCTCTGTCTTCCTGGAATGGCCGAAGGTGTTCGACATGGATGGGACCCTTGGCGGTCCCATCTTTTTTTATTCGTCTCCGGCCGCCTGGAGCAGGAATGTAAACATGCCGTCTTCCCGGGAACTCTTACTGGAACTGCAACAGATCGTCGACAGACCGATACGGATCATGGTGGTCTGTGGCACCCACAACAGGGCGATTCTTCGTTATGACCTGCGAAACCGCCTGCCGCAGAACCTGGAACTCGTCTCCGGTCCAGGCTGCACCGTCTGCGTCATGCCCTCCGGCCATATCGATGTTGTCGTCAAGATCGCCAGGCAGCCGGATGTCATCACCGCCACCTGCGAGGATCTCCTGCAGGTCAAGGGGACGCGGGAATCGCTGGCCTCGGTCAGGCAGAAGGGGGCTCAGGTCGAGGTCATCAGCTCGCCAAGGGAATGCCTGGCCATCGCCGAAGCCAACCCGGACAAGATCATCGTCTATCCGGCTGTCGGCTTTGAGGCCACGGCTCCCGGGATCGCCGAGGTGATCCTTGAAGCGGCATCCAGGGGGGTCGACAATTTCTGCGTCATCCCCTCTATACGACTGCTGCCGCCGACCCTCGATTCGTTGCTGGCCGATCCGCACCTGAATATCGACGGGCTGCTGTGCTCGGACCATATCAATTCTCTCTCCGATACCGAGGCCTATACCGGCCTTGCCAAGAAACACCATCTGGCATGCTGCATAGCCGGTTTCGAGCAGGAGGATATCCTCAGGTGCCTGCTCAACATGGTCGGCCAGATCAAGAGCGGGGTCGCGCAGGTGGACAACCTCTCCACCGTGGTCTATTCTTCTGAAGAATACGTCAAGGCCAAACAGATGGTGACCGAGGTGTTTTTCGCCGTCGACACGATATGGCGCGGACTGGGCATCATCGAGGAGAGCGGTTTTGTCATACGCGATGAGCTGTCGCTGTATGACGCCACCAAGCGGTTCAATGTCCGCCTGCCGGACGAGGAGATCCACTGCCAGTGCATCTGCGGCATGATCATGTCCGGCCTCGGTCTGCCACCAGACTGCCCGGATTTCGGCAAGGGCTGCACCACCGGGCATCCCATCGGCCCGTGCATGCTCTCCAGCGAGGGCATCTGTGCCTCATACTACAAATACACGCTGGAAAACAGCCACCCTGTCTGATTGTCCGTTCCGGCGGTTGAGGCCGGAGGACCAACTGTCTTACGATCACGTCCGGGAGGAACCGTGCACGAATTTTCACTCGCCCAGGGTCTGCACTGGCAGCTACTCGATCTCGCCAGAGACCATCATGCCCGGAAGATCACGAGGGCCGAAATTCTGATCGGTGGCAACGCCGGTATTGTCGAGGAATCCTTTTTGTTCGGGGTCAACGTCCTGATCGCCCAGGATCCCAGGACAGAGGGCATGGAAGTGGTCATCCTCCGTGATGACGGCCAGGACCTGATGCTGATGAAGGTCGAACTCGACAGTGGCGATACTCCTTCCGGGTGATGATGCCGACACTCATCCCCCTGTCTTCACCGCTCCATCTCCCCACCGCCATGTCAAGCGGTATTCCTGTTGCAGGGCCAGATCGAGAATGACCAGGGCGGCCATCGCCTCGACGATCGGTACGGCTCTGGGGACCACGCAGGGATCGTGACGGCCCTCGGCGGCCAGGATGACCGGATTGCCGGCAAAATCGACCGTATGCTGCGGCAGGGAGATGGTCGCCGGCGGCTTGAAGGCCACCCGGAAGTGGATCGGCTCGCCGTTGGATATCCCCCCCTGGATGCCGCCGGAGTTGTTGGTGGCGGTGCCGATCCGCCCGTTCCGGACCACGAAGGGGTCATTGTGGACGGAGCCCCGCAGGCGTGCCCCGGCGAAGCCGGATCCGACTTCAAAGCCTTTGGTCGCCGGTATTGCGAGCATCGCCTGGGCCAGCTTGGCCTCGAGCTTGTCGTAGGTCGGCTCACCGACCCCGGGCGGGACATTCCTGACCACGCAGCTGACGATGCCGCCGACGGAATCGCCGGCCTCCTTCAAATCGCTGACCAGGGCACGCATCGCTTCGGCGGCGAAGGGGTCCGGGCAACGGGTCTGGTGCCGGTCGACCTGCTGTTCGGTCACATGCTCCGGATCGATTCCCGAGGCGTCCAGTGGGCCGATGCTACTGACCCAGGCGACGATCTCGATTCCCAGCTTCTCCCGCAGGATTTTGCGGGCCACCGCACCGGCGGCCACCGTGCCGATGGTTTCGCGGGCGCTGGAGCGGCCGCCGCCTGACGAGGCCCTGGTGCCATACTTCATCTGGTAGGTGAAGTCGGCGTGGGACGGTCTCGGGATGTTGACCATGGCGCCGTAGTCGCCCGGGCGCTGGTCCCTGTTGGCGACCTCGAGCAGGATCGGGGTGCCGAGGGTCCGGCCGTTTTCGGTGCCGGAAACGATCACCACCTGGTCCGCTTCCGAGCGGTCGGTCGTCAGGCTGCTCTGGCCGGGACGCCGGCGGTCGAGCTGGGGCTGGATATCCCGCTCGGTCAGAGGCAGGCCAGCCGGGCAGCCGTCGATGACGACGCCGACGCCCTTGCAGTGTGATTCGCCAAAGGTGCTGATCCGGAAAAGGGTGCCGAAACTGCTGGACATGGTCTGTACTCCTGGTTGATTGTGAAGGCTTGCGTGGTCCGGCCGTTCATCGGGAAAGACGGTCTGCGGGCGGCATTCGTCCTGACCTGGGGAGGGCGTGCTGCAGCCGCTGCATCATTGCGCCCTGCTTCGTGCGGCTTCAAGGAACTGCCTGTTGCTGCGCGCCAGCGGGTCACCTGCATTCATCCTGCTTTCCGCCTTGAGGAAGAGCTGGACGGCCTGGGCATATGCCCCCTGGTCGTATTTCGCCCTGCCCAGCGTATGCCAGTAGATGGCCTGGCCGGGATCGATGCGCAGGGCCCTTTCGATGAGCATCTCGGCGCGGCGGGGATCCCCCGAGCGCAGCGCCGAATCGGCCTGCAGATAGAGGGATGCCGCAGGTCCTTCGGGGCGCGCCGCCGGTGCCGTTACAGGTTCCGCCGGTTCCGTTGTCCCGGCCGGTTCCGTTGTCTCTGCGGGTTCCGTCATCTCTGCCGGTTGCGGCGTGGCAGGGCGAGGGGGGAGCGGTCCGGTTGCGGCACAACCGTAAAGGGCAAATGCCAGCAGCAGGATGGCGAGGCCTCTGCAGCTGAACCGGAGGAGGTGTTCTGATCTGGCAGTGCCGGACATCGGATTTTCCCGTGATTGGAGTGTTATCGGAACAGGCCGCGGAACGAATCGATCAAGCCCCTGGTCGTTTGTTCCACCGCCCTGACCCCCTGGTGGATGGCATCGCCCTCGGGAGCGGTGCCGGCAAGGAAGGGAAGGGCGACAGCGTCGGTATTGAACCGGGTGGATGCCGTCAGTGAACGTCTGTCGATCCACTGCCATTGGATGCCGGGAGGTTCGGCCAGCTCCAGGGTTTTCGGATGCAGGCCCTGCATGATCCGGCCCCACACCACCATCGCCCCTGCCGCACCGGTGATGCCGGCCGGTGTGTTGTCATCACGGCCGAGCCAGACAACGGCCAGCCTGTCGCCGGTAAAGCCGGCAAACCAGCTGTCCCGCAGGTTGTCGGTGGTGCCGGTCTTGCCGGCGATGGCCAGTGCGGGAGAGAGCATGCCGGCCAGGGGTCTGGCAGTTCCTTCCCGCATCGTGTGCTGCAGGGCGGTGTTGACGAGGAAGATGCTGTCCGGTGAAAAGCGCTGTTCCACCTCCATCGGATACCGTTTCAGCAGGCTGTTGTCGGCTCCGAGAACGGAGTCGATGCAGCGCTGCGGCTGGTAGAATCCGCCTGTGGCGAGGGTCTGGTACGTCTGGCTGACCTCGAGCGGCGACAGCTCCACCGTGCCGAGCAGAAACGAGGGGTAGGCGGGTATCGTGCCGGGAAGGCCGAGCCTTCCAGCGCACTCGATCACCCGTTGCAGGCCGACCTCCATGCCGAGTCTGACCGTGGCGAGGTTGTAGGAGTTGGCCAGCGCCAGGTAGAGCGGCACCCGGCCGTGTTCGCGGCGGTCGTAATTCTGCGGTCGCCAGGTCTGTCCGTTGGCCGTCGGGATGCTGACGGCGGCATCCTGCAGCGGACTGGCCAGGGTATAGCCCCGCTCCAGGGCCGCCAGGTAGACCACCGGCTTGATCAGCGAGCCGATCGGCCGCCTGGCGCTGAGGGCGCGGTTGAAGCCAGCGGCGACCGGGTTCCTGCTGCCGGCCAAGGCAAGGATTTCGCCGCCTTCGCGACTAGTGACCACCACCGCCGCCTCCAGCTCGTCACCTTTCCGGCCCAGGGCCTTCAGCGTCCGGTCGAGCTCACGCTCCACCTGACGCTGCACCTGCGGGTCAAGGGTGGTGAGAATCTTCATCCCGCGGCCGTTGAGGTCCTCTTCTCGGTACTGCCGCTGCAGTTCGCGCCGGACCAGGTCGAGGAAGGCGGGGAAACGGCTGCCGCCGTGCATCACCCGGGTCGAGCGCTGCAGCGGTTCGGCCATCGCCTGCTGGTACTGGCCGGTGTTGATGATGTTCCGGTCGCGCATGACGCCGAGAACCACCGCCCGGCGCTGCAGGCACTGGTCCGGATTCCGGCGGGGATCAAAGGTACTCGGGCCCTTGATCATTCCCACCAGCAGGGCGACCTGTTCGACGGTGAGGTCGGCCAGATCCCTGCGGAAATAGAAGCGGCTGGCACGGCCGAAGCCATGGATCGCCCGGTCGCCTTCCTGGCCGAGGAAGATCTCGTTGGCATAGGCGGTGAGGATAGTCTCCTTGTCGAAGTGCAGTTCGAGGAGCAGGGCGATGACCGCTTCGTTGAGCTTGCGGGTCAGCGTCCTCTCGCCGGTGAGGAAGAAATTCTTGGCCAGCTGCTGGGTCAGGGTGCTGCCGCCCTGTACCGTGGCGCCGGCCCGGAGGTTGGCGAACAATGCCCGCAGGATCGATCTCGGGGCGATGCCGCTGTGCGAATGGAAGTCCCGATCTTCGACCGCCAGCAGGGTTTCGACAAGCAGCTCAGGCAGTTCGGCGCGGGCGAGCAGCAGCCGGTCCTCGTACTCCAGGGCATGGAAACTGCCGATGCGGGCCGGGTCGATCCTGATCAGGGGGATCGGTTCCGCCGTCGTCTGGTGCGTGATGTCCCTGACGCGGCCGTCTGCGATCACCAGGGTGAAATGTTCGGACCGCTCCAGGCCGGAAGGATAGTGGAAATCCCTGGTGATGATCTCGAAGCTGCCGCCGCGGCGGGCATAGGCCCCTGCTGCGGCCGGCTGCTCTTCCTGGCGATAACCGGCCAGTTCGAGTTCGTCTTCCAGGGTCTGCGGGTCAAGGGACAGACCGGGGTACAGTTCGAGCGGCCGGGCAAAGACCTCCGCCGGCAGAGCCCAGATCCGGCCGGTCATCTTGTCCCTGACCATGCGGTCCAAGCGGAGAATGTGCATCCCGGCGATCAGGGCCGTTGCCGCCAGGATCAGGGCGATGATTGTGGTCAGGAGAGGCCATTTCCTGCCTGTCCGCCCGTTGCCGTCAGTCATTGTTTGCCTCGGTGGAGTAGAGAGTCGGGGAGAGGTTGCGGAGGGAATCTACCATATTTCACCGGAGTTGGCCATCGGCAGGGGACAGGGCAGCGTTACAGGGAAAATGGCCGCGAAATCACTAAGGGAGGCAGGCCACCCTGGCAGGTTCATCGATCCCGGAGGAATAAAAATACCCAGTCACGGGTATGGACATCCGGCGACTGAATCAATATCCTGTAGGCACCATGATCCCGTCCTCCGGGCCTGCTACCGGGACGGCTGCGGTGCCGGTTGAATGATGCAGGACGCGCAACCGGCGCCGGATCGTGGTTTGAGAGCGATGGTTCAATGACATGCCATATCGGCCTCCCGCTCTCGCAAAGGTGTCATGAACAGAATCCGCTGATCGGGGGACAGGCGGAAGCTCCGGATACGCTTTCTGCGACAAGGCGTATCGCCACAGGAGGGCATCCGGCCTGGCAAAGTTGTCTGTTCCGACATCCTGGCAGGAAAAGGAGGGAGCCGGAAACCGGTTTCCTCCTTTTTTTATTGGCAGCGGCATGGTTTTGCCATCGGGGGAAAAATCCTCCGGTGCGAGAATCCGGGCGGCACAATGCCCATCCAACAGGTGCGGTATCGCGGATCACCCGTCGTCCCCGCGTCCTGCCCGCCCTCCGCACCCGGCAGCGTGCTGCCTGTCTCTTCCCCTGGGTAGTCCCAACCCCTCTCCGCCGGGACTCCGTCCCGGGCGCCAGCTTCATTCCCATCGCCCGCGAGAGCGTACGCGGCGGCAACTGCCGGGACGACGGCAGGCGGCACGCCCTCCGGCCGGCCGCGGCAAAACGAAGCATAAAAGCGATTGATTTCCATGTTCGACTCAGCTACTGTTTCCTACAATATTGTCGCTATTGATCGTTTTTGTAGTGTTTGCCAGTCGGCCATGCGCAGTGGAGGATGGCCGGCAGGATTGCAGGTTATGCAGGCCAGGGATCGACGCTGCCCCGGGGCAGTCCGGGATAAGGCTGTATCATTCACCTCAACACAAGGACGACGAGCATGAGATTTTCAAAGAGCAACGATGTACTGGGGACAATGAACCGCGGCGACGCCGCCGAGTCGAGCCTCTGCACCCTCTGCCGGGCGGACTGCAAGGGCAAATGCGAGACCTGGCTGTCGAGCATGGTCGGGCGCAAGCTCCTCTATCCGCGCAGCTTCGGCCTAGTGACGGCAGGCGCCAACAACACCACCCATGTCGGCGTTTCCTATAACTCCCTCCGGATCCAGGGCTATGCCTATGGCGCCAGGGGCATGGCGCCGGGATTGTCCAACAGCCAGGACGACTGTATCTTCCCCAACGTCAGTCTCGAGACCGAATTCGGCAAGAAGGTCAAGACCAAGGTCCGCATGCCGCTGATGACAGGCGCCCTCGGTTCGACCTTCATCGCCGAGAAGTACTGGGATGCCTTCGCGATCGGCGGCGCCATCGTCGGCATCCCTGTCGTGATCGGTGAAAATGTCGTCGGCGTCGACCGCAAGTCGGAAATCAGCAGGGAGCCCGGGAAGAGGGGAAAAATCATCTCCGCCCCGGAGCTCGACCGCCGGATCGAGACCTACATGCGCTACCACGACGGCTATGGCGCGATGATCGTCCAGCTCAACGTCGAGGATACCCGCAACGGCGTGGCCGAATATGTAGCCGACAAGTACGGCGACAGGTGCATCATCGAGCTGAAATGGGGCCAGGGGGCGAAGAATATCGGCGGCGAGATCCAGGTGCGGAGCCTGGAGTATGCCATGTTCCTGAAGGAGCGCGGCTATGTGGTCGATCCCGACCCGTCCATTCCCGAGGTGCAGAAGGGCTTTGAACAGGGGGCGATCAAGTCCTTCGCCCGGCACAGCCGTCTGGGTGCCACCCAGCTCAGCTCGGTGGAGCAGGTGCGGGAGGATTTCATGAGCACGGTGGAATACCTGCGCGGCCTCGGCTTCAACCGGGTGACGCTGAAGACCGGTTCCTACGGCATGGAGGAGCTGGCGATGGCGATCAAGTTCTCCACCGACGCCCAGCTCGATCTGCTGACCATCGACGGTTCCGGCGGCGGCACCGGCATGAGTCCCTGGAACATGATGCAGAGCTGGGGCGTGCCGTCGGTCATCCTCCACGCCAAGGCCCACGAGTACGCCAACATGCTCGCCGCCAAGGGCCGGCAGGTGGTGGACATGTCCTTTGCCGGCGGTTTCGCGCTGGAGGACCATATCTTCAAGGCCCTGGCGCTGGGCGCCCCCTATACCAAGCTGGTCTGCATGGGCCGGGCGATCATGATCCCCGGCTTCCTCGGCGCCAACATCGAGGGTTCGATCTACCCGGAGAGGCGGGAGCGGGTCAACGGCAACTGGAACAAGCTGCCCAAGACCGTGCTCGAGGAGGGCAAGACCGCCGACGAGATCTTCGCCGGCTATCACGATCTCGAGAAACTGGTGGGAAGGGAAGAGATGAAGAACATCCCCTACGGCGCCATCGCCTTCTACACCCTGGCCGACAAGCTGGCCTGCGGGGTGCAGCAGCTGATGGCCGGGGTGCGGAAGTTCTCGCTGAAGGAGATCAGCCGCAACGACATCTTCTCCGGCAACCGGGAAACGGCCAGGGAGACCGGCATCCCGCATGTCTCCGACGTCAACGACGAGTCGGCCCGCAAGATCCTGAATTCCTGATCGGGTCGCAAGCTGTCCCGTTTCCGGGCCGGAATTACGCCGCCTGGGAACGGGACACCGGGCCCAGCTTTCTGATGGTGTCAGTCATTTCGATAATCGCCCTGACGAATTTATCAGGTTCGGCGGAAGAAACCCAGGTCAGCGCGAAGCGTTCGCGGTCATAGCCGAAATCCTCCAGCAGTGACGTGATCATTGTCGAGCGGTCGAGAGCCTTGTAGTTGCCGTCGAGGTAGTGGCACTCGCCGAGATGGCAGCCGATGACCATGACGCCGTCGGCTCCCTGGTTCAGGGCATCGACGATGTACTCCGGGTGCACCATGCCGGAGCACATCACCCGGATGATCCGGACGTTGTGGGGATACTGCATCCTGGTGGTCGCCGCCAGGTCGGCGGCGGCATAGGAGCACCAGTTGCAGCAGAAGGCGATGAACTTGGGTTCAAAATCCATGATGGTCATCCTTGAAAGGCGGCTCTCCGGAACTGTCCGATGCCGGCTGATTCATACGGCGAGGGCGGCCTGGATCTCGCTGTGGATCTGACCGGCGGTGAAATTGGCGATGGAGATGCCCCGTTTGGGACAGGTCCCTTGGCAGATGCCGCACCCCTTGCACTGGGCGACGTTGACCTCGACGATCTTGCGTTCCTCGCCGTCCTCCTCCTTCGTGCCGATGGTCTTCAGGGTGATGGCATGGTAGGGGCAGACATCGATGCAGAGGGCGCAGCCGTCGCAGTGATCCGGATCGACGACCGCCTTCGTCGCCTCCTGGAAAATCTCCGTCCGGGACAGCAGGGTCGCCGCCCGGCCGGCGGCGGCCAGTGCCTGGGCCACCGACTCCTCGATCGGCTTGGGATAGTGGGCCAGGCCGGCGACGAAGACCCCCTCGGTGGAGAAATTGACCGGCTTCAGCTTGATGTGCGCCTCCTGGAAGAAGCCGTCGCCATCGACCGGCACCCGGTAGAGCCGGGCTATGCTGTCGGTATCCGGTCTGGGCCGGATCGCAGAGGCGAGGATCACCATATCGGCTGTGATCTGCAGCTGGCGATGCAGGACGTGGTCCCAGACCTCGACCTGGAACTGCTGGCCGAGCTCGGTTACCACCGGTTTGCCGTGCAGCTCGTAGTTGACGAAGATCACACCCATTTTTCTCGCCTGCCGGTACAGGGACTCGCGCTGGCCATAGGTCCGCATGTCGCGGAAGAGGATGTAGATGTTACGGCCCGGATCTTCCTGCTTGAGGTCGATGGCCGACTGCACCGAGTGGGTGCAGCAGACCTTGGAACAGTACATGTGGCCGCTTTCGCGGGAGCCGACGCACTGGATGAAGACGAAGTTCTTGCTGGCCCGGACGGTCTTCTCCTTGAGTTCGTGGAGCTTGTCGAATTCGATCGAGGTGACGACCTTTTTCCGCTTGCCGTAGCCGTATTCGGTCGGCGCATGCATCCTGCCGCCGGTGGCGATGATGACGACGCCGTGCTCGACGATCGTCTCGACGCCGGATTTCGCGGTCACGGTGGAGCGGAAATTGCCGACATACCCCTCCGCCGCCGAGACCTCGCTGCCCCGGTGGACGGTGATCCGCTCGTTTGCGGTGACCTTCTCGACCAGTTTTGCCAGCCGGTTCGGGATGTGCTCGCCTGACCAGGTGTGTTTGAGGAAGAGGGCGTTGCCGCCCAGGGATTCGCTCCTCTCGACCAGGTCGACGGGGAAGCCCTGCTCAGCCAGGTTGAGGGCCGCGGTCATGCCGGCGACGCCGCCGCCGATGACCAGACCCCGCTGGGTTACCGGCACCGCATGGGTTCGGAGGGGGACGCCGCGGGCGACCTTTGCCGCCGCCATCCTCGTCAGGTCCTTTGCCTTGGCGGTGGCCATGGCCGGGTCGGTGGCATGGACCCAGGAACTGTGGTTCCTGATATTAGCCATCTCCAGCAGGTACGGGTTCAGCCCGGCCGACTTCAGGGTGTCGCGGAAGAGAGCCTCATGGGTGCGCGGCGAGCAGGCGGCGATGACGATGCGGTTCAGACCCTTATCGCGGATCGTCCCGGTGATCTGTTCCTGGCTGTTCTGCGAGCAGGCGAACAGGTTGCGCT
>WBUQ01000064.1 GCA_008933635.1 Desulfobulbaceae bacterium | reverse complement strand
ACGGGCGGCCGCCCTCGCCCGACCTCCAGCCTCCTGACGGTCTGTTCGATCTTGCCGGCCAGGTCGCTGCCGCCGAAGAGGAAGGTGCCGGCCGCGAACGGGATGCCTGGCAGGCCGAGGGAAAAATAGTGGAGAGTGAACCCGTAACCGACGATCAGGATGGCCAGGGTCGGCGGCCACAGCCGGGACAACAGGGCCGGCAGCTTCCTGCCGGTGCCGTTGCCGTGATGACGCAGGGATGCGGCCATAAGGGGCAGGAAGGCCAGCCACAGCGGACCGGTCCAGTTCAGCTTCACCTCCTTTGACAAGCTGAAGGCAACGAACACGGTCAGGGGGGTCAGCGCCATGCAGAGGGTGAACAGCCAGTTGCGATGCAGTGCCAGGGGGGCCGAGGGCTCAATCGCCTCGAGGAAATACCGGCGGGTGGCGACCCAGATGGCGAGAAGACCGGTGGGCGTCAGCAGCAGCAGGATGGTCGCGGCCAGTTCCGGCGTTGAAAAGTGGAAAACGTCCAGGATTCTGTGCTGGCTCTGAAAGAGAAAAGACACCCATCCGTGCTGGTAGTTCCACAAGATTACGGGAGAAAACAGAGCAACGGCGATCAGCGCAGCCAGGTAGGGCTGGGGTCTGCGGAACCAGTGCCGGGAGGAACGGTCAATCAGCATGAACAGGAGAACGGCAGGGCCAAGCAGGGCGATGGTGTATTTCGAGGCCAGTCCCAGACCGAGGAAAACCCCGGCTCCCAGCCATGCTCGGGCATTGCCTTGGACAAGGGCCTTGTGGAGGTAGTACAGGGCGCCGGCCCAGCAGGCGACCAGCGGGGAATCCGGCGTGATGACCACGGCGACCCCGAAATAGAACGGCAGGGCGGCGACCAGCACCAGGGCGTTCAAGGCCGCGTGTTTCCCGAACATCGCTGCGGTCAGCCGGTGGACGAAAAAAGCGGTGACCAGCCAGCAGGAAAAGGCGCCGAGACGGACGGCGAATTCCGTCGGTCCGAAAAGGTGCGTCCCCAGCCAGATCAGCAGGGCGACCATCGGCGGGTGGTCGAGATAGCCCATCGCCAGGTGCTGGCTGTAATTCCAGTAGTAGGCTTCCTCCTGGATCAGTTCGTAGCTGCCGAGATAGAGCAGCCTGAGAAAAATGGTATAGAGGACGATCAGCAGTGCGACAGCTCTCCAATTGTGTTGAAACCTGGACTCCCCGCCCGCTGCGAAGAGATATGCTGTCGTTGCCGCAGGGATGCTGATGGCGGCGGCCGCCAGGGGGACGATCGACGCGGATTCGGAAAAACGGGCTATCAGCAGGGCGACCAGCCCTCCCCTGACAAACAGGAAGAGGATGAGAACGAACTGGAATCGGAGGAAGGATCGTGCACACAGATACCTGGCAGAGGTCGCCGAGGTCGTTGCCGTCAGAACATAACCAAGGTTGCAGGCTGCCAGGAAACTGGTGATGTGAACGATATCGATGGTGATCCTTTTCCCAGACAGGTGTTGGAACAGCAGAAAATCGAGGACGAAGACGATTCCGGCGAGCAGCAGCGTACGGCCTGCACTGAGGGCATGGAAATCCAGTCCGCCGAGTGCGGCCAATTGCCTGAGGTAGGCGCCGATGACGCCGGCGTTCATTTTCGACGCGCCTCTGTTCCTGTCGACAAAGGTGACGGGGACTTCGGTCGTGCGCAGGGGCGGGTCGGATGCGGCCAGTATCTGCAGGCCGATCTTGAAGCCGCCGGCCGGTTGCCGCACTGCCAGCAGGGATTCCTTTCGTATGGCGAAAAAGCCGGCAAGTGGATCGTGCACGGCAGTGAACAGGCGGGCGGGCAGGGTGGCAAGACGAGAGGCCGCCCTTCTCAGGGCGGGCCACCCCGGCGTGGAGCCGCCTTGTACATACCGGCTGCCGATGACCATGTCGTGGCTGCCGTCCAGCAGCGGTTGCAGCAGTGCCGGGATAGCCTCGGGCGGGTGGCTGAGATCGGCGTCCATGACCACCAGCAGGTCGCCTTCCGCCACGTGCGCACCGGCGCAGACCGCAGAGGCAAGTCCTGTTTCGTTGTCGCGGCAGACAAGTCTGACCGGCAATGGCCCCTGGTATGCGTTGATCGCTGAGCGGGTTTCGTCAGTCGAACTGTCGTCGACAAAGATGATTTCGCAGCTGGTCGGCGATTTCGACACCGTATTCCCGAGTCTGTCCAGCAATGGGGCGATGTTCTCCTGTTCATTCCTGGTCGGGATGATAATGGACACATTCATGGTTGCGCTTCCTCTCTGCATTGGTGACCGTGGTACAATTCTGATCCGGCATTGACTATAGCAGGGGAAGATGAAGAAATGATGAACTCGGCAGCCGATCGATCCGGTCGGATTGAACACCCGGAATCGGGAATGGTCGTCCGGAAGGTGGAGGAACGAACGTGATAAAGACAGGAGATGGCAAGGGAACGAGGAACAGCCGCCGAGAATTTCCGGGATAGAGTCACCGCAAACCGGCAGCATTCCGGCAGAGCTTCATAAAATCTTCATACCGTGCTGGTATGGATTACCGTGACGGAGCCGGGGACAGGAATATCCGCTGAAAATTTCATGACCGCTGTCGCAGCGGCAAGGATGCTGCAACTTCGGCCGAGCGGCAGGGAGGGAGGCGTATGCAGAATACTGATCAGGTCTATGTTTGGGATCCGTTTGTCCGCTTTTGCCACTGGGCCATGGTGGTGCTCTTCTTCCTCGCGTATCTGACCGGTGACAGCCGCGGGTCTCTCCACCGCCATGCTGGCCAGCTCATCCTCGTGCTCGTAGCGCTGCGCGTTTTCTGGGGATGTGTCGGCACCCGGCATGCCCGTTTCAGCGATTTCTGCTGCAGCCCCGGCAAGGCGGTCGGCTACCTGCGGCAGTTGCTCACCGGCAGGCCACCCAGCTACACCGGTCACAATCCGGCCGCCGCCTGGATGATTGTCTTTCTTCTTGCCGGCAGCGTATTCCTCTGTTTCAGCGGCTATGCGGCCATGGCGGAAAAGGGGGGAGGACCCGGATGGCAGAAAGGCGGCGTCAATGTCTTGCAGTTCGTGCCACCGGCATTCGCCGGCGATGGCGGGGGACACCGTCGTGAACAGCGGAGGAACCGGCGCTGGGAAAGGCCAGATGGGGATGGTGGCGATCTCTGGCAGGATATCCATGAAGGTTCGGCCCGGGCGGTTTTATCGCTGATCGTCCTGCACGTGGCCGGCGTTGCCGCTTCAAGCATGGTCCATCGGGAGAACCTCGTCCTTGCCATGGTGACCGGGCGCAAGTCGGCTGGGAGAAAAAACTGAACAGGAGCGCGGTGCGGCGGTCCGGATATCCGGCTCCTTTCCCGGCGATTTCCCTGGGCTGAAAGGCGCCTCCGGCAAAAGCCGCCCCGCAAATCAGCTGTCCATGTGCTTCAGTATCCGCTTGCGGAGGTGCTTTGAAATCTCCTTGTCGCGGTAACTGATCACCGTCACCGGGCAGCGGTGGAAGACCCGCTCGGCCACCGAGCCGGTGAACAGGGTGCGGATGTCCCTGTTCTTCACCCCCATCACCACCGCGTCGATCTCTTCTTTCACCACCAGCTGCAGCAGTTTTTCGGCCGGATTGCCGACCTCGAAGTGGAACTGCACCTCGTCGGGGTTCAGGCCGACCTTTTCCAGCAGCTGGGCCAGTTCGGTCCGCCGCTCCTGGATCAGGGTCTGCAGGTAGTGCTCGGTGTCGACCTGGTAGCCGAAGGCGGTAATTTTCCGTACCGCCTCGAGGTCGCGTTCATTGATGACGTTGACGACCTGCAGTTCCGCCTTGCAGGCGTGGGCGATCTCCGCCGCGAAACGGAGGATTCCCTCGGTGTATTTCGAGAAGGCGATGGGGACGAGAAGCTTCCGGATCATGGTCGGTCCTCCGTTGATCGTGTCGTATCTGTTCAGCCTGCCGTCGCCATCGGGCCGCCGGCCTTCGGCAGGGCGGTGCGCCGTATTCTCCGTTTCTGGGAGAACCAGACCAGGGCGAGGAGGGCCAGTGCCGGGATGAACATCCACTGTTTCCGCGGCCTGTCGGTCAGGGTCTGGATGTTGACGATTTCCTGGTCCCAGTCGAGGCCGGCCTTCTGGGCCGGACTGTTGAAGGCCACGTTGTCGATCAGTATCCGGCCGTCCTCGTTGCGGGTGGCAAAACCTATGGCCTGCAGCCTCTCCTGGGCAGGAGCCTTTTTGCCGGCGGCCAGCGACACCACCATCGTGAACGCGTCACCGTTCATCTTCTCGCCCTTCAGGGTCAGCCGCAGCTGCCTGCCCGAGGGGAGGTCGCTGATGAACTGCTCCAGCTCCGTTGCCGGCCTGGTCTCCAGCTCCGGATAGATCATATCCCAGAAGAAACCGGGCCGGAACAGGGTAAAAGCCACCAGCAGCAGCGCAGCGCTCTCCCACAGCCTGTTGCGGGTCAGCATGTAGTTCTGGGTGGCGGCGGCGAAGGCCAGCATCGCGACAAAAGCGCCGAAGACAACAACGGTGAAGTGCAGCGGCGAGCCGATGCCGATCATCAGCAGTTCGGTGTTGAAGATGAAGACGAAGGGCAGGATGCCGGTGCGGATGTCGTACATGAAACCCTGGATGCCGGTGCGGATCGGGTCGCCGCCGGAGATGCCGGCGGCGGCGAAGGCGGCCAGGCCGACCGGCGGGGTGTCGTCGGCGAGGACGCCGAAGTAGAAGACGAACAGGTGAACGGCGACCAGCGGGATCATCAGCCCGTTCTGGGCGCCGAGGCTGACGATGACCGGGGCCATCAGGGTAGAGACGACGATGTAGTTGGCGGTGGTCGGCAGGCCCATGCCGAGGATGATGCTGAACAGGGCGGTGAAGATCAGGGTCAAGGCCATGTTGCCGAGCGAGATGAACTCGACGAACTCGGTCATCACCAAGGCGATGCCGGTCAGGGTGACGGTGCCGACGACGATGCCGGCGGCGGCGGTGGCCACGCCGATGCCGATCATGTTGCGGCCGCCGGCGACCATGCCGGTTATCAGGTCGTCGAGGCCGCGGCTGAAGGAAAACTCCTCAGTCCGTATCCTGCGGAACATTCCTTTCAGTGGCCGCTGGGTGACGACGATGCCGAGCAGCAGGACGGTGGCCCAGAAGACCGACAGCGAGGGCGAGAGCTGTTCGACGGTCAGGCACCACATCAGCACCACCACCGGCAGCAGGAAGTAGAGGCCGGCCTGGACCGTCGGTCCGAGCTCGGGCAGTTCGGTCATATCGGTGGTGATCTCGAGTTCGGGCACCCGGCAGGCGACATAGAGGAGCGCCAGATATGCGAAAACGGCAAGGACGGCAACCACGTAAATAGCCGCATCCCCCGTCGTCGTCTTTATCCAGCCCAGGCCGTAATAGGTGCCGATGCCGACGAGGATGACCGCAACAAGGGTGGACGCCACGCCCAGCAGCGACTGGCTCAGCGTTTTTTTGTGACGTTTTTCCAGACCCTGCAGACCCATCTTGCAGGCCTCGAGGTGGACGATGTAGAGCAGGGCGGCATAGGCGATGAAGGCCGGCAGGGCGGCGTGCTTGATCACATCGATATAGGGGATGCCGACGTATTCGACCATCAGGAAGGCGGCGGCGCCCATGACCGGCGGGGTGATCTGGCCGTTGACCGACGAGGCGCACTCGATGCCGCCGGCCTTTTCCGGGGTGAAGCCGACCTTCTTCATCAGGGGGATGGTGAAGGTGCCGGTGGTGACGACGTTGGCGATCGACGATCCGGAGATCATTCCGGTCATCGCCGAGGAGACGACCGCGGCCTTGGCCGGTCCGCCGCGCATATGGCCCAGTCCGGCGAAGGCGACCTTGATGAAGTAGTTGCCGGCGCCGGCCTTCTCCAGCAGCGAACCGAAGAGGACGAACATGAAGACCATGCCGGTCGAGACCCCCAGCGCGACACCGAAGACGCCTTCGGTGGACAGCCAGTAGTGGGACATGCCCTTGATCAGGCTGGCTCCCTTGTGGGCGATGACATCGGGCATGTAGGGTCCGGCGAAGGCGTAGAAGATGAACAGGGTGCCGATGACCATCAGCGGCGGGCCGAGGGCCCGGCGGGTGGCTTCGAGGAGCAGGATGATGCCGATGGCCGACACCACCAGGTCGAAAGTGGTCGGGGCCCCGGGCCGGGTCGAAAGCCCGGCATAGTTGAGATAGATGTAAGCGGCGGCAAAGGCGGCGACAAGTGCCAGTATCCAGTCCTGGACCGGGATGTATTTCCGGGGGGACGACTTGAAGGTCGGGAAGGCGGTATAGGCCAGGAACATCGCGAAGGCCAGGTGGATGGATCGGGCCTGGGTATCGTTGATGACAAAGATATTGAGGAGAAAGGGCAATGGCGACGAGTACCAGAGCTGGAACAGGCTCCACATCAGGGGGACGAAGAAGAGCACCGCCTTGGGGATGCTGCCGTGGGGAGCCCGGCCGCCGCTGTCCATTTCGGCCACCATCTGTTCCAGTTTCTCTGCGGTCAGGAGATTGTCTTTCTCGGTCGCCATACTGTCGTTTCCTGTGTCTGTGGTTCTGTGGTGCACCCCTGTCTGGTCTGAACTCGGGAGGGAGAAGCGGCGATGCGGCCGGGAGGGAATACAGCGATCGGCAAAGAACTCCGGGCAGCGGGGAGGAGAACCCGGCATTCGGGTTCTCCTCCGGCAGTGCACCGGCTTACATCAGGCCGGCTTCCTTGTAGTACTTGACCGCTCCCTCATGCAGTGGTGCGGAGAGGGCGTCCTTGATCATGTTCTTTTTGTCCAGATTGGCGAAGGCCGGATGCAGTCCCTTGAATTCATCGAAATTCTCGAAGACGGCCTTGACGACCTGGTAGACTGTCTCGGCCGGGACCTTGGCGGAGGAGACGACGGTGGCGCTGACGCCGAAGGTGGTGGCGTCGGCGGTGTTGCCGCGATAGAGGCTGCCCGGGATGGTGGCCTTGCTGTAATAAGGGTTGGCGGCGATCAGCTCGTCGATTCCCGGGCCGGTGACGTTGACCAGGACGGCATCACAGGCGGTGTGGGCTTCCTGGATCGATCCGTTCGGGTGGCCGACGGTGTAGGCGAAGGCGTCGATCTTGTTGTCGCAGAGGGCGCCGGCCATTTCGGCGGCCTTCAGTTCGGAGGCCAGTTTGAAATCAGCCGTCGTCCAGCCCAGTTTTTTCAGGACCACTTCCATCGTGCTGCGCTGGCCGGAGCCGGGATCGCCGATATTGACCCGTTTGCCCTTCAGGTCCTCGAAATTCTTGATGCCGGAATCGGCCCGGGCGACGACGGTGAACGGTTCCGGATGCAGGGCGAAGACGGCGCGGAGATCGGCGTTCGGGCCGCTCTCGGCGAACTTGTTCTGCCCCTTGACCGCATCGAACTGGACATCGGACTGGACGACGCCGAAGTCGAGCTCGCCGGAGGCGATGGCGTTGACGTTGTACACCGACCCGCCGGTGCTCTCGACGGTGGCGCGCAGGCCATGCTCAGCCTTGCCCTTGTTGACCAGGCGGGCGATGGCGCCGCCGGCCGGATAATACACGCCGGTGACACCGCCGGTGCCGATGGTGACGAATTTCTGGTCGGCAGCGGCCGCCGGGGTAGCCGCGGCTCCGAATTGCATGACAAAACCGAGTGCGATTGCAGTGAGCAGCGTGGCAGTTCTTTTCATCGTTGTCCTCCTTGGAATTGAGTGGTCTCCCCACATACCGGACCACCATGGTGGGGAAGGATGTGTGCGCGATGCCCAGCCACCAGGCCGGGGATACCCCCGGAAGAGGCGAATACCCGTCATCGCACGTTCAATCAACCAGCCATCAACAAACACCAATACTTCCCTGTTCGTCAAGGTTTTTCCTTCGCGCTTTCCTTGCGAAATGTCATACAAATCAATTTGATATCCTATGCTCCTGTCCTTTGCGAGGACAGTGTGCCGGGATATCGCCGCCGCTGCTCCGGGATATCGGGCGCACCGGCGGAATGGTCTGTTAACCGGACCGGAGGCGCTCCCCGCCGATTCCCAGGATGCTGCAGGCCGCCAGCAGCGTCCGGGCGGGCAGGCTGCGGCGGACCATGTATTCGCGGTCGCTGTGGTCGCCGTTGCCGGTCGGCCCCATGCCGTCCACCACCGGGATATCGCTCTGGGCGATGGTATTGGCATCGGAGACTCCGCTGCGCAGTTGGGCGGCGCAGGGTTGTCCCAGACGTTTCGCCTCCCTCCGGATGATCTCAAAAAGCGCTGTATTCTTCCCGCTCTGCTCCATCGGCGGTCTGCCGCCGGTGTACAGCAACTCCGCCGCGGTGCCCGCAACCGTCGCCTGTGAGGCGATAGCGGCCAAGCGTGCCGCCGTCTCCTCGGCATCGTCGCGGCGCAGGAACCGGGTATCGATCTCGGCGGAGGCATGGTCGCTGACGGTGTTCGGACCGATCCCGCCGGCGACCACGCCGACATTGACGACAATACCGCGTCCGGGGTCGTTCAGCGCCTCCATGGCGATGGTCTTGTGGGCCAGCTCGAGGATGGCGCTGGCCTTGTCGGCACCGGCGAAGGCGGCATGCCCGGTGCGGCCGGTAACCGCCAGCCGGTAACCGGAACGGCCCTTGCGGCCGGTGACGACCTCGCCGTTTAAGCCGCCGCATTCAAAACCCAGCGCAGCGATGCACCGCCGCGCCTCGTCCCTGAACACGGCGGTGGAGGTCGGTGAGCCGATTTCCTCCTCCGAATTGCAGACAAAGGTCAGGGGGATCTCCGTCAGCAGGCCGCAGGCGGCCAGGGCTCTGAGGGCGAAGACGGCACAGACCAGACCGCCCTTCATGTCGATCACCCCGGGGCCGGAGATTATCTGGCCATCTTCGCGGTAGCCGCTGAACGGGCTGTTCAGCGGGAAGACGGTGTCCATGTGACCGAAGAGCAGGATTGCCGGCTGAGTTGCGACGGCGGCCGGCGAGCGGAAGATCAGGTGGTCGCCGAATTCGGCCTGGGGCACCACCTCCAGCACCATGCCGGCGGGGCGCAGGCTGTCGGCGAGCAGGGCGCCGACGGCGTCTGTCCCCGGCTTGTGCCGCGACGGGCTGGGCTTAAGGACCAGGGCCCGGAGGAGGTCGAACATCGCCCGCTCCTCCTGCGCCAGGAATGCGGCGATGCGGCCGCGCATCCCGTCAGCGGTTGAAAGCGAACCTGGCATTGGCGTAAACCTCCGGGTCGGCGTCGGGATAGGAGACTTCCTCTTCGCTCCACGGTTTGATCAGGATAATGTCGTTGCCGCTGCGTCTCACCACGTTGGAGCGGTGCAGCGGGATCTTGCCGCCGGCGGTGGCGATGTAGCGCGGGATGGCATCGCCGGAGATGTTGCCGTACATCGACTCGACCAGGTCCCGGCCGACCTCCAGCGGCACCCGGAAGTGGGCGAACTGGGGGTTGCGGTAGCTGCAGTTGAAGAGGTAGTAAGGCCGGACGTAGGCCTCCTGCACCGTCTCGCAGAGTTTCCACATCTTGACCCGGCTGTCGTTGATGCCCTTGAGCAGGACCGCCTGGTTGAGGACGGTGAAGGTCCGCTTCGACAGCCGGCGGAAGGTGTCGCGGGACACCGGGGTGATCTCCTGGGCGGTGTTGATCTGGGTGACCACCCGGATCGGCTTGCGGTCGTTGCTCTCCTCGAGGATGTCGAGCAGCTCGTCGTCGACCCGCATCGGCGCGGTCACCGGGATGCGGGTGCCGAGGCGCTTGAGCCTCACGTGGTCGATGGCGTCGAGCTCTCCGAGCAGCCAGCGGAGCATCGAGTTGGGCAGGACAAAGGCGTCGCCGCCGGTGATCAGCACGTCGCGGATGCGGTCGTTGGCGCGGATATAGTCGAGCGCCTCGCCGTAGGCCTCCTTGGCGTAGACCTGGTCCCTGCGGCCGATATGGGCCAGGCGCAGGCAGTGGGTGCAGTACATCGCGCACATGTTGGTGGCCTTGATCGTCACCACCCGGGGGTAGAACTGGTCGACGAGCCGGGCCGGCGAGTGGTCGGCCGCCACCGGCGGGATCTCGATGCCGGCGTTCTCGATCATTTCCCCGGTGGGCACCGATTGCAGCATGACCGGGTCGTTGACCGCCCCCGGCATGATCAGGCTGGTATAGTAGGGCGTCAGCCGCATCCGGTAGGAGGCGGTGACTTTGGCGATCGATTCGAGCTGGGCGCGGGGCAGGTCGATCAGCCGGGCGAGGGTGTCGACCGAGTCGACGGCGTGGCGGATCTGGCCGGGGAAGGAGTTCCAGGCCGCCTCGTCCATGCCGAGTTCGGCCATGATCCGGGCCTTGTTGGCGAGGATCTTGTGCCACAGTTCGATGCCGCTGGGGGCCAGGGTGCCCTTCTCGGCCAGGTACTCGTCCACCCGCCGGTTGGCGGCAGCTGCGATCGGCAGGGCGCGGGTCAGGCGGCCGCCGACCGAGACCATGTGCTCGTCGATCTGCTGGTGCCGGAGAGCGAGGTGCTCGAGTTCCGCGGTGCTGATACCGAAATCGGCGGGGGTCCCTTTGCCTTCCCGGTGCAATTCGAGAAGGAGGGAGAAGAGTGTGATGATCGGGGCGGTCAGCTGTCCGCCTGCCGCCCGCTCGTAGAGGCTGCGCACCTCCGCCCTCCTTTCCGCATCAGGGTTTGCCGGGATGGCGAGCGGCTGTGCCAGGTCGGCCAGCAGTTCCGTGGTGTACCCGTCGAGCGGCGGGTTGTCTTCCAGTCTGTCGTGGTGTTCGGGGTGCATGTGTCTCACATTTCGTAATATGTTTGTCTGATCTGGTCGATTCCCTGGTTCAGGCCGAGAGCGACCCTGTCCCGGGACTTGGCCACCGAGACGACCCGTGCCAGGAAAGTTCCCGGCAGGACCTTCAGCGGTGCGCCGAGATGTTCGACGACGGCGAAGTCCATCGCCAGCTCACCGGCCGCCACCCGGGCAAACGACTCCCGTTCCCGGGTGTTCTGCGGGATATAGCCGCTGGTGACGGCCGGTGCGGTCAGCTTGTGGTTGTAGGTTTCCCAGTGCAGCCGGCAGCGGTTGTCCTGCATCTCGACGGTACCCGGCGGGAAGCGTCCGTGCAGGACGGCATGGTATTCCAGTTCCAGCAGTGAGGGCGACCCCGGCGGCAGGTTCTGCTCGAGGGTGCAGCAGAACTCGAAGGTGGTGCCCTGCTTGCGGGCGTTCACCTCCAGGAACCAGATGTCGCCAGCGTCGTCGATCAGGAAATCGCAACCGAAGATGCCGCGGTACCCCGCCCGCCCGAGTGCCCTGCCGGCGGCGATTGTCTGCTCCCTGAGGCGGGCGGCCTGTCCGGCGCTCACCTGCGAGGGGAAGGACGAGCCGACGAAGCGGTTGCCGTCGACGATGTGCTGGTCGGCGATGCCGGCAATGTAGACCTCGTCCTGCCCTGCGACCACGCCCAGCACCGTCGGGTCGAGGTCGTGGGGGATGTAGCGGCTGATCAGGTACTCGCCGTCCTCGACGGTGAACCGCTGCTCCACCTCGTTCTGGCTGCCGGTCACGGCGGAGTTGGCGCCGGCCGCCGAATAGGCGGCGGAGACGAAGATCCCGTCACGCCAGGTGCTGCGCAGGGAGGCGGTCCTGGCCAGCAGGGCGGCCCGGCCCCGGCAGATCTCGCCCTCGACCAGTGGGACGACCCCCGCCAGTTCGGCGAACTGCACCAGCTTGCTGTTCCATCGGCGGGCGATGGCCTTGTCCGGTCCGAGAATCGACACCCCGGGGATCTCGTCCAGGGTCATTTCGACCACGCTCTCGAACAGGCTGAGGTAGAGTTCCGGCTGATGGGTGAGGATCTGGGCGATCAGGCTGCGGATCGCCGGGCTGGCAGACACCGCCGTCATGAACCGGCCGATACTCATGCGGCAGCTGACCGGCAGGGCATGGGTGCCGGCCTCGCCCCTCCCCGGCGGATCGATGACGATCAGGTCGCGGTCATAGTACTGGACGCAGATGTCCGGGATGATCGCGGCGAAGCGGACTTCGCGGTCCGGATGGTGCTTCTGCATTGCCTCCCGGACGAAATGGTTCAGGCCGTAGGCCTTCAGCTCGCCGATGTAGAGGAAATAGTAGCAGCGGGAGTCGTACCGGAAGTTGCTGAAGCGGACATCCTCTCCGTTGACGGGCCGGTCCGTGTCGATGCTCTCAGGCAGCATGGCGCTCTCCTGCCGAAAGGGCGAGGGCAGCGATCCGTTCGCCGCTCTCGCGGTAGTGCAGGCGCACGGTCTCCTCGATGGCGAGAGGGTCGCCTGTGCGCAGACTGGCGACGATGCGCCGGTGCCTGTCGCCGATTTCAGCCGGAGAATACATTTCAGGCCAATAGCGGCAGAAGAAGATGTGGGTCTTCAGACGGAGGCGCTCGAGGTATTCGGCCAGCTGTGTATTGGTGTTTTTGCTGACCAGCAGGTTGTGGAAGGTGTCTCCGATTTCGACCACCGCCTTGCGGTCGCCCCGGCCGGCAGCCTGGCGCATCTCTTCGACCAGGGTCTCCAGTCGCCGCAGGTCGTCTTCGCTGAAGGCCTCGCGGGTGGCCATGACGGCATACCCCTCGAGGAGGCCGCGGGTGGTGTAGGCGTCGCTGATCTCCTGCGGCGAGGGGCGGGTGATGAAGCAGCCGACCTGCGGCCGGTAGTCGACGATGCCTCGGGCCGTCAGTTCCTTCAGGGCTTCGCGTACCGGTGCGCGGCTGATTCCTAGTTCGGCTGCAATCAGGCCTTCCTTGAGCTGGTCGCCGGGGTGGCAGTGACCGTCGAGCAGGGCCTGGTAGACATGGTCGACGACATGATCCTTGTAGGTGGTTTTTCTGATCGCGGGCATGGGTCCTTTCCTGAGAGGTGCAAATGTCGATTGTCGACAATAGACATTAAACCCGAATTGCCGCTTGATGGCAACCCTTCATTTCCGGCGGGCAGGTCATTCCCGGTCCGCGCCGTCCTGCCGGATCGCCTCAGCCAGCGGCCGGTACTGCAGCTGGTAGAACATGTGGAGGTAGCGGGCGGTTTCCTGCCGCTCGAGCTTGCTGATGTACTTCCAGAAGCCGTAGATCCGCGACAGGGTCATCATCCGCTCGGCGTACTGTTTCCAGGTGTATTGGGCCTTGACCCGGGCCAGCCCGCCACTGGAAATCCGCTGCCACTCGCGGGGATCATTGCGGCAGGTCTCGAGGAAATCGGCCATCAAAGCGGCGCAGCTGTCGCCGTCGATGGGGTCGATATGGAAGCCGGAGACGTTGTGGCGGATGATCTCCAGCGGGCCGCCGTAGCGGGTGGCGAAGGTGGGCAGGCCGGAGGCCATCGCCTCGATGACGGTCAGGCCGAAGGCCTCGAACAGCGCCGGCTGGACGAAGATCCCCCCCAGGTCGGCGATGAAGCGGTACATCTCGCCCGAGAGGTTTTTTTCCAGATGCATGCCGAGCCAGCGGATCTGGTCATCGAGTCCGTAGCGGTCGATCAGTGCGTGCATGATCCTGATCTGCTCCTGCTCCTCGTGGTCGCGGCTTTCCTCCACCGTCAGGTAGCCGCCGACCACCACCAGGCTGGCGAGGCTCCGCAGGCGTTCCGACCGGCCGTACCACGCCACCAGGCCGGTGAGGTTCTTGATCCGGTCCAGGCGGGCCATGGTGAAAATGACCGGTTTCTCCCTCTCGACCAGTACGCCGCGGGCCGCAGGGCGGGGACCGCCGAACAGGAGATCCTCGATTTCAGGATGCAGCGAATTGAGCCGCCGCTCCTGTTCATCGTGGGCAAAGAAGACGCCGGCATTGGCCCCCGGCGAGACGATGTTGAACCTGGGGTCGAAGAGGTTGACCCCGTCGATCACCCGGTACAGCCCGGGCATGGTGAAGGAACGGTAGCTCTCGTACTGGCCGATCGACTCGCCGTTGCCGACGATCTCCTGGTAGGTGCTGGTGATGATGAAGTCGGCGCTGTTCATCGCGATCAGGTCGGCCGTATACTGGCAGGAGAAATGGTACTGGTGATCGTTGTCCCGCCAGTAGAGGTCGGAGTGCAGGTATTTGGTCTTTTCCAGGGCATGGGCGATGTTGCACTGGGTGATGCCGAGGCGCTGGCTGAGCAGCGAGGCCACCAGGTTGCCGTCGGAGTAGTTGCCGATGATCAGGTCCGGGCGGCCGCCGAGCTCGGCCAGGGCCTCCCGTTCGGCGCGGTCGGCGAAGTCTTCGAGGTACGGCCAGATCTCGAAGCGGGATATCCAGTGGCGGATGATCTCGCCGTTCGGCCGGTGGAAGGGGACCCGCAGGATCCAGGTGTTGCTGCAGCCGTTGACCTTTTCCAGCCGTTCGTTGCAGGTGGTGCCGGCCGCCTCGGGGATCAGGCGGGTGAGGACCAGGATCTTCGGTTCCACCGCCACCCCCTGACGGGCCAGGCGCTCGCGCATCTCGTGTTCCAGGGCCCGCACCTGATCGAGGATATAGACGACCTGGCCGCCGGTGTCGGGGAGGCCGAGGACGTTGTGCTGGCCGAAATAGCCGTGGGGAGAGACAACCAGCAGCCGCGAGATCATCGGGATGCGGGCGAGGAAGGCCTCCAGCGTCCCCGGCGAGGGGGCCTCGAGGATATCGAGCAGCAGGTTCATGGTCTCGGCCACCCGTTCGGCACAGTCGCCCCAGCCGGGGGAGAAGCCCATCCGGGTCAGGACATCGGCGAAATCGGCAAGGGGCGTTTGGCCGTCCAGCTGTTCGACCCGCTGCAGGGCGCGGTGCAGGGCGTCGCGCAGGGCCGGCACCGAGTTGAACTCGCCGTGGAGCATCAGCGGCTGGCCGTCCAGGGAGTGGACCTTGAGAAAATCGAGCAGCCGTCCCTCGCCCTCATGGGCCCGCTGGAACATGGTGCTGGAGAGCTGGCGGTTGAGAAACATCACCCCCTGGCCGATGGTCTTTTCCTCCCTGAGGCGGGGAAAATCCCGGCTGAAAGGACCGAAGTCGATCTCCAGCACCGGCCGGCCGGCCTCCGCGCCGAGGATCTGCGCCTCCTTGAAGCGGAGGAATTCGGCGACATCGATCTCCTCCGGAACAACGTGTTCGATGTGCATCCGCAGGTACCGCCACTGGGCGATCCGGCTGCGCAGCGAGAAGTAGGCCCAGGGCGGGTTGAACACGCCTTCCTGGAGATGGAAGACAAAGAGCTGCAGGCAGGATCCCTGCAGGTCGTGTTCGCCTTCGCCTGTCATCTGCTGGAATTCCGCGCGAAGATCCGACGGGAGGAGGAAACGGCGCTCGCAGGTGAAGCAGCGCCGGAGGAAGGTGTAGACCGCATCGCGGTGCTCGTGGGTGAAATGGATCAGGTCTTCGATCATGGCGTCAGGAGTCTGGTTGGATGGCAGGAACTGCCGAATTGATAGTGGTCGATCCCTTCCAGGATGCCCAGGGCATAATGCTGGCCGGCGAAATAGACCTGGTGGCGGCCGCGGAGGGAGCGGATTTCAGGGCTGTGGTTGCCGACGATGACCCCGAGGGTGTCGCCGAGCATCATCTGGATATCGTTGCCGGAATCGCCGGCGACCAGGAAGGCGTGCAGCGGCAGGCCCCATTTGTAGGCAAGATAACGGATGGCCTGGCCCTTCGAGGCGCGCACAGGCAGGAGGTCAAGGTAGGCCTGGTGGGAGTAGACCAGGTTGGCGCGCAGGTTTTTCTGCAGCAGAGAGGTGGCGATCTCCTCCAGCGGCGGCAGCGAATCGGGTTCGACGTTGTAGCTGAGCTTGAACTCGCGCTGGTGTTCCTCCCGCTGCAGCTCTATCCCGGGAATGGCGCGCATCGCCTCGGCCAGGGCCTCGCGCCGCCACTGGTGGCGGATATGCTTGGCCCATCCGGAATCTTGCCGGAGATCGGGGCCATAGGCGATTTCGGTGCCGACCGAGGTGATGACCACATCCGGCATCGGCACCCGCCAGTCCCGCAGGACCTTGATCGCGCTGACCAGGCTGCGCCCGGTGGCAACCCCGAAGGCCACCCGTCCGGCGCGGACCAGCAGCCATTCCACCAGCTGCCGCAGTCCGTCGCGGTCGCCGACCAGGGTGTTGTCGATATCGCTGATCAGGGCCTGCCGGGCAATCGGCAGCAGCGACTTGCGGTCGTGGACGATGGTCGCCAGCTGGCGGCGGACCCGTTTGCGATCCTTGCGCAGCAGTCGGCGGATGGTGCGCAGGTATTTGTCGACGTGGCCGGCCCAGGTGTAGTGGCGACGGACCCCCAGAACCCCGTTGCGGGACCACTGGCGCCAGGCCCGGCGGTCGCCCAGCACCGTCTTCAGGGCTTCGGCGATGGCTGCCGGCTGCAGCGGGTCGATCAGGATGCCGTTGCGGCAGTTGCCGACGATGTCGCTGGGGCCGCCGTCCTCGGTGGCGACGACCGGCAGGCCGCTGGCTGCGGCCTCGATCAGGGTCAGGCCGAAGGGTTCGGTCAGCGCCGGATTGACAAAGACCCCGCGCCGCCGGGCGGCCAGGCGGTAGAGGTCGGGGATGTCCTCCATCCGGTGGTGCTTCGGCAACGCCACCCGACCCCAGAGGTCGAAGCGGTCGACGGCGAACAGCATGTCGGCGATGACCTGCTGCTGGGCAGGGTCCATGGTCCGGATGTCGTCGCGGTTGCCGGCGACGACCACCAGGTTGGCCATCTCCTGCAACCCTTCGTCCTCGCCGTAGGCCACCAGCAGCCGCTGCAGGTTCTTTTTCGTTTCCGGCCGGCAGATGGCGAGGATGCAGGGTTTGTCGGGATCATGAAGGAAGCGGTCGACCATCCGGCCGACCGTCTCCGGAATCGGCCGCCGTCCGGGGGTGGAAAATCGCGAGGTGTCGGTGCCGGGAGGGATGACCAGCGCCTTTTTCCCGTCGAAGTTGTGGTAGGCACCATACTGGCTGAGGATTTCCTGCCGGGTGCTGGTGACGATCAGCGCGGCGTGGCTGAGAACCTCCTCTTCAGCCGCAATGCGCTGGGCGAAGTTGAACTGGCGTTCGAGCGAACGTTCCTTGCGGCCTGCGTCGATCAGGCGCTGCAGCTTGCCGCGGCCCAGCGAGTGGCCGGTATGGACCTGGGGGATGCCCAGCAGCCGGGAGAGCTGCAGGCCGACGTAGCCGGCGTCGGCATAGTGGGAGTGGATGATGTCCGGCAGCCGCTGCTGGCCCCGCAGGTAATGCAGGCAACGGTCGACCAGGTGTTCGAGGTGCTTCCACAGCACCTCCTTGCGCAGGTAGCGTTTCGGACCGAAGGGCAGGCGGACGATCCGGGCCCGTGGTCCCAGTTTTTCCTCCGGGGCGGCGTAGTCGGGTGAGACCAGCGGGTCGTCGATCAGCCGGGTCAGCAGGTCGACCCGCTCCACTCCGGGGTGACGGCCCAGGGCCCGGGCCAGTTCGATGACATAGGTGACCTGGCCGCCGGTGTCGGCGTCGCGGCCGAGCTCCAGATCATGACCCCGGACCAGGCCATGGATGCTCAGCATCAGGATATAAATCGGTGGTTGTTCCATGTTTCCTCCGCTGCGGATGGGGTTGTCGGCCCGGTGCGCAACTGCGCGGAAGGGTTGAGGCCGGAACCTTTTCGGGCCGGACAGCCGTCAGGGGGATTCGGGGATCGCTGGCGGCTGTCCCGATACATGATGAGATGGTGCGGGCGGCGGAATGGCTGCCGGCAGATCCGGTCAGCCGTTCCCTGGCTGGATGCGAAAAGACGCGCAGGGGTAATGAGCCGCCCGGCTTGTGCCTGTAATGCGGAGGGGGCGAACTGCCGTGCCCGTGACCGCGGGTCAGGAAGCGGGATGCTATAAGCAGAATTTATTATAAAACTCGAGAAAAGACAAGGAAAAGCCTGTGTCAATCAAAAATACAACGAAAATACAGCATGATGTATTGATCGGCTGCTTGCTTGAAGATGTTTCTTTACGGGCGGTTATCAGGAAATCTGAATATCGCTCCTGCCTGTGGCCGGGGCGGTGAAGGGGCTGGGGTGGCCCTCAGGCCTTTTCCGGGTACATGGAGGTAAAGAGATGTTCCGACTCGGCCGTGCCGATCATGATCATCTCGTCGTCGGCATCCAGCTCGATGGCCGGATCGGGGTTGATCATCGTCTCGCCCCGGCGCCGGATGGCGATGACGCTGCAGCCCGTGTCCCGACGGATATTGCTGCTTATCAGCGTCTTGCCGGCGAGATTGAGGTGGACCCGGTGACGGAAGATGTTCAGCCCTTCGGTGAGGATCAGCACCTTGCCCGGTGACAGCAGGTTGATGATGTTGTTGGCGGCCATCGAGGCATGGGACATGACCATGTCGGCGCCGGCGGCGTGGAGGACACTGATGTTCCGGTCGAGGTTGGAACGGCAGATAATCCGGGTATCCGGACGCAGCTGCCGGCAGTAGATGGTCAGGTAGATGTTCATCTCGTCGCTGTGGGTCGTGATGAAGACCGACGGGGCTTCCCGGATGCCGGCTTTGACCAGCGTGTCGTGGTCGTCGGCGCTGCCGACGATGACGCGCTCCATATGCTCGCCGACCCGGGAGCTTTTCTCGACGATCCGGTAATCGATGCCCTCCTCCCGCAGGGCGGCGGCCGTCGCCTGGCCGACCCGTCCCCCGCCGAGGATCAGCACCGGGGCCTCGGCGCAGCTGATCCCGCCGATGTAGTTGTCGTAGTTGGCGAGGTGGGTTTCGGAGCCGGCGATCACCACGACGCTGCTGGCCTCGATCACCGAATCGACCCGAGGCAGAATGAACTGGCCCCGGTTCCACAGGCCGACCACGTTGACACCGAGCTGCTGCCGCAGGCCGAGCTCGCCGATCGTCCTGCCAACCAGCCGGGTCTGCATCGCCGGGGTGGCGGCGATGGCCAGCTCGCCGGAGCGATAGATGATGTTGGCCAGGGTGCGTCGCCCGAGGGTGCGCCTGGCCAGCGCCTGGCCGAGCATGTTCATGAACTGGAAAACGTGGTTGCAGCCGGCCAGGTTGAGGATATCGACGGAATTCTGGCTGTCGGCGTTGGCGGCGATCGGCACCTGCTGGGCGATGCCGCGGACGATGAAGGCGATGCTGGTGTTCTTCATGTCGTCGTTGATCGCCAGCACCAGGGCGGCACTGTCGATTCTGGCCCGGACATAGGTATCGGGGTCGTCCAGTTCGCCGACCAGGACCTGCAGGCCCTGATCGACCAGGTCGAGGGCCTGGGCCACCTCCGGGACGAGGATCACGTAATCGTGGCCGTACTGGCTCAGACGCCTGACCAGGGCGATGGCGATCGGGTTGTAGCCGGTGATGATGACGTGGCCGGCAATCTGTTCCGGCAGCTGCCGGGGGGCCCTGGACTTGCTCTGGGCCTCGAGCCAGGGGGCGTAGAAGAACTGGATGAAGGCGAAGGGCAGCATGATCAGCAGGAAAACGATGCCGGAAAGCAGGACGATGATCGAGAAGATCTTGCCGGGATCGCTGACAAAGGTGATGTCGCCGAAGCCCAGGGTCGACATGACCGTGAGTGTCCAGTAAAATCCTGTTATCATCGAATAATCTCTTCCCTCGAGGGCCATCAGGAAATGGAAGATGACACTGTAGGCGACGATGAACAGGCCGAGTACCAGCAGGAACTCGGCGAGTGTGCGGATATTGCGCCTGGTGCGGCGGTTCTGCATCAGGTAGATGATCTGGGAGGGAAGGTATTTCATCGCCGCCGGGGATTGTGGAGAGGGTCCAGGGAGTTTATAATCCAGAATATCTGTCCAGCAGCAGGTTGTCGAGTCTTTCCCGGCACAGCGCCTTGAAATGCTCAAACGGCCGGTCCTGCAGGCCGCGAAGCGGCACGAAAACCCCGGCGAGGTCAGGATGACGGGGGGTGCCGGCTCTGCAGGCCATTCTTTCCGGTGGAATGTACGATGAACCTTCTCATGATCGTTATCCTGCCCTTTGCCGGAGCCCTGCTGCCGCTCTGTGTGCGCCCGCTCGGACGCGGGGCGGCGGCCTGGGCGGCGGCAGCCGTGCCGGTGGCGGCCCTGCTGCTTTCGATCGATCCCCTCCTTGCCGCCTTCCGCGGGACGCCGGTGGCGATCAGCCGTCCCTGGCTGCCTCAGGCCGGTTTCGATCTCATCCTGCGGATGGACGGCCTGGCCGCCCTGTTCATCCTGCTGATCCTCGGGATCGGTTTGCTGATCATCCTCTATGCCAACTATTATCTGGCCGAAGACGATCCCCCCGGGCGCTTTTTCGCGATGCTGCTCTTCTTCATGGGGGCCATGGTCGGCATCGTCCTCTCCGACCACCTGCTGCAGCTGCTGGTCTTCTGGGAACTGACCTCCCTCAGTTCCTTTCTGCTGATCGGCTTTCGCCATCGGGAGGGTGAGGCCCGGCAGGGAGCGAGGATGGCCCTGACGGTCACCGGGGGCGGCGGGCTGGCGATGCTGGCCGGCTTCCTGCTGCTCGGCCGGATCGCCGGCAGTTACCAGATCTCGGTGATCCTCGGCATGGGGGACATCATCCGCGCCCATCCCCTCTATGTTCCGACCCTGGTGCTGATCCTGCTGGGCGCCTTCACCAAGTCGGCCCAGTTTCCGTTCCATTTCTGGCTGCCGCAGGCGATGGCGGCACCGACCCCGGTCAGCGCCTATCTGCATTCCGCCACCATGGTCAAGGCCGGGGTTTTCCTGCTTGCCCGCCTCTTCCCTGCCCTGTCGGGTACCGACCCCTGGTTCTTCCTGGTGGGCGGCACCGGCCTGCTGACCCTGCTCTACGGGGCCTACACCGCCCTTTTCCGTCATGACCTGAAAGGTCTGCTGGCCTACTCGACGATCAGCCACCTCGGCCTGATCGTCCTGCTGTTCGGGATCGACACCCCGCTGGCGGCGGTGGCCGGGGTCTTCCATATTATCAACCACGCCACTTTCAAGGCCTCGCTGTTCATGGCCGCCGGCATCATCGATCACGAGACCGGAACCCGCGATATGCGCCGGATCAACGGCCTGTGGAAATACATGCCGGTATCCGGCACCCTGGCGATGGTGGCCGCGGCGGCGATGGCCGGGGTGCCGCTGCTCAACGGTTTCATGTCCAAGGAGATGTTTTTCGCCGAAACATTCCATCTCTCCGTGCTCGGCCCCTTTTCCTGGTTCCTGCCGGTGGCGGCAACGGTGGCCGGCATCCTGGCGGTGGCCTATTCGGCCCGCTTCATTCACGATGTTTTTTTTAACGGTGAACCGGTAAACCTGCCGAGGTACCCGCCCCACGAGGCCCCCCGCTACATGATCCTGCCGGTGGCGGTTCTGGTCGGCCAGTGCCTGTTGGTCGGGGTCTTTCCCACGCTGACGGTGGCGCCTTTCCTGGCCCTCGCCTCCTCCGCCGTGCTCAACAGCCCGTTGCCGGCCTATGACCTGGCGATCTGGCACGGCTTCAACGCTCCTTTCGCGATGAGCCTGATCGCCATGGTCGGCGGCATCCTCCTCTACGGTCAGCGCCACCGTCTCTTTGCCCTGCATGACCGGCTTTTCTGGGGGATCGAGGCCCATCTCCTCTACCGGCGGACAGTCGACCGCCTCATCGGCGGGGCCCGGGTTGCCACCGAGGCCGTCGACAATGGCTCCCTCCAGCGTTCGGCCGCACTGCTGCTCACGGTTGCGGTCCTCGCCATCTACCTGCCGATGACAGGCGGCGGGTCGGCCCTTGCCGGCGTTCTGCCGCCATCCCCCGTCGATCCGGTTACCCTGCTCGGAGCATTGCTGATGATGGCGGCGACCATGTTCACCGTGTTCTTTCACCGCCAGCGGCTGCTTGCCCTGCTCGCCCTCAGCGTCGTGGGGCTGCTGGTGGTCCTGACCTTTGTCCGATTTTCCGCCCCGGACCTGGCCCTGACCCAGCTGGCGGTGGAGGTTGTCACCATCCTGCTGCTGCTGCTCGCCCTCTACTTCCTGCCCCAGCAGGACCGCCCGGAATCGCCGGGCTGGCGCCGCATCCGCGACCTGTTGCTGGCGCTTGGCATCGGCAGCGGCTGTGGTCTGGTGACATGGGCCATCCTCACCAGGCCCTATAACACCATCGCCGGCTATTTCATGGACAACAGCCTGCCCGGCGGCGGCGGGGCCAATGTGGTGAACGTCATCCTCGTCGATTTCCGCGGTTTCGATACCCTTGGCGAGATTACGGTGCTGGCGGTCGCCGCCATCGGCATCTATGCCCTGCTCGACAGGCTCTGCCTGCTTCCGGGGACCCTGCACGGCGTACGGCCCCGCTGGGCGGCGGAGCGGCACTCCCTGGTCCTGACCCAGGTCACCCGCCTGCTGCTGCCGCTGGCTCTGCTGGTGTCGATCTATTTCTTTCTCCGAGGCCACAACGCCCCAGGCGGCGGTTTCATTGCCGGCCTGATCACCGCCATTGCGCTGATCCTCCAGTATATGGCCAGCGGCATTGCCTGGACCCGGAGGCAGTGGCACCAGCAGTTCCACAAGGTGATCGCCTGGGGGGTCCTGCTCGCCGTTGCCACCGGCCTTGGCAGCTGGCTCTTCGACCGGCCTTTCCTCACCTCCGCCTTCGGTCATTACCACCTGCCGCTGGCAGGAGATATCGAACTGGCGACGGCGATGCTCTTTGACCTCGGCGTCTACCTGACGGTGGTCGGGGTGGTGCTGCTGATCCTCGCCACCCTCGGCCTGCTGAGCAGTCGCTGCGTCGAAGCGGGGAGGAGCGGCTGATGGAAATCCTCGCCTCCCTGGTCGTCGCCGTCCTCTTTGCCGGCGGTGTCTACCTGGTCCTGCGGGCCCGCACCTTTCCGGTGGCGATCGGCCTGGCCCTGCTGTCCTACGGTGTCAACCTCTTCCTGTTCTTCACCGGCCGCCTGATGACCGGCGCTCCGCCGCTGGCGGGCGGCGGGCCCGCCGCCACCGCCGACCCTTTGCCCCAGGCCCTGGTACTGACCGCCATCGTCATCGGTTTCGGCATGACCGCCTTTGTCGTGGCCCTGGCCCTGCGGGCCCGCGGAGAGCTCGGCAATGACCATGTCGATGGCAGGGGAGGGGAACGATGAGACACTGGATCATGATCCCTCTGCTGGTCCCGCTGCTGGCGGGAATAGTCAACCTGCTGCTGGTCCGGCGAGGGCCCGGCCCTCAGCGCCTGGTCTCCCTGCTGGCGACCGCCGCCC
>WBUQ01000212.1 GCA_008933635.1 Desulfobulbaceae bacterium | reverse complement strand
GTGTAGGACTGGCGCGCCGGCACATCCATCTGGGAGATCGAGGCCCTGAGCAGCAGGACGATGATGGCCAGCGAGAAATTGGGCATCAGCGGCACCAGGCAGAGCAGGATGTTCGAGGGAATGTGGGTGTAGACCATGGTACGGATCAGGCCGATCCGGTCGGCGAGCCTGGTGGCCAGCAGCGCCGATACCCCGGCCAGCAGGTTGGCCCCGAAGAACAGGGTGCCGAGCATCCCCTCGTCGACCCCGTAACGGATATGCAGCCACCAGGCGATCATGCTCTGAACCACGAAGCCGCCGGCGAAGGCATCGAGGGCGAAGAGGGAACTGAGCCTGAATACCACCGCTTTCGAGCGGTGCAGTCCCATGGATCTTTTGATTGTCCCCCCACCTGTCTCTGCAACCGGAGACACCTCCGCATGCCGGGATAAAAATATGAAGAACAGCATCAGCGCCAGGCCGCAGCCGGCATATCCGGCCATGATGACCCGGTAGGCCGCCAATCCGCTCCATCCGATGGCCTGCAGCCATTGGGCCAGCCAGCCGCCGGCCAGGGCGCCGGCGGCGGTGGCGAACGAACCGGCGAGGTTGTACCAGCCAAAGATCCTGGTGCGCCGGCCGTCGGGGACCAGCTGGGAAAGCGCTGCCTGCTCGATCGACAGAAACGGGCCGATCTCGCCGCCGCTGGGGCTGACGATGCCGATGATTGCCGCCAGGGTGATCCACACCGGATCGGTGGTGAGGAGAAAGACGATTCCGGCAAGGATCATCAAAGTCGCCCCGAAGAGCAGCATGTTCCTGCGACCGACCCGGTCGGCCACCATGGTCACCCAGAGGGAAACGAGGATATCGCCGGCCAACGTCGCGCTGAGAATGGCCCCGACGCCGGACGCGCTCAGGCCGGTGGCTGAGAGATAGAGCGCCAGTACAACCGAGATGAATCCGTAGGCGAACAGCCGGACGATTCTGGCGGCAAAGAGCAGCGTGATGTCCTTGATGACGTTCTTCATGGCGTCATTGGCCGTTTCTCCGGAACCGGCTGGCTGCGGGGAGGTGTGCATCAGGCCATCCAGCCCTGGATTTCCGCATGCAGGGCCAGGTAGCGCTGCAAGGTGGTCGGATTCTTGCCGTACTTCTCGTAGTTCTGGAGAATCTCGGCATAGTGCTGTTCCGCCTTTTTCTCGTCGGTGTCCGGAACGATGCCGTCGGTGTAGATGTCCACCATCCGGTCGGCATAGATGACGATCTTCTCTTCCGGCGTCCGCAGGGTGTAATCCCTGACCGGCAACCCCAATTCCCTGGCTTCGGCCTCGGTGAGCCCTCCCCGGATATGCTTGAGGATGATTTGGCGGATTTCCTCCTCCAGGCCCAGTTCTTCGGCCATCTTGGCGCCGATCTCGCCGTGCTCCATGCCGTAGGTTTTCGCCTTGCCCAGATCATGGTAAATTGCGCCGCGGGCCAGGAGTTGTCTGTTAAGCGGGATATTCACGCGGCTGGCAATTTCCAGAGACTTGCGCGCCACCTCCAGGCTGTGCTGCACCGCCTCGTCGGGACAACCTGCTCCCTGCAGTGTCGCGATTTCCTTCATCAGCAGGTCTTCGGCGACATGTAGAAAGAATTCGGTGACCGCCTCCTCGCCCCAGGTCTCGTTGACGTAGGCCCGGTTTGCTGCGAGCGCGGCCAGGTCGTGGCGGGCTGCCTTGTGGTCGGGATGGTTGTCCAGCCAGTCGTGCATCTGCTGGTAGTCGTTGCCGGTTCTCCGGGAGCTGGTCTCAAGATGTTTCGTATAGGGAGGCATGATGGTTTTCCTTGGTTGAAAAGTGATCTGTTTACGGTGCTTCTCCCTGAACTGTTCTGGCATAGCCCGCATGGAGGGCGTCAAAGAGCAGCAAGGCGCGATCCAGGAGCTGATGGTCGTCGGCGGTCAGTCCGGCCAATCCGTCGAGCAGGATCTTCAGCAGGGCGGCGTCCTCGGTCAGCGCACCTTCCTGGACATCGATACATTTGACCAGTTCGCCGATCTTGGCCAGGGCCTGGTCGTGGAGGGCAAAATCCCGCAGCAGGACCTCGAAGGTGATCAGCTCTCCCTGATGGGTGAAGTCACCCATTGCCATGTCAAAGGGGAGTTCGCCCTGATGAAGGTTCGCGTGTTCTCCGGGAAGGAGAAAACGAAAGCGGGCCTGAGGGTCGATGAATCGCCGGATGAGCCAGGCGGAACCCAGACGGTCGATATAGGGCCGGGCGCGGGTGACCCAGGTCCTTCCCTGGTAGTCCGCACGATCCACCCTGGCAGCCGGCAGGTCGGTCTGATCCGGCCGGCGCAGCCGCTCCGAGATGGCGTCGAGCGATTTCATGGTCTTGGCTGCCGCTCCGGAGGGGAAAAAATCGCGCTCCCGCACCGCCTCGCACTTTTTGCGCAGCTTCCGCAGGGCGGTTGACAGCTCCTTGACGCTCACGCCATCCCCCAGGGTATCAGCGGTGGCGAGCAACGTCCTGGCTTCAGCCTGGATCTGCTCGAACTCGGGGTCGACCTGGGCCTGGAACAACTGCTCGATCTGCTGCTCGGTCATCCCTTCAACCCGGGCGCACTGGAGAGCGATAGCCTCACCTCCCAAAGCGGTGACCTCGCCGATCAGCCAGGTGATATTCTCCTGGAGATCCTCACGATAGGGCAGAATCTGCAGACCGGTCTTCAGTTGTGCCGCGCCGGTGGCCGAGATGCGCCGCCAGGTCCGCATCCGCGCCTTGGCATTGGCGGCGGGAATCGAATAGGAGAAGAGAATCCATTTGTTTTTCATAGTGAACATAATTTATGTTACACATATTTCATTGTCAAGCAGGAAAAGTACATCGCTTATGGTCGGCAAATGGCAATTTCAGAAGATGTTTTTGCCCGCCCACCCCTGTACGGAATGACAACGGAAGGATCATTGCGGATATTCATTCAAGGAGGTCGATTTCCCCCTGATCGGGGCCTCCGGCAGGCACGTGAAAAAAATACTGCGCTTCTGGGAGATCGACGGCAGCTCCGTCTTCGGATATCAGGCCAAAGAACAGCTCTCAGGCCATATCGGTTTGCGGATCAGGATGAATCCAGTGACCATCTTCAAGGATCTCGGGCGAAAGGAAAATGCCACAATCACTCGGGAAGTGATCGGAAGTGGAGAGATCTCCCCTGTCGACATCCGACAAGGTATCTACTCCTTCACCGAACCGGCCAAGAGGCCGCGGATGAAATAGCGGCCGAGCAGGATGTAGATCAACAGCACCGGCAGCGCCGACATGATCGAGCCGGCCATCGGCAGGTT
>WBUQ01000063.1 GCA_008933635.1 Desulfobulbaceae bacterium | reverse complement strand
GATTACTACCTGCTCTACCTGATCGACATCACCGCCCGTAAAAAACTCGAAGGGGAGCTGCGCCGGCGCAACACCTTCTTCCACAACCTGATCGATTCCTCGGTCGACGGCATCATTGCCGCCGACATGAAAGGGCGGCTGATCTTGTTCAACCAGGGGGCGCAGGCCCTGCTCGGCTACAGCGAGGAGGAGGCCCTGGCTTCACTGCATGTCACCGGCCTCTACCATGAAGGACTCGCCTATGAAATCATCAAGCGCATGCGCAGTGACGACTACGGTGGCCGCGGCAAGCTGCTGCGCCATGAGCTGACGGTCAAGAACCGGGACGGGTACGTGATTCCGGTCAGTTTCTCGGGGGGCATCATCTATGACCGTGACCAGGAGATCGCCACTTTCGGCATCTTCACCGATCTGCGGGCAATCCAGAAGATCGAGGAGGATCTCGAGCAGACCCACAACATGCTGATGCAGTCCGAAAAAATGGCCGGACTCGGCAGGCTTGCCGCCGGGGTCGCCCATGAGATCAACAACCCGATGTCGGGTATCATGCTCTACGCCAATCTGGTCAGGGAGGCCCTGGGTGAGGATCATCCCTGCGGCGAGGATCTTGAGGTGATCATTCACGAGGCCGAGCGCTGCAAGGTGATCGTTGCCGATCTCCTGGAATTCTCGCACCAGACCACCTACGACATGAACCTGATCGATCTCAACGCCATCGTCCGCAAGACCGTCGGCGTTTTGAAGAACCAGCCGCTTTTCCATAACATCGAGGTGCAGCTGGCTCTGGACGAAGAGCTGTTGCCGATCTACGGCAATTCAATCCGCCTCAATCAGGTGGTGATGAACATCGTCGTCAACGCCGCCCAGGCGATGGACGGCAACGGCACCATCCGCATTGCCAGCAGGACCAGGGCCGGCGGCGACATCGTCGAGGTCCTGATCAGCGATACCGGCCCGGGGATCGGGGAGGACCGGGTCGAGAAGATCTTCGATCCGTTCTATACCACCAAGGATCCGGGCGAGGGTACCGGCCTCGGTCTGTCGGTATCCTATGCCATCGTCAAGGAGCACAAGGGAACCATCCGGGTATCCTCGCCGCCGGGCGAGGGAGCGACGTTCTCGCTCAGGTTCCCGGCGGTGATGGACAACCTCACAGGAGGAAGCCATGAACAGTGATTTCAGGCCAGTCGAGGCGGGCAATCCTAAATTC
Organism: Desulfobulbaceae bacterium; assembly: GCA_008933635.1. GTDB lineage: Bacteria > Desulfobacterota > Desulfobulbia > Desulfobulbales > Desulfocapsaceae > Desulfoprunum. The sequence continues at coordinate 22,617 of WBUQ01000063.1, read as the reverse complement.
CTCAAAAAACTTGCGACGATGGGGGTCGATGTGCACGCCTGCTTCCAGTGCGGCCGCTGCTCGTCCGGCTGCCCCGTCGCCGATTTTTTCGACCTGACGGTGATGCAGGTGGTTCGCCTGGCCGCTTACGGCATGGAGGATATCCTGCTGCAGAGCAAGACCATCTGGTTGTGCGCCGCCTGTGAAACCTGTGCGACCCGTTGTCCCAACGAGATCGAGATCGCCGGCCTGATGGATGTGCTGCGTTCGCTGGCGCTGAAGAAGGGAATTGCCCCGGCCGAGCCGCGGGTGCCGAAACTGCACCGCTCGTTCCTCGATTCGGTCAGATACTGGGGACGGGCCTATGAGGTCGGCATGCTGGCCGCTTACAAGCTGCGGTCGGGCGATCTCGCCTGCGACATGAAGCTCGGTATGCAGATGCTGACCAAGGGAAAGCTGAAACTGCTGCCGCAGGGAATAAAAGGCAAGGCTGAGGTGCGGCGGATCTTCGCCGGCAAGGGAAAGGAGTACGAGCGATGAAGCTGGCATACTATCCCGGTTGTTCTCTGGAAGGATCGGCGCGGGATTACGACCACGCCGTGCGGCAGGTCTGCCGCGACCTGGGCATCTGGCTGGTCGAGATCCCCGATTGGAATTGCTGCGGCGCCTCGTCGGCCCATATGACCGACCATGAGGTCGGCATGCGCCTGCCGATGCGCAACCTGCTGCTGGCCAGGGAGCTCGAGTTGGACATCCTGGTGCCCTGCGCCGCCTGCTTCCAGCGGCTCAAGGCCGCCGACCAGGCCCTGCGGGCGGATCCCGGCTACTGGGATGTCAGGGACTATTCATCCCCGCCGGATATCATCCATATCAGCACGTTGCTGTCGGGGGAGGATGTGCTGGCGAAGATCCGTGAAAAGGTCAGCCAGCCGCTGCAGGATCTCTCGCTCGCCTGCTACTACGGCTGCCTGTCACTGCGCAATCCGCGGGTGACCGGGGTCGTCAACTGGGAAGCGCCAACCACCCTCGAGCGGATAGCCCGGGCGGTCGGTGCGACGCCGGTTTCCTGGTCGCACCGCACCGAGTGCTGTTCCGGCAGCCTGACCCTGACCCGGCCCGACATTGCCGTCCGGCTGGTCGGAGACATCGTCCAGGCGGCCAGGAGGGCCGGCGCACGGGCGATCGTCACCGACTGTCCGATGTGCCAGGCCAATGTCGAAAGCCGCCAGCTCGATCTCGGCGCCGGTGAACCGGCCCTGCCGGTGTTCTATGCAGCCGAGCTGGTGGCGGCTGCGATCTCCGGTCAGTATCCGGCGGCCCAGCAGAAGCTCCATCTAGTCGATACGGCCGTCCTCAACCGCGTCTTCAGCCAGGCTGCGCCTGCCGGGGAGGGTCCGCGATGAACGAACAAAACAGGCTGCAGGCCGGCATCACCCCGGCCATATCGGGGGCGGTGATGGTGATCGGCGGCGGCATCAGCGGCATGCAGTCGGCTCTCGATCTCGCAAATGCCGGCTTCAAGGTCTATCTGGTGGAGAGTTCGCCGGCCATCGGCGGCAAGATGGCCCAGCTGGACAAGACCTTCCCGACCAACGATTGTTCGATGTGCATCGTCTCGCCGAAGCTGGTGGAGGTCGGCCGGCATCTCAACATCGAGCTCCTGACCTGGAGCGAGGTCACAGCCCTCTCCGGTGAGGCCGGCGATTTTACCGCCACCGTCAGCAGCCGCGCCCGCTATGTCGACATCGGCAAATGCACCGGCTGCGGCGCCTGCGAACTGGCCTGCCCGGTGACCCAGATCTCGTATTTCCCGCAGGAGATGCCGGAAGAGGAACAGAAGAAAGGCGGGCGGGAAAAGCGGCTGATCCGCGGTCCGGGCTCGCCGGTGCCGAAGACCCTGCATCCCTGGGCGTTTTCGGTGATTGCCGAGAAGTGCAGCAAATGCGGCAACTGCTTCCGCGCCTGCCTGCACGGGGCGATCAGCTGGGAAAAGGGCGGGATCGCCAGCGTCATCGCCGACAAATGCACCGGCTGCGGTGCCTGCTACACCGCCTGCCCGGAGAAGTTCTCGGCGGTCGCGATCAGCGATGCGCCTGATCTGGATAAGAGTCTCGGCGCGGCCATCGTCGCCCGCTCCGTGGCCCTGAAAAAGGAAATCCCGGTCAAGGGAAGGCAGGACTGTATCCGCTGCGGCCTCTGCGCGATGACCTGCAGGAAGGTGATGCGGATCGGCGCGCTGAAGATGGTGGCCGACGGTATCGAGGCCAACCTCGATGCCTGCCAGGTCTGCGGCGCCTGCGTCTCGGTCTGCCCGGTGTCGTTCCTGGAAATCGACCAGGTCACCAACAGGGAAGCAAGACCGCTGTATAACCGGTTCAACGAGGGGCTGAACCTGCGTCACCCTGTCAACATCCTCTATCCCCAGGCCGTGCCGCGGGTGCCGGTGATCGACGAAGCCAGCTGCGTCCAGCTCAACACCGGGGCCTGCGGCATCTGCAAGTCGGTCTGCGGTCCGGGCGCCATCGATTACGGTCTCAAAGGCGGCGAGCGCCAGATCAGGATCGGTTCGGTGATCTTCTCTCCCGGTTTCGAGGTCTTCGACGCGAAACGTCGCGGTGAATTCGGTTATGGAATCTATAAGAACGTCGTCACCAGTATCGAGTTCGAGCGCCTGCTCTCGGCCTCCGGACCGACCTCCGGCACGGTGCAGCGGCCCGGCGACGGCAGGCACCCGAAAAAGATCGCCTGGATCCAGTGTGTCGGTTCACGTGACAGTTCCTGCGACCGCGACTACTGCTCGTCGGTCTGCTGCATGTATGCCACCAAGGAGGCCTACATCGCCCGGGAGCACGACAGCGCCATCGAACCGACGATCTTCTATATCGACATGCGCAGCTTCGGCAAGAATTTCGACAACTATGTCGAGCGGGCGAAGGAGCGCAACATCCGCTTTGTCAGGGCCATGGTCAGCCGGGTGTTCGAAGACCCGCTGACCGGCGACCTGGAACTGCGCTATGTCGACGGCAGCGGCTGGCGGGTGACCGAGACGTTTGACATGGTGGTGCTGTCGGTGGGGGTGCAGATCGCCGCCAAGACCCGCGAACTGGCCGCCACGCTCGGTGTCGGTCTCGACCGCTTCGGTTTTGCAATCACCGACGCGTTCACTCCGCTGGCCACCTCGCGACCCGGCATTTATGTCGGCGGCGTGATCAATGGCCCCAAGGACATCCCCGAAACGGTCATCGAGGCCTCCGGTGCGGCCCAGGCGGCCTCGGCCGGGCTGGCCCTGGCCCGCGGCAGCGAGATAACGGTGGAGGCACTGCCGGAAGAGCGCAGGCCTGACCCCGATGAAGAGCTGCGCATAGGAGTCTTTGTCTGCCACTGCGGCACCAACATTGCCTCGGTGGTCGATGTCGCCGCCGTGGCGGAGTATGCCAGGAGCCTGCCGGGGGTCGTCTATGCCGGCCATCCGCTCTACACCTGTTCGCAGGATTCGCAGGAATCGATCCGGGCGATCATCGGCGAACACCGGCTCAACCGGCTGGTGGCCGCGGCCTGTTCGCCGAGCACCCACGAGCCGCTGTTCATGTCGACCCTGCGCCAGGCTGGAATCAACAAGTATTTCTTCGACATGGCCAATATCCGCGACCAGTGCAGCTGGGTTCATCCGAACGACCCGGAGATGGCCACGGAAAAGGCCAAGCGGCTGGTGCGGATGGCAGTTGCCAACGCCAGCCAGGCCGAGGCGCTGGCCGAACTGGAATTCGATGTCAATCCCGGCTTGCTCGTCATCGGCGGCGGGGTGGCGGGGATGACCGCGGCGCTCGAGGCGGCGCGACAGGGCTTCGATGTCTCTCTGGTCGAACAGCAGCCGGCCCTCGGCGGCCAGGCCCAGAATCTCGGCCGGACCTGGGACGGGCAGTATTTCTGGGAATACCTGGTGAAGCTGAAGGAGGAGGTCGAGCGTCATGAACGGATAAAGCTCTTTCTCGGCTCGGCGGTGGTTGAACATTCCGGTTTCGTCGGCTCTTTCACCACCGATATCATGACGCCGTCCGGGGCGCTGCGGACCATCAGCCACGGCGCGATCATCGTCGCGACCGGGGCCGAGGAGGCGCGGCCGGACCTCCATGGTCTCGGCACCTCCGAGCGGGTGCTGACCCAGGTCGACTTCGAGACCCGCCTGTTCGGCAACGAGCAGGGAGAACTGAACCATGTGGTGATGCTGCAGTGCGCCGGCTCCCGGGCGACCGTGACCGCCGCCTACAGCGAGCCCGATACCGGCACGCCCTGCGAAACCCCGGCCGGCACCGTCGCCGGGCAGGGCCACCTGCCCTACTGCTCGCGGGTCTGCTGCAACCAGGCGGTCAAGAACGCCCTGCGCCTGAAGGAGATCAATCCGGCGGCGCGCATCGACATCCTCTATCGCGACATGCGCACCTATGGTCTTGGCGAACTCCAGTATCAGCAGGCGCGACGGCAGGGGGTCAACTTCATCCGCTTCGACCCGCTGGAAAACCCGCCGGAGATCGATGTGGCGGACGGGGGCGTGCGGGTGGTGGTCAGCGACCCGTCCATCGGCCGCAAGGTGTCGCTCGCTCCCGACCTGCTGGTCCTTTCCACCGGCATGAAACCAAGGGAGAACGAGGAGCTGGCCTCGATGCTGCGGGTGCCGCGCAACAGCAACGGCTTCTTCATCGAGGCCCACGCCAAGCTCAGGCCGGTCGACCTGCCGAGCGAAGGCCTGTTCATGGCCGGGACGGTGCATGCGCCGAAGGATGTGTCCGAGACCATCGCCCAGGCACAGGCGGCGGTGGCCCGGGCGGCCATCCTGCTGTCGAAGAAGAATCTGCGGCTCTCGGGAGTCGTCTCGCGGGTCGATCCGGCCCACTGCGCCGTCTGTCTGACCTGTGTCCGGGCCTGTCCCTACGGGGTGCCGTTCATCAACGCCGAACACACCGCCGAGATCAACCCGGCCCTGTGCCAGGGTTGCGGCATCTGCGTCGCCGAATGCCCGGCCAAGGCGATCACCCTCGGCCGCTACCAGGATGTCAATCTCAAGGCCAAGATCCGCTCCTATGCCCAGGGTCTGACGGAGGCCGCAACCGTGGAGGAGACGCATGATGGATGAGTTTGTCGCCAACGTCATCATCTTTGCCTGCCGGCACTGAGCGTATACCGCCGCGGACCTGGCAGGTTCGGAACGACGACAGTACGCCGCCTCGACCAGCATCGTGATGCTGCCCTGCACCGGCAGGATCGAGGAGTCCCTGATGCTCGAGGCCTTTGAGAACGGTGCCGACGGGGTAATGGTCATCGGCTGCCTGGAGGGGGATTGCCACTACCTCTCCGGCAACATCCGGGCCAGGGCCCGGGTTGCCAGGGTCGCCGCGATTCTCGAGAGCATCAGGATCGGCGGCGAGCGGATCAGGATGTTCAACCTCAGCGCCGGCGAAGGAGCGAAATTCGCCGCCTATGTCAATGAATTCGTCGGACAGGTCCGGGAGCTGGGCCCCAGCCCCGTCAATGTTGTCCGCAAGAACGCGGCCTGATCGGCCTCAGGAGGAAGACGATGATCACCGGAACACCGAAACCGATCGAGGAAATACTGGAGATGATCGATCCCTACGAGCGGATCGTGGTCGCCGGCTGCTACGGCTGCGTCACGGTCTGCCGGGTCGGCGGGGAGAAGGAGGTGCAGGTGCTGGCCTCGACCCTGCGCCTGGCGCGGGAGACTGCCGGCAAGAAGATCACGATCAAGGAGGTCTGTCTCGAGCGGCAGTGCGATCCGGAGTATATCGAACAGATGCGGCCTTATATTCATGACTACCAGGCGGTGTTGTCGATTGCCTGCGGCGCCGGCATCCAGTTCCTCGCCGAAAAGTACACCGCCACGCCGTCGCTGCCCGGGATCAACACCGGCTTCCTCGGGGTCACCGAACGCCAGGGCGAGTGGGCCGAGCGCTGCCAGGGCTGCGGCGACTGCGTCCTGCACCTGACCGGCGGCATCTGCCCGGTGACACGCTGCGCCAAGTCGCTGTTCCACGGTCCATGCGGCGGTTCGGTGCAGGGGCACTGCGAGGTCGGCAAGGATACCCCCTGCGGCTGGCAGCTGATCATCGACCGGCTGAAGTCGCTGGACCAGATGGACAACTATGTCAAACTGAAACCGTACAAGGGCTGGAACACTTCACGAGATGGCGGCCCACGCCGCATTGTCAGGGAGGATATGATCTGATGAAAGCGGGAAGCAATCTGGAAAAGGTTCTGGCCGCCGGCCATTTCGCGGTGACGGCCGAGTGCGGCCCGCCACGCGGCGCCGACCCGGAGGTTGTGCGGAAGAAGGCGGCCTATGTCAAAGGGAATGTCGATGCCTGCAACGTCACCGACAACCAGACCTCGGTGGTGCGGATGAGCTCGGTTGCCGGCTGCATGCTGCTCAAGGAGCTGGGCATCGAGCCGCTGTTGCAGATGGTGGTGCGCGATCGCAACCGCATCGCCCTGCAGTCCGACCTGCTCGGGGCCTCGGCGCTGGGGGTGCGCAACATGCTCTGCCTGTCCGGCGATCATCAGAAGTTCGGCGACGACCCCCAGGCCAAGAATGTCTTCGATATCGACTCGATGCAATTGATTCACCTGGTCAAGACGATGCGCGATGAAGGGACATTTCCTTCCGGTCAGAAGCTTGAGGGGGCGCCGAAGTTCTTCATCGGCTGCGCGGTCAATCCCTTCGCCGACCCGTTCGAGATCCGGGTGCCGCGGCTGAAGTTGAAGATGATGGCCGGCGCCGATTTCGTCCAGACCCAGTGCATCTATAATATGGAGAAGTTCAAGGCCTACCTGGAGGAGGCCAGGCGCCAGGGGCTGCACGAGAAGGTCAAGATCCTGGCCGGAGTGACGCCCCTGAAGTCGGCGGGCATGGCCAAGTTCATGAAGAAGATGGTGGCCGGCATGGACATCCCCGATCCGGTGATCAAGCGCATCGCCGACGAGCCGAAGGAAAAGCAGGCGGCCAAGGGGATCGAGATGTGCATCGAGCAGATCCAGGAGCTGAAGGAGATGGAGGGCATCGCCGGCGTCCATGTGATGGCGATCGAGTGGGAGGAGAAACTGCAGGAAATCATCGGGGGAGCCGGTCTGCTGCCCCGTCCGGTTGTTGAGTGAGAGCGAAGGTTCGGTAACGACAATACGTGGATGATTAAAGGAGGACAGAGATGGCTGAAAAGAAAAAGGTGCTGCTGGTTGATGATGATCCCGATTTCGTCGAAGCGATCAAGGTGATTGTCGAGAACGGGGGGTACGACGTCAGGGTGGCATACGATGGGGCGGAGGGGCTGGAGGCGGTCGCCAAGGACAAGCCCGATCTGATCGTCCTGGACGTGATGATGCCGGTGATGAACGGTCACGAAACCTGCGCCAGGCTGAAAGCCGACCCGGCGACGGCCAAGATCCCGATCATCCTGCTGACCGCCGTGGCCGACCGTGTGACGACCTCCACCTACACCCACCGCGACATGCTGGAGAGCGAGGCCGAGGACTATATGCCGAAGCCGGTCGAACCGGCGGAACTGCTCAATCTGATCAAGAGCTGGTTGAAGTAGGCGGCCTCCCTTTTCCCGGCTGTGCCCGGGAAGAGGGGTCGGCATAGTCCCGATCGTTTGCAGCGGCTGGGGTGGGCGTATGAATGAAATCCGCATCCTGATCATCGATGATGAAAAGGTTATCCGCGACGGTGTCGAACGCGCTCTGGCGGGCTTGGGTTACAGCATCGGCAAGGCGGAAAGCGGCGAGCGGGGTATCGAGAGGATCAGGGAGGAAGGTTGCGATATCGTCCTCCTCGACCTGATGATGCCGGGAATCGACGGTTTCGCGGTGCTGGGCTGGATCAAGGAAAACCGGCCGGAGATTGAGGTGATCGTCATCACCGGCTTTGCCACGGTGTCGAAGGCGGTCTCGGCGATGAAGCAGGGTGCCTTCGATTTCGTCGGCAAGCCGTTCACCCCGGATTATATCCGGATCGTCGTCGGCAAGGCGGTCGACCGGCTGCGGTTGCAGGCGGAGGCCGAGCAGCTCCGCGAGGAGCGGACACTGAGCCTGGCGGCTATCAACCAGGAGCAGAGCCGGCTGAAGACGGTTTTCGGCTGCATGGCCGAAGCTGTGCTGATCACCGATCGGGAAGGGGTGGTGGTTCACCACAACCCGGCCGCGATCAACATCCTCGAGATCCAGACCGATCCGGTCATCGGCAAGCCGCTGTCGGCATCGATACGGGATGAGGCTGCGGTGGGAATGGTCGGCGAGGCCATCGGCGAGGCGAAGGTCGTGACCCGGGAGTTCTCGCCCGGCTCGATATCCCGAAGGTTCCTGCGGGCCCACTGTTCGCCGGTCAAATCGGGAAACGGCGGCATCCTCGGCTCGGTGACGGTGTTCGAGGATATCAGCACCCACAAGGAAATCGACAGGATGAAATCGGATTTCGTGGCGATGGTGGCCCACGAGCTGAAATCGCCGCTGGCCTCCATCGAACAGATGATCTATGCCCTGCAGGTCGACTGCAAATACGAGGCGCTGCACTCCTGCAACGCTCTGCACAGGCGGATGGTCGTCCGCACCCGCGACCTGCTGCAGCTGATCGAAAACCTGCTCAACCTCTCAAAGCTCGAGAGCGGCACCGTGGTGTTCCGCCTCGAACCGGTACGCGGTCACGAGATACTCGAGCACATCATCGATATCGTCGGCCCGCAGGCACAGAGCAAAGGCCTGCAGCTGGTGTACACACCCTGCCCGGAAGAGTGGTGGATCAATGTCGATTACGACCACATCCGAACGGCATTTCTCAATATCATCTCCAATGCGGTCAAGTACACGCCGGAAGGAGGACGCATCGAGATCACCACCTCCCTGGCGGGAGGGGTGGCCAGCCTGGTGGTCCGGGACTCGGGGATCGGCATCGGAGCCGAGGATCTTCCCCACATCTTCGATCGCTTTTTCCGGGTCAAGGGAAAGGCGACCAGGCACATCACCGGTTCAGGACTTGGCCTGTCCCTGGTCAAGAAGGTTGTCGAAGCCCATAACGGATTCATCGACGTGCAGTCGGAACCCGGTGTCGGTACGGTCTTTTCCCTCCATTTCCCGATGGCCGAGGCGGGCGGAGCCACGGAGGAAGAACTGGCTGCCGTCCAGTGACATCCCGTCGCCGGATTCTTGCTGCAGCCGGGATCAGGCCGCCGGTCCGCCGGCGGAAGGAAACAGTCCCATGTCGGTGTGCGGCAGGAACAGGGCCGCGACATAGTGGTCCATGAACCCGGGATTGTCGGAGAGTTCGATGTTGGTCATCAGGGATCTGACCTGGATGCGTTCCATGAAGCGGCGATGGTCGGTGAGGCTGATCCGGCAGCCGAGCAGCGAGGCGTTGCCGAGGTAGTAGAAGCGGTTGCGGTCGAGATCGGGGAGTAGGCCGATGGCGATGGCCCGCTCCAGGTCGATATGGGCGCCGAAATTGCCGGCCAGGATGACCCGGTCGAGGTCGGAAAATCCGAGTCCAACCGACTCGAGGAGAGTCTGGTAGCCGGCAAACAGCGCTCCTTTTGCCCGTATCAGGTTGTCGAGGTCGATCTCGGTGAGCGTGATGTCCTCTCCCGGCAGGGAATCGTGTGACCACACAAGGACATATTCCCATCCGTCCACCCCCGGCCTGACCCGCGGGTGGGAAAGGTTGCGGCTGAACTTGCCGCGCTGATCGATGATCCCGGTGGCCAGCAACTCGGCGACGATGGCGATCAGGCCGGAGCCGCAGATCCCGCGCGGCAGGGTGTTGCCGATGGTGACGATCATCGGTTCGAGGGACTCGGGATGGATGTGGCAATTCTCGATCGCGCCGGTACTCGCCCGCATGCCGAACCTGATCCCTCCCCCCTCGAAGGCCGGCCCGGCCGAGCAGGCGGCGCAGACCAGCCAGTCCCGGTTGCCGACGACAATCTCGCCGTTGGTGCCGATATCGATGAACAGGCTAATCTCCTTGCTTTCGTGAATCCGGCAGGCATGTACCCCGGCAACGATATCGCCGCCGACATAGGATGACACGCAGGGGTAGAGGTATATCCGTACCGAGGGGTGGGCCATGATGCCGAGTTCCGCCGCCCTGGTCAGCGGGAAAATGCTCATCGCCGGCACGTAGGGGGCTTCGCGGATGAACTTCGGGCTGATGCCGAGGAGGAGGTGGGCCATCACTGTGTTGCCTGCGGTCATGATGTAGCTGATATCGCTCGGGCTGATGGTAGCCTTGCGGCAGACATCCTCGATGACGTTGTTGATGGTGGAGATGACTTTGCCCTGCAGGGTTTTCAGGCCGCGGTTCCTGAGGGAGTAGATGATACGCGAGATGATATCGGTGCCGCAGGCGACCTGGGAGTTGTAGCTCATCGACTCGGCAATGATCGCGCCGCTGTTGAGGTCGATCAGCTGGCCGCAGACGGTGGTGGTGCCGATGTCGCAGGCCAGGCCGTAGAGGCGGTCGGTGGTATCCCCTGCCTCGACTGCGATGATGGTGCACGGTTCTTCCGCATGCTTGCCCTGCAGCAGGATGACGGTGACCAGCCACCCGGCCTCGCGGAGGAGGAACGGCAGTTCCTTCAGGAGTTCGGTGTGGTCGTACTGCGGCTCCGGACGATCAGGCAGAGCCTGTGTGATGCCACGCAGCAGGCGCTGCATGTCGGAGACGTTGTCGGCAAGGGTGGGTGGTGTCAGCTGCAGGGCGATCTTTCGCACCGGCGGAGATGTTTCCCAGCTGCCGACAAGCGAGGCCAGTGTCCGGGCCGAGAGCGGCCGGGTCGGTTTCGGCCGGCAGGTGAGAGCCCTGCCATCCGCCTGGAGTGTTTCCGGTATACGAACAACCAGATCCGAGATGACCCTGCTAGTACAGGCCAGGCGAATGCCCTGCCTGTACTCCGTCTCGCCAAGCCCGGCTCCGTGGGTGGTTTTCACCTCTCCCGACTCCAGGTGTATCCTGCACTTTCCGCAGACTCCCTCGCCGCCGCAGGCGGCAGGTATATAGATACCGGCGGCGGCAGCTGCTGTCAGAATATTGCCCTGATCTTCAGCTTCGATCGTTATGTTGTCGGGCAGGAAGCGGATTTGGTGGGTCATTTTCTGGCTCCTGAAAAAGAGGTCGAGCTAAAAAGAAAATAGTGTTTTAAGTTGTTCTGGTCAATCACAATATGTGAATATTTGTATCATCAATATTTATCAATAAGATTAGTGGTTGACGTGAGAAATGAGTTGCTTTGACGTTACCGTTAAGCTACAACTTCATTGAAATAAATATTGTATCTCGATGTGTTGGTGCGGTACCCGTTTTTGACTTTTTTCAAGCGGCAAGGGAAGGGTATGTCTCCGGAATGAGGGCTAGTCCGGGGCGGTCGGGGGCCTCTGCTGGCGCGAGCAGCGATTTTCCGGAGGAAAGCAGCATGGGAGGACTGCAAGTTGGGCGAGTTGTGCCCAACCTGTGGATGTAGGACTTCATCAAACAATTTCGGCCACCCCGCGGGTCGAAACAACGTGAAAGGAATTCCATATGCTAGATCCAACAAAACACCAGGACTGGGAAATTGCTGAAGACGCTGAAAAGACGATGAAGACGATCTATGAGATCGGCGAACAGTTAGGCCTCACCAAAGATGAGTTACTCCCCCATGGGCATTACATTGCCAAAATTGATTTCCGCAAGGTGCTTGCACGGTTGAAGGACAAGCCGAACGGCAAGTACATCGACGTAACCGCCATCACCCCGACGCCGCTCGGCGAGGGGAAATCCACCTCCAGCATGGGCCTTGTCCAGGGCTTGGGCAAAATAGGCAAGAAGGTCTGTGCGGCCATCCGTCAGCCATCGGGCGGCCCGACGATGAATATCAAAGGCTCGGCGGCCGGCGGCGGTCTCGCCCAGTGCATTCCGTTGACTCCGTTCTCGCTGGGTTTCACCGGCGACATCAACGCCATCATGAATGCGCACAACCTGGCGATGGTCGCCCTGACCTCCAGGCTGCAGCATGAGAGAAACTACAATGACGAGCAGCTGGAGCGGCTGTCCCAGATGAAACGTCTCGACATCGACCCGACCAACGTCGAGATGGGTTTCATCATGGATTTCTGCTGCCAGGCCTTGCGCAATATCATCATCGGCATCGACGGCGTTAACGGCAAGTCGGATGGCTTCATGATGAAATCGAAGTTCGGCATCGCCGTTTCCTCAGAGGTCATGGCCATCCTGTCGCTGGCTACCGATCTGAAGGATATGCGCGAGAGGATGGGCAAGATCGTCGTCGCCTACTCGAAGACCGGCAAGCCGATCACCACCGAGGATCTGCAGGTCGCCGGTGCGATGACCGCCTGGATGGTCGAGGCCCTCAATCCGTCATTGATGCAGACCCTGGAAGGACAGCCGGTCATCGTCCACGCCGGTCCGTTCGCCAATATCGCCATCGGCCAGAGCTCGATCATCGCCGACCGTATCGGCCTCAAGCTGGCCGACTATCACGTCACCGAGTCCGGCTTCGGCGCTGACATCGGTTTTGAGAAATTCTGGAACCTCAAATGCCGTTACTCCGGTCTCAAGCCGGATTGCGCCGTTGTCGTCGCCACCATCCGTGCCCTCAAGTGCCATGGCGGCGCCCCGGTACCTGTCCCCGGTAAGCCGATGCCGGAAGAATACAAGACCGAGAACGTCGAATGGGTGGCCAAGGGCTGCGACAACCTCATCCACCATATCCGCAACGTCCGCAAGGCCGGCATCAGCCCGGTCGTCTGCATCAATGCCTTCTACACCGATACCGACGCCGAAATCGCCAAGGTTCGCCAGCTGTGCGAGGCCGAAGGCGCGAGGGTTGCTCTGTCTCGGCACTGGGAAAAGGGCGGCGACGGAGCGATCGAGTTTGCCAAGACCGTCGTTGAGGCCTGCGAGGACAAGAACGACTTCAAGTTCCTCTACGACCTCGACATGCCGATCAAGGAGCGTATCGAGCTGGTGGCCAAGGAAGTCTACGGGGCCGATGGAGTCGATTACTCACCTGCAGCGAATAAATCCATCGAGCGGCTCCAGGCCGATCCGAAGCTGGCCAAGATGGGTATCTGCATGGTCAAGACCCACCTGTCGCTCTCCGACAACCCTGCGCTGAAAGGCGTTCCGAAAAACTGGCGGCTCACCATCCGCGAAGTACTCACCTACGGTGGTGCGGGCTTCATCGTACCTGTCGCCGGGGCCATCAGCCTGATGCCGGGAACGAGTTCCAACCCGGCCTTCAAGCGGGTCGATGTCGACGTGGAGACCGGCAAGGTCAAAGGCGTGTTCTGATTCATCCGTGTGCGCAGGTGGGAGATTTCATCCCACCTGCACCGCCTGAGGCCTCTTGCAGGACGGGCGGAGCAAAGCGTGTTTCCAGTTTCCTCAACCCATAGGAGAGCAGGCATGACTGCAGAGCTTATCAGCGGAACCCAGATACGCAAGGAAATCCTGGCCGAACTGGCCGAAGAGGTCCGGCAGATGAAGGCCAAACACGGCCGCGGCCCCGGCCTCGTCACCATCCTGATCGGCGAGAATCCGGCCTCGATCAGCTATGTCACCCTGAAGATCAAGACCGCCGAGGAACTCGGATTTCATGAAGTTCAGGACAGCCAGCCGGTGGATATCTCCGAAGCTGATCTCCTTGCCCTTATCAATAAATACAACAACGACCCGGCGATCGACGGCATTCTCGTCCAGCTGCCGCTGCCGAAACATATCGACGAGAAGAAGGTTCTCAATGCCATCGATCCCGACAAGGATGTCGACGGCTTCCATCCGGTCAATGTCGGCCGTCTGATGATCGGCGGCAGCGAAGTCAAATATCCGCCCTGCACGCCGGCAGGTATCCAGGAACTGATTGTCCGCTCCGGTACCGAAACCTCGGGAGCTGAAGTGGTCGTCGTCGGTCGTTCCAATATCGTCGGCAAGCCGATTGCCATCATGATGGCCCAGAAAGGCCCAGGGGCCAACAGCACCGTCACCATCGTCCACACCAGGACCAAGGATCTCGCCTCCCACTGCAAGCGTGCCGATATCCTCGTCGTCGCTGCCGGTGTGCCTGATCTGGTGAAGCCGGAGTGGATCAAACCCGGTGCCACCGTCATCGATGTCGGCGTCAACCGGGTGGGGATGAATGAAACCACCGGCAAGGCTATCCTGAAGGGCGATGTCGACTTCGAGGCAGCCAAGGAGATCGCCGGCAAGATTACACCGGTGCCCGGCGGCGTAGGTCCGATGACAATCGCGATGCTGATGAAGAATACGGTTAAGTCTGCCTGGCTGCGTCTCGGAGCGTGACGAACGGTGAGGCCTGAGTGGCGCTGCGATGGGGAAGTGCAGGAATCACCCGGAGGTGGAAGCAACGTATATGTGCTTGAAACATAACTACTACCTTTGTGATGCCTGCCTTTCCTGCAGCGATCCCGAGCTCTATTGTAAATACCGTCAGTCATGTGCCATTCATTTCCTTGAGAAGGAGAGGCGGAGGCAGGAAAAACAGGGCAGGACTTCTTCGTGAGGTTTCTGTCTCTGTTGCAGTAACGGGGAGGCCGCATCGGTTGTATGCGGACCTCAAGTAATGTTTGAACCGATCGAAGAAGGAGTATCGTCATGACAGATCCGCAGCATTGTCCAGGATTTGAAAGCAACAAGTCGTTGACTGCGATCAAAGTTGTCTGCCCCGTCTGCAAGGCGGAGATGGAAGCGTTTTCCGACGAACTGGAAAAACAGATTACCTGTTCGCAATGCAAAAAGGCTTTTGATCCAAAGGCCAACAAGGCATAGGGAAAGTGATCGGGACAGCCCACTGTAAGCAGTCCGCCTGAGTGGAGGAGCGGCATGTCGATCATCAGCATATCCCGGGGCAGCTATTACCGGGGCAAGGAAGTGGCGCAGAAGGTTGCTGAAATCCTGGGGTATGCCTGCATTTCGAGAGATACGATCCTGGAGTCGAGCAAGGAATACGATATTCCCGAGTTGAAGGTGATGCATAACTTCCAGCATGCCGTGCAGATTCTGGAACGCCTTTCCTTCGGCCGTGAGCGGTATATCAACTTTATTTCCTCGTCGATCCTGAAGCTGCTGAAACAGGACCGGTACGTCTATCACGGGGTGGCCGGCCAGTTTTTCCTCCAGGGAGTTGGTCATGTCCTGAAGGTGCGGGTAATTGCCGACCTGGAAGAGCGGGTGGCCGCCGAGGCGGAGCGGGCTGGTATCACCCGGGATGAAGCGCGGCGCAGACTGAAGATCGATGATGAGGAGCGTCGCAAGTGGGCCCTGCTGCTCTATGGGATCGACATATTCGATCCCGGCCTGTACGACATGGTCGTCAATATCAGCGCGATGAGCATTGATAATGCCGCGGAACTGATCGTCACGGCGATCAGCTTTCCCTGTTACCAGCCTACGGAGGAGTCACGGCGAAGGATGCGGGATCTGGCATTGACGGCCGAGGTCAAGGCGACGTTGTTTGACTACCCGACTGCAGGCGTATTTGTCGAAAATGGCAAGGTTCTCATTCATGTCAAGGCTCCTGAAGATCAATCTTCGGCAATAGCCGAACGCATCGAGGATACGGTGGCTGGGCTGGAGGGCCTGGAAAAGCTCGATGTCAGGATAGCGCCATACTATTAGGCGGATTGTGGAGGTATCGCGCATCCCTGCGCGGAGAAACCAGAGAGCTGGAACATGGCCGGCTCATTTTTTTTGTTTGGCCGAATGGTAATGGAACTTGTTTGCGTGCACGGAGACTGGAAATTGTTCTTATCAACGCAAGTGATGATGCCCGTGAACAAAAAGAATGAAAGTTTCTCCCGAGACTAAGGTATCTATAGAAGGAATGCATTCCAGGTCGATGAGAAAGACGATTTTCGCAGACATCATGCAGCCAAGGAGCTCCGGTCTCGATCCTTCCTGTTCTGTTGGAGAAGGTATGGGCAGAGGAAGCGTATTGCAGTCCATGGTGGCGGAAGCTCAGACCAGCAGTTCGTGTACGCTTGTGGGCTGAACGAATGCGAATGTGCAAGGTGACATTTCTTCCACACAACAGGGAGATAGAGGTGCCGGTCGGGGACAACCTGATCAGGGCTGCCCTCAAGGCCGGGGTGCATGTGAATGCCTCCTGCGGAGGAGAGGGTGTCTGCGGCAAATGCCGGGTACTGATCGAACAGGGAGAAGTAGCCGGCGGCGTTTCGGAACGACTGCGGCCGGAGGATGTGGCCAAAGGGTATCGGTTGGCCTGTCTCACCGGAGTCACCGGTGATGTTGTGGTTCGCATACCGGTCGAATCTGCGATTGATGCCAGTGTACTCAACAGGATGGCGTCGCCCAGAAGGACTGCTGCAATCCAGCACATGGATTTCAGCAGCCTGAAAGAACAGGGGCTGTTCATCCCACCCGTGGAGAAAGTCTTCCTGCAGCTTGCCCCGCCGGATGCGCAGAACAACATGCCGGATGTCACCCGGCTCATAGAATATCTCAAACTGAAAGGGAACGAGCATAAACTTGAACTGACGCTCCCGGTCATCCGCAAACTGCCGGACGTCCTCCGGCAGGACAATTTCCAGGTCACCGTCACGCTGGTTCGGCCGGTGCGTGACGATGGCAAGACGCTGGTTATCGACGTTCGGGCCGGAGACACCACCACCGCCAATTACGCCATCGCCATGGATATCGGCACCACCACCATTTATGGGCAGCTGATCGATCTGACCAGCGGCGAGTGTCTTGGCGAATATGGGGATTTCAATGGCCAGATCAGCTATGGCGAGGATGTCATCAGCCGCATTATCTATGCCGAAAAGGCCGAAGGACGTAAACGGCTGCAGGAGGTCGTTATCGCCACGATCAACAAGGTGATCGGCGAGATCTTTCGTCAGGCCAAGGTCGACCGGGAAAATGTCGCCACCATCACCCTGGCCGGCAACACAACGATGACCCAGCTGCTGCTTGACATCGAACCCCGCTATCTGCGGCGGGCCCCCTATGTGCCGGCAGCCTCTCTCTACCCGCCGTTCGGAGCCTCGACCATCGGCATCGACATCAACCCCAACGTCATCGCCTTGTTGTACCCGGTCGTTTCCAGTTATGTCGGCGGGGACATCGTTGCCGGGGTCATGGGATCAGGGGTTTACCGGAGTGAGAAACTGACCCTGTTTCTCGATATCGGCACCAATGCCGAAATCGTTATCGGCAACAAGGACTGGCTCGCCTGCACAGCCTGCTCCGCGGGACCTGCTTTCGAGGGCGGCGGCATCGAATTCGGCATGCGCGCGGCCAAGGGGGCGATCGAGGATTTTTCGCTGGATCCGGTGAGTTTTGAGCCGATGCTGGTCACCGTCGGCAATGTGAGGCCGAAGGGCATCTGCGGTTCCGGGCTGATCAACATGACTGCCGAGATGCTCGAGATGGGAGTGATCAACAACCGCGGCCACTTCAACCGTGACCTGCAGACTCCGCGCATCCGCAGCAACAACGGCATTTGGGAATATGTCCTCGCCTGGCGCGAGGAAACCCAGATCGACCGGGATATCGCCCTCACCGAACCGGACATCGACAACCTCATCCGGGCCAAGGGGGCGATCTACAGCGGCTGCATGACTCTGCTGGAGGAGGTTGGCCTGACCATGGACATGATAGAGCATATCGTCCTGGCGGGAGGATTCGGCAGCTATATCGATCTCGACCGGGCGATGACCATCGGGCTGCTGCCGGAGATTGACGCGGACCGGGTGACCTTTATCGGCAACGGCTCGCTGATGGGAGCGAGGATGAGTTCGCTGACCAACAGAATTCGCAAGGATGTAGTTGAAGTAACAAAGAAAATGACCAATTTCGAATTGTCCGAGACACCGTCCTATATGAGCAATTATGTGGCAGCAATGTTTCTGCCGCATACCGAGATCGAGAAATTTCCGCGCACGAGGCGCCGGATCGAGGGGAGAAAGCTCTAGGGGATAAGCGGAGGACAGGCTATTGCCGACACGCAGGACCTATGGATTGTTGAAGCGGTCATTTCAAAGCGCTTTTTGGCGGTTGCAGTAGTGTATGATGGAAAAAAAGGGGAGGTTGGCGTTATGGACATGCCGGTTGTCTTTGTCTGCGGCACGGCCATGGCACAGGAACCTTGAGGAGAAAAACACTCAGATGCAAGGAGGTAGTCGTGGGATTTGAAATGAAGAAGGAATCCTATACCGGAGGCATAAGGGAGATTTCCATTGGCAAGGGCGACAAGGTCATAACCGTCGGCGGCCAGACCTGCTATCCCTTTTACACGTTCGAGGGCGAAATGCCCAACAAGCCGATGATCGCCATGGAGATCTGGGACATTGAACCGGAGGACTGGGCAGAGCCGGCTCTCGCCCATTTCAAGGACGTTGTTTCTGATCCGGTTGCGTGGGCGAAGAAGTGTGTCGAGCAATACGGGGCCGAGGCTATTGTCATGCAGCTCAAGAGCATCGACCCGAACGACCGCGACGCCAAGGCGGCTGATGCGGCGGCGATGGTCAAAAAGGTCATGGATGCGATCGATGTGCCGCTGATCGTCTGGGGATGTGCCTCGCCAGCCAAGGACGAGGAGGTTTTCAAGGTGATCTGCGAGGTCTGCCAGGGCGGGAACCTCATTCTCGGGCCGGTCGAGGAAAAAAACCACAAAGGTATTGCCGCTGCGGCAATGGGCTATGGGCATAGTGTCATCGCCTCCTCGCCCATCGATGTCAACCTGGCCAAGCAGGTCAACATCCTGCTGGAGAACTTCGGCATGCCGATGGAGAGGGTGCTGGTCGACCCGACCACCGGCGGTCTCGGTTACGGTCTGGAATACTCGTACTCGGTCATGGAGCGTCTGACGATGGCTGCCATGAGCCAGGGCGACGACAAACTGCAGTACCCGATGATCAACAATCTCGGCAACGAGGTATGGAAATGCAAGGAGGCCAAGCAGACCGTCGAGGACGCGCCGCTGCTCGGTGACCCCGAACGGCGCGGTATCATGATGGAAGCCATCGGCGCCGTATCGTACCTGATGAGCGGTTCGAGCATCCTGATCATGCGTCATCCGGAGTCGATCAGGCTGGCCAAGGATTTCATCCGGATCCTGGCCGATGGCGGATCGGCGACGGAAACGGCACCGATCGCCAAGAAACTGGCAGACGTCAAGGTCGATTTCGGGTCACTTGCACCGCCTCTCGATCTGACCATTGAAGAGGAGAAAAAGAAAGCGGCACCTGCCGCCCCGGCGGCGCCAGCCGCCAAGGCAGAAGCCCCGAAAGCGGCGCCTGCCGCTCCGGCGGCTGCTGCAGCGCCCAAGGCGGAAGCCAAGGCTGAGGCCCCGGCTGCCCCGGCAGTAGATCCTGCTGCCGCCGCCAAGGCAGAGGCTGAAGCAAAAGCCAAGGCCGAAGCAGATGCCAAGGCGAAGGCCGAAGCTGATGCCGCCGCCAAGATAGCCGCTGAGGCGAAAGCCAAAGCCGAGGCTGAAGCAAAAGCCAAGGCCGATGCCGAGGCGAAGGCGAAGGCCGAGGCTGATGCCGCCGTTGCGGCCCGCAATGCCAGGGAGGCTGAGGAAAAGGCTCTGAGGGAAAGAAGGGCGCAGGAGCGCAAGGGAGCGGCCGGACACGTGGCTGATTCAGGGCCGGTTACGCTGACCCCGGCATTTATACAGTTGACTGAACAGGAGAAGATCCTGGCAATGCTGAACAGGTTCCACAAACGGGCGTGACGATCCGTTGCGGTTCAATCAGGCAAAAGAGATGTTGGTAATTTGATCATTAATCGAGGAGGAACTTCTCATGGCAGAAGAAACAAAAGTGAGTGCCGCAAAAGCCCCGCAACTGGCAGACCCGATGGAGGCTTCCATTGAGGCGTCGACCCAGGAGATGATACGACGCGCCCAGAGACTCCAGATAGAGACCGTATTTGATCGAGCCGTTACCATGAAACCCTGCGCCATAGGCCTGCAGGGGATCTGCTGCAAGAACTGCGCGATGGGCCCCTGCCGTCTGCCGCTGCCGAAGGGCGGGGTCGAGGGTGAGGATACCAGGAAGGGCCTCTGCGGTGCCACCCCGAACACCATCGCCGCCCGTAACTTCCTCCGGATGATCGCTTCCGGAGCGGCCGCCCATTCCGATCACGGACGTGGCGTGGCTGAGACTTTTCTCTCGGTCGCCAGAAAGGAGACCAAGGATTATACCATCAAGGATCCGGCCAAGCTGATCCAGATCGCTCCTTATTTCGGGGTTGCCACCACGGTCGAGGTTGACGGCAAGCAACTCGATCGCGATATGGATGAAATAGCGCTCGGAGTGGCTGAAGCCGCCATCAAAGAATGGGGGAAACCGGAAGGGAATCTCGCCTATCTGAAGAGGGCGCCCCAGCCCCTGCAGGATAAATGGGAAAAACAGGGCGTTTTACCGAGAAACATCGACCGTGAGGTTGTCGAGATCATGCACCGCACCCACATGGGTGTTGATCAGGATTATAAGAACCTGATGAAACAGGGAACCAGAGCCTCCCTCGCCGACGGCTGGGGTGGGGCAATGATAGCCACCGACCTGCAGGATGTCATGTTCGGCAGTCCCTCGCCGCTGCAGTCCGAGGCCAACCTCGGGGTCATGAAGGCGGATCACGTCAACATCATTGTCCATGGTCATGAGCCGCTGCTGTCGGAGATGATCGTTGCCGCCGCCCAGTCCCAGGAGATGGTTGACTACGCCAAGGAACAGGGCGCCAAGGGAATCCAGCTCGCTGGCATCTGCTGTACCGCCAACGAGATCCTGCAGCGGCACGGTGTACCGCCGGCAGGTAACTACCTGCAGCAGGAGCTGGCGATCATTACCGGCGCCTGCGACGCGATGGTCGTCGACGTCCAGTGCATCTTCCAGAATCTGGCCAACGTCGCCAAATGTTTCCACACCAAACTTATCACGACTCACCCCATCGCCAAGATGGAACAGGATAACGTCATCCACATCCAGTTTGATGAACATTACGCGATGCAGGATGCTATCCGTATAGTCAAGATGGCCATCGAGAATTTCAAAAATCGTGGCGCCGATATCATGATTCCACGTCACAAATCCACCCAGATTGCCGGTTTCGGTGTCGAGTCGATCCGCTATCATCTCGGCGGCACCTTCCGCGGCAGCTACTACACCCTGAACGACAACATCATCAACGGGCGGATTCGCGGAATTGCCGGCGTCGTCGGCTGCAACAACGCCCGCACAAAGCATAATGAAGAACATATCACCATCATCAAGGAGCTGATCAAGAACGACGTCATCGTCCTCACCACCGGCTGCAGTGCCATCACCGCCGCGATTCACGGCCTGCTGACCCCGGGCGCCGCCGCAGTGCACTGTGGTCCCGGACTGGCCGAGGTCTGCGAGACGGTCGGTATCCCGCCAGTGCTGCACCTCGGATCCTGCGTCGACAACAGCCGCATCCTGCTGGCCGCCACCGAGGTGGTCAAGGCCGGCGGACTTGGCAAGGACATCTGCGATCTGCCGGCCGCCGGCAGTGCCCCTGAGTGGATGAGTGAGAAGGCGATCGCCATTGGCCAGTATTTCGTCGCTTCGGGCGTGTATACCGTTTTTGGCTATTCACTGCCGCTCGAGGGGGCGCCGGTATTCAAGGACCATCTCTACAAAGACATGGAGGCCTTGTATGGCGGCAAATGGGACTGCGAGGCGGACCCGATCAAGCATGCCCATAAGATGATTGCACATATCGATAAGAAACGTAAAGAACTGGGCATCGACAAGGCCCGTGACCGAGTCCTGATGGATATGGCCGACAGACAGAAACTTGGAATGGAGTAATCCTGGTAGGCACCTTACCGTAACTGTTCGTTCGATCCTCAAAAAAGGAGGAAAGCATGTCAAGATTAGTTGCATTTGCCGCGATACAGGGCGGCTATAAAGTTGTTTCCCAGGTGGAAGGCGAACTGGAAAAAGCCCTTCAGACCTATGACGCCAGTACCAAAATCGGTTTTCCGAACACTGCCTATTACCTGCCGGTCATCTACTCACTGACCGGGATGAAATGCGAGACCCTCGAGGATCTCAAAAAACCGATGGCATTTGCCCGTGGCCTGTTGCCGCCGCATATCAAGGGCGCCAATCATCTGCCATATCTCGGACCGCTGCTTGATGCCGGCATGGCGGGGATCTTCGCGTACGAGATCAAGGAGGCCCTGCGCATCCTGCGTGAGCCTGATTTCTATATCGATTCGGAAGATCCGGATATCGAGGCAGGTAAGCTCTGGGTCGGTCCTGCCAACGACATCATCCTCCGCAAACGCGGCGTCGAGTTCGTCGACGGTTCCGCCCCCGGCTTTGCCGCCATTGTCGGCGCCGCTCCGGATGCCGCCACCGCGAAGATGATCGTCGAGGATTACCAGAAGAAGAATCTGTATATCTTCTGCGCCGCCAACCATAACGGCAAAACGGTCATCGAGCAGTGTCTCGAGGCCGGGATGCAGGTCGGTTGGAATACCCGTATCGTCCCGTTCGGTCCGGACACGCCGAAGGCCATGGCGGCCCTGTTGGCGAAACCGAGGGCAAAGATGGCTGAGGAGATGTCCGGAC
>WBUQ01000062.1 GCA_008933635.1 Desulfobulbaceae bacterium | reverse complement strand
GTCGAAGAGTCGTTTCAGCGAGGAGTCGACGAGGGCCTGCGTCGGGCCGAAGCCGACTTCGGCTCGGCGCTCCAGACCCTGCTAGCCCTCTGCCGGCAGCTGGACAACCTCCGAGAGACCATCCTCACGAACAGCATCGGCGAAATGCAGGACCTGGTCATCGCCATCGCCGAGAAAATCGTCCGGATTTCGGTGCGCGAACAGGACGCCACCATTGTCGAAACCGTCGACGAAGCCATCCACAGCGCGGTCAGGTCGGATGAATTCTACGTCTACGTCCACCCCGAAGATTTCGCCGTGATCCAGGCCAAATCACCCGACTTCATCGCCGGCCTCAATGGCCTCAACAACCTGGTGATCAAGAAGGATCCGGCCATGGAACGCGGCGGCTGCAAGGTCGAATCGGAGAACTGCACGGTGGACGCAACCATTACCAGCCAGTTCGAGATCATCAGGGAACAGATTAAAAAACGACTGAAACAGGTCTGAGCCTACGCCTCCCCGTCCGGATGCAACCGGCTCCGGGAACGGATCGGAACGCTTCATCCGGGGAAATACTCGCAATGCCTCTGCAGAACGCCCATCTCAGCGAAATCAGCACGATCAAGGTCTGGGGCAAAGTGACCCGCATCGTCGGCCTGGTCGTCGAAGGATACTGCCCCTACGCCTCCATCGGCTCGCTCTGCCAGATCACCGCCCTGCAGGGGAACGCCGAGGTCTTCGCCGAGATCGTCGGCTTCCGCGACAACCGCGCCCTGCTGATGCCCCTTGGCGATCTGCGAGGCCTTGGTCCCGGCAGCCTGATCCGCGTGGTCCGCGACCAGGCGACGGTCAAGGTCGGGCCCAGCCTGCTCGTCCGGATCGTCGACGCGATGGAAGAGCCCCATGACGGCAAGCCGATCCCTGTGCTGACCGACGAAATGCCGATCTACGCCCTGCCACCAGGCCCGATGCAGCGGCAGAACATCACCGAAACGCTGGACCTCGGCATCCGTGCCATCAATGGCCTGATCACCTGCGGCCTTGGCCAGCGCATGGGGATCATGGCCGGATCGGGTATCGGCAAGAGCGTCCTTCTCGGCATGATGGCCAAATACGCCAAGGCCGATATCAACGTCATCGCCCTGATCGGCGAACGCGGCCGCGAGGTCCGGGAGTTCATCGAACGGGACCTCGGCAAGGAGGGCCTGGCCCGCTCGGTGATCGTTGTCGTCACTTCCGACCAGTCGCCACTGCTGCGGATGCGCGGGGCCTTCGTCGCCACCGCCATCGCCGAGTATTTCTGCCGCCAGGGCAAGCATGTCCTGCTGATGATGGACTCGGTGACCCGGTTCGCCATGGCGATGCGGGAGATCGGCCTCGCCGTCGGCGAACCGCCGACCACCAAGGGTTATACGCCGACGGTCTTCGCCACCCTGCCGAAACTGCTCGAAAGGGCCGGCAGGTTCCGCGGCCAGGGCTCCATCACCGGCCTCTACACCGTGCTGGTCGAAGGCGACGACATGACCGAACCGGTCGCTGATTCGGTCAGATCGATCCTCGACGGCCATATCGTCCTGTCCCGCGCCATCGCCGCCAGAAACCACTATCCTGCCATCGACGTCCTCAATTCGGCCAGCCGCGTCATGCGCGACATCATTTCCCCCCGCCACCTCGAACTGGCCGGCAAGGCGCGGAACGTTCTCGCGACCTATATCGAGGCCGAGGACCTGATCAATATCGGTGCCTACAACCGGGGCTCGAACCCGAAAATAGACTACGCCATCAGCAAGATCGACGAGATCAACGCCTTCCTTCGTCAAAATTTTGACGAAACCTCCACCTTGAAACAGACCCTGGAGCAGCTGGGCGGCCTGTTGTCCGACCGCAAAGAGGAAGACCGTGCGCCAAAAAACCGACGCGGCACGGATCGATAGGATCATCTCCCGCTGAATCGAAGCGCCGCCAATGAAGCCCTTTTCCCTTGAAACCGTCCTCAAGTATCGCAAACGCCTGGAGGATATCGCCAAGAACAGGCTGTACGAGGCACAGACTGCCATGCAGAGGGTCAGGGAGCGGCTCGAGGCCGAGGAACAGCACTTCGCCGATCTGATAGCGACCGTCGATCGCCGTCAAATTGAGGGTATAGATATCCTCGAGCTCATCCGATACGAAGAGCAGATCCAGTTCTCGAAGAACAGGGTCGCCACCATCAGGAAAAACCTGGAAGA
Organism: Desulfobulbaceae bacterium; assembly: GCA_008933635.1. Classification (GTDB taxonomy): domain Bacteria; phylum Desulfobacterota; class Desulfobulbia; order Desulfobulbales; family Desulfocapsaceae; genus Desulfoprunum. The sequence continues at coordinate 21,731 of WBUQ01000062.1, read as the reverse complement.
AAAAACCGCCAGGGTTGTCGAGGAACGGGAAATACTGGTCCGGCGAAGCAAGGAGCGAAAGGTCATGGAGAAACTCAAGACCAGGCAGAACCAGGCATGGCGTGAATACCTGGGCAAGAAGGAGGCAGCGATGCTTGACGAAATCGCCGTCATATTCCATGAAAGATAGCCCCGAGCAGTCGTCCCCGACCAGCCGCCAGAGGATTTTAGCCATGAACATCAGAGGTCACCTGCACGGGTATTCCTTCTTCTTCCTGCTCGCTTTCATCCTCCCGGCAATTCTTCTGCCGTCTGCCGCTGCCGCGGAAAACGGCGGCCCGCAGGAATTCGGATCGGTGGAGGAGCGCCGGCTGTATGAAGACATCATCAAGGAGAACAAGGCATTACGCGCGGAAAAAAAAGATCTCGGGGCACAGCAAATGGAGCTAAAGACCCTCGAGGAAGGTGTCGATAAGAAACTTGCCGAGATCGACAGGAAGCTCATCGAACTGCGGGAGCTGCAGAAGAAGATCGAGACCCTGCTCGTCGCCAAATCCGAGCAGGAGCTGAAAAAGATCCAGGATCTCGCCAAGATATACGACAGAATGTCCCCGGACAAGGCGGCACTCGCCCTCTCCGGTCTTGACAAAAGGCTGGCCGCCCAGCTGCTGGCTCACATGAAGGTCAAGGCCGCGGCAAAGCTTCTTGACCAGATGGCCAAACAGAATACAACCGAACTGAGCAAAACCTTCTCAACACTGCAACTGGAGTGACCCCCCATGGATGCCGTCGTTCTCGCCCCAATGCCCCAGACCCCAGCCAAAGCGCCCGGACAGAGCGGGCAGACAACCGGCAGGAACGACTCGTCATTCGGCCCCGTCCTCTCCAGTGCCATCGCCGGCAGCGGCACAGACCGGAAAACCTCCCAGGGAGCCACCACCCGCTCAGGCGACGCGGCTGAATCCGACCGGGCCATCGATATCGAATCGATCGACGAGCTGGATGAACTCACCGCCTTCCTTGCCGCCAACAATCTGACTCTCGAGGAACTTCCCCAGGACCTGCGGGAGATGATCGCATCCGCCTACGGCCTGCCGGCCCTCGCTGCCGCCACTGACGATGCGGTCACCGGACAGGCCTCCCCATTGCCGGCAGGGATGCTCCATTTCCCCCATACGGCCTTGCCGCAGGGGATGGTGAAATTCCTTGAAATGCAGCAGTCCGTCGTTGACACAGCATTCCAGCCGCCGGCCGCTCTGTTCACCCGGAAAGAGGAGTTGCCCCTCATCCTCTCCCAACTCCAGCAGATCATAAGCGCCAATGAGGGCGGAAACGCGGTAGTCATGCAGGGACCGGCAGACGCCATCACCCTCGATGAACTGACAGGGTTGACGCCAAGGCTGCTGGCAGGAGAAGTCCAGGTGCAGGGAAACCTGGCGACGAAGCAGTCTGCAGCCGCACTGGCTGCAGACCCGGCCGTCCCGGCGGTGAGCGCTGAAATAGCCCGTACTGCCGTCCAGGCTGCCGGCCTGCCCGGACAGGCCGGCGATACCGAGACGGCACCGGCCACTCCAGCCACCTCACTCCGCCAGGATGTGCAGCAGGCGACCGACACCAGTGCCATGGCTGCCGCCGGTGACCGGGACCAGGCCGGCGGACAGACCGGAAAGCAGGAGAACAACGCCACGGCCCAGCAGTCGGCAGCAGCTGGTTCCGCCAATGCCGCACCACAGCCCGATCAGCCTGGCCACAACGGCATCTTCTCCTCCGTCCTGCAGGAATCGACCGCAGCCCAGCCAGCTACTGGCCAGGGGAGCACCGTAACTCTGCCCTCGGGGACTCTGGTCAGCGAGCATGAGGTCGTCAACCAGCTGATACAGCGTTTCCAGATGTCCACTCGCCTCCAGAGCTCGAAGATCAACCTCCGGCTGCACCCAGCAGAACTCGGTGAACTGAAGATCGATCTCACCGTCAAAGAGGGAACCATCAAGGCCAGCGTCTTTGCCCAGAACCAGCACGTACAGGAGATCCTCGAACGCAACATGCCCAGGCTGCGGACAACCCTCGAGCAGCAGGGCTTCACCATCGACGAGATTGTTGTTTCCTTCAAATCCGACACAGCGAAAGAATTCGATCTCTTCGACGGCCGATCAACCAGAGACCAGAATTTTTCTTTTTCCGGTAACACCCGCTCTCACGTCGCGACGTTCGAGTCAGCCTTCGACACGTCACTGACCGGGACGGGTTCACCGGATTCAGGCCTGAGCGTCAGGGCCTAGGAGGTACCGTCATGAGCAGCACCTACATCCCATCGATCAACCAGGCGGCAACGGCAACGACGACCGCCAAGACAGCCACCTCAGCCACCACGGAAAGCGTGATGGGCAAGCAGGAGTTCCTGACCCTGCTGGTGGCCCAGCTGCAGAACCAGGATCCGCTCAACCCCGATGAGCCGACCGAATTCACCGCCCAGCTGGCCCAGTTCAGCTCGCTCGAGCAGTTGTTCAACCTCAACAAGAGCATGGAGAATCTCGTCACTTCCAATGCCAACTCCGACAGGTTGTCGACACTCTCCACCATCGGCAAGGAAGTGATCTATCAGGACGGCGATTTCAAATACGGCGGCGAGCCGGTTACCCTCGGCTACCAGCTCGATGGACAGGCCTCGGAAGTCACCCTGGCGCTCCAGCTCAACGGCGTCACCGTCAGAACCTTGAAGGGAACAGAGCTTTCTGCCGGCAATCACTTCCTGACCTGGGACGGACTGACCGAGGACGGCCAGGCGGCACCGCAGGGCACCTACTCCATCGTCGTCCAGGCCAAGGCCGGTGAAGGCGAAAGCGTCGCCGTCGGGCCGCTGATCCGCTCGGAGGTCACCGGCGTCGATCTCAGCGGCACCTTCGGCGGCACGCTGATCACCAGGGCCGGGGAAGTCCAGTTCAACTCCATCCTCGGCGTACACGAGAAGAACTCCGCTGCCTCCGAGACAGCTGCGGCGCCGGATACGCCTGCGACCGGAGAAGAGACGGCAGCAACGGCTGGAGCGACCGACGGATCGACAACGGAAACGACAACGGAAAGTTAAAACTACGGGCCATTCGTTCAGAAATATTTCTAAAGACAGGTTGTTGCAGAAACAAACTGGTTTGACAATCGGAGGAACAACATGGGTATTTCCAGCGCACTGTACAGCGGAGTCAGCGGCCTCAACACCAACTCCCAGGCGATGAGCGTGATCGGCAACAACCTCGCCAACACCAATACGGTCGGTTTCAAGGGTGCACGCACCGTCTTTTCCGATCTTCTTTCGAGCAGGATCAACGGCTCCGGCGGATCATCCCAGGTCGGCCGCGGCGTCGGCATGTCCAAGGTCGACAACATCTTCAGCCAGGGCACCTTCGAGTCGACGGAATCCAACCTCGACGTGGCCATCGAGGGCGAGGGCTTCTTCATGCTCAAGCAACCCGGCGACGATACGACCTACTATTCCCGTGCCGGTGCCTTCCGCTTCAATGAGGACGGCTACCTGATCAATCCGGAAGGCCTCCGGGTGCAGGGCAAGGGATACGACGTCAACGGCGACCTGATTGCCGGCGACCCCACCGATATCAGGGTGGTCAACACCGGTCTCATCGCCGGGCAGGTAACTACCGAGATGACGCTGACCACCAATCTCGATTCAAGCTCGAACATCATCCCGGCGGCAACCCCGTTCCTGTACACCGACACCACCAGCTTCAACTATTCCTCGTCGACCCAGATCTTCGACACCCTCGGCAACCCGCACCTGCTCACCACCTATTTCCGCAAACAGGACCCGGCCGGCGGCGGGGCCGACAACACCTGGGACTGGTACTGGACCGCCGAGGATGCCAACGGGGCAATCCTGGGACAGAGCGCCTCGGGCGCCGCTCCGGCCGGCACCCTGACCTTCACCCCGGACGGCGTCCTCGCTGCCATCCCCACCACCGGGACGACGGGACTGCTGGATTGGGGCAACGGCACCACGCCGACCGACCTCCAGATCACCTTCGACACCACCCAGTTCAACAGCGATTCGGTGGTCATCTCGCAGGATCAGAACGGTTTCGGCGCCGGCAACCTCACCGGGGTCAACATCAATGAGGAAGGGATCGTCATCGCCTCGTACTCCAACGGCATACAGACCAAGATCTCCAGCCTGGTCCTGGCCAAGTTCACCAACCCCAACGGCCTTGAACTCGCCGGCAGCAACCTGTATGCCGAAACCACCGCCTCCGGTTCCCCTCGGACCGGCCTCCCCGGCGCGGAGCTGGGCAAGGTCTTCACCAACTCGCTGGAACAGTCCAACGTCGACATGGGTACCGAGTTCGTCAAGATGATCACCGCCCAGCGTGGCTTCCAGGCCAACTCGAAGATCATCACCACCGTCGACGAGCTGCTCGGCGAACTGATCAACCTGAAACGATAATCGTCGACCGACCACACGACACCGCAAGGGCCGGCTGGATGCATCCAGCCGGCCTTTTCTTTTGCCCTGCTGGCACACCTGTCGAACATCTGCTATTCTTGCAGATGATTATCTCTTGGAATATTTTTTGCAGAAACAACAGTGCGTCGTTCATGGCACATCGCCGACGCTGCTGCAGGGATGCCTGCGCCCCATAACCTGTATCATCATCCAGGGAAGAGAGATGGCAGAAAAAAAAGAAGAACCGAAGGTGGAAGAGAAGAAGAGCAAGAAAAAGCTCTTCATCATCATTGGCGCAGCAGCGCTCGTTATCCTGATCGCCGCCGGAGTCGCCGGTTATTTCCTGCTGAAGAAGGATGCGCCGGCCGGCGAACACGAAGCCGGCAAGGAGGCGACAACGGAACACGGCGAGGCGGGTCAGCCCGGCGCCGCCCCGAAGGTGATCATCGGTCCGATGGTCAACATCGAGGAATTCATCGTCAACATCATCGGGGAAGAGAACAGCCACTATGTCAAGGCGTCGATGTCTTTCGAGATGACCACGGCCGCAGCGGTGGAGGAGGCCAACTCCCGGATGCCCCAGATCAGGGATGCCGTCCTGCTGCTGATCGGCAACAAGACCTTCGATGAACTCCAGGACCTGCAGGGGAAGAAGCAGCTGAAGGCGGAAATAACCAGCAAGGTCAATTCGTTTCTCCAGACCGGACAGATCAAGGCCATCTACTTCACCGACTTTGTCGTCCAATAGTCCGAGGCGGGGCACAGTGGAACCGATACTCTCAAAACAGGAAATCGCCGACCTCCTTGCAGCGATCAGGGACGGCAGCATTTCCATCGACCTCGAGCAGGAGGATTCAGGCCGTCAATTTCTTGACAGCACACCGGTCAATCTGTTCCAGCTGGCCCGGCTGACAACGGACCAGGGGCGTTTTCCCAATTTCGACCTCATCCTCGACGCCTTTTCCAGGAACTACTCGATGACCCTGACCAACCTGCTGCAGCGCAACTGTACTGTCAGCCGGAAGTCGCTGGACATCTTCCATTTCCAGCAATACCTGAACGAAAAGGTGAAACCGGCGGCCATCGCCATCCTCAACCTGACCCCGCTCAAGTACGGGGCACTGATGATCTTCGAACCACGCCTGGCCTTCTCGCTGATCGAGATCATGCTCGGCGCCGCCCCGGACATCTCGCCGCTGAAGCTGAGCCGGGAACTGACCACGATCGAACTGAACATCCTCAAGACCGCCTTCGCCAGCGCCTGCGGCGATATCAACAAGGCCTTCGCACCGATTCATGCCCTCGAGTCCTCCCTGCTCAAGGTCGAGAGCAACGCCCGTCTGGTCTCGATCACCGAGCCGGGAGCGGAGATCCTGGTCGTCACCTACACTATGAAATCAGGCGAACTGACTGCCGATTTCGATCTCGTCCTGCCCATTTCCAGCCTTGAACCGCTGAAAGTCCCCCTCAAGGAGCTGGTCAATGTCAACGCAAGCAAGAAGAGCAGCTGGCGCGACACCATCGAGCAGGATGTTCTCGGCATGAGCACGACGCTCATCGCCCAGTCGGGGGTCATCAACATCCCGCTGAGCCGGATCCTTTCGCTCGAGGCGGGGGACATCATCGATATCGACTACGACCCGAATTCGCCACTGAAGGTTCTGGTCGAGGATTCTCTGAAATTTTTTGCCAAGCCGGGAACCCACAACGGCAGGAAAGCCATCAGCCTGACCGGCGTTTACGAGTAAGGAGCAATACATGGAAAGCGACAAGTACAACCAGGCAAGCGCACGACCGGCCCCGGAGGAATTGAAGGAGCTTCTCGACGGCACTCCCGGCGGGACGGGTCAGCACTCCGGCGTCGGGAAGGACGCAAAGAGGGGGCTGGAATTCCTCTACGACGTCCCGCTGCAGGTATCCGTCGAGGTCGGCCGGAGCAAGATCCGCCTGCGCGATCTGCTCAACATGGGCGAAGGGTATGTGATCGAGCTTGACAAGCTGGCCGGCGAGCCCCTCGACCTGTACGTCAACTCCAAGCTGATCGCCAAGGGCGAGGCGGTGATGGTCGGGGACAAGTTCGGCATCAGGCTGACCGATGTCATCAGCGCCAGCGACCGGATCGAAAAACTCGGATGAAAACGATGTCGAGAGCATGCCCGGCCTGCATCCCGGCCATCACCGCCTTCCTGCTCCTCTCCCTGCCGCAGCCGGCTGCTGCGGCGGAGCTGATCGAGACGGGGGCGATGCTCAGGCTGACCTGGGGCCTGCTCGTCGTCCTCGGCGTCATGCTCATCCTCTACGCCCTTGTCCGCAAACGCTTCTCCCTGTTCCAATCCCCCTCCGGCAGCGCCATCAGGATCGTCGAACTGCGCCACCTGATGCCGAAGAAATCCCTGTGCCTCGTCGAAGTCAGGGGACAGCACTTCCTGCTCGGCCTCAGTGCCGACCGGGTTTCGCTGATCGCCGAACTGCCCGTGGAACCCGGGCGGAAGGAATCGTTCGCCGCCGCCCTGGAACAGTCGACAGCACACAGAACGCCATGAGCCGCTCCGTCCCCGCGCAGCTTCTTCTTCTCGCCCTGCCGGCCTGCCTCGTGCTGCTGACGCCCGCCGCCGCGGCGGCGATCGGCCTGCCGACCATCAGCTTCGGCGTCGAGGATGCCAACACCCCGCAGCAGGTTTCGACCGCCCTGCAGGTACTGTTCATCCTCACCATCCTGTCGATCGCCCCGAGCATCCTGCTGATGATGACCTGCTTCACCCGGATCGTCATCGTCCTCGGTTTCATCCGCCAGGCCCTGGGCACCCAGAACATGCCGCCGACCCAGATCATCATCGGGCTTTCGCTCTTTCTGTCGTTCTTCATCATGTCGCCGACGCTGAGCGAGATCAACGAAACCGCCCTGCAGCCCTATATGGCCGAACGGATCAGCCAGCAGCAGGCCCTTGACCTGGGCATCAAACCGCTCCGCAGTTTCATGTTCAGCCAGGTCAAGGAGGAGGAGCTGAGCGTGCTGGCCGAACTCACCCTCGACAACCGGCCTGTCGACCAGGACGACATCCCCACCATGACCCTGATCCCGGCCTTCATGCTGTCGGAACTGAAGCGCTCCTTTACCATGGGGTTCATGATCTATATCCCGTTCCTCGTCATTGACATGATTGTTGCATCGATCCTGATGTCGATGGGCATGATGATGCTGCCGCCGGTCATCATCTCGATGCCGTTCAAACTCCTGCTCTTCGTGCTGGTCGACGGCTGGACCCTGGTAGTCGGCTCGCTGATCAAGAGCTTCCAGTAACCCGGATGTGACGAGGAATACAACCATGACCCCGGATATCGCGATCAACATCTGCCGCAAGGCGATCCAGGCCATCCTGATGATTTCGGCGCCGATGCTGCTGGCCGGAATGATCATCGGTCTCCTGGTTTCGATCTTCCAGGCCGCCACCCAGATCAACGAGCAGACCCTGACCTTTGTGCCGAAGATCGTTGCCGTCTTCCTCACCATGCTGATCTTCGGCTCCTGGATTATCCGCATCCTGTCCCAGTTCACGATAGGCCTGTTCGACACGATGGCCACCTTCTAGGTGGAGCTGTGGACCTGCAGCTGATCCCCATCGAACGGTTCCAGGATTTCCTGGTGGTGACCGCCCGTATTGCCGGGTTCATCGGCGCCATCCCGGTGATTTCTGGCGCCCAGACGCCTGTCCGCGTCAAGACCGGACTAGTTGTGATGATTGCCCTCGTCCTCTTCCCGATCATGGGAGAGAACCTGCCGACCGTCAGTTTCGCCCCCCTGCCCTTCCTGTTGCTGGTCATCAACGAGGTCCTGCTCGGCACGCTGATCGGCCTGATCGCCAGACTGATCTTCACCGCTGTCGAATTCGGGGCGACCGTCATCGGCTACCAGATGGGATTCGCCGCCGCCAACATCTTCGATCCCCAGGGCGAGCGTCAGGTCGCCCTCATCTCCCAGTTTCAGAACGTCTTCGCCATCCTGATCTTCCTGGCCATCAACGGCCACCACCATTTTCTCCGCACTGCGGTGAGATCCTATGAACTGCTGCCGCCAGGCAAACTGCAGCTGACTGGCGAGGCCGTGCCCTACCTGATGCAGCTGGCCGCCCACATGTTCACCCTCGGGGTGCTGTTTTCCGCCCCGGTCCTCGCGGTCCTGCTCTTTTCCGGCCTGATCCTCGGCATCCTGGCCCGGGTGTTCCCGCAGCTCAACGTCTTCCTGCTCTCCTTCCCGCTGAATATCGGCATTGCCTTTATTGTCATTTCTTTGACACTCGATCTCAGTTTCATCCTGCTGCGACGGGAATTTGACTCACTCCCTGAGCGAATCCTCACCATCCTCGCCCATCTCGCCTTCTGACGGCCATCCTGTGGCCCTTTCCCTGCCGCCGGTCCTCTTTACGACTGCTCCCGGACCGGAGCGAAAATTGCAAGAAAAATTCGATACCCTTTTCACCACCGCCATAATGGAAGCGCAATGCTGAACTCTCTTCCCGCAACCCCCCAAGAGCCCGGCATGGACATGAACGATGGCTGAAGAAGCGCCGAGCGGCGGAGAACGGACCGAGGCCCCATCGGCGAAACGCCGTGAGGATTTTCGCAAGAAGGGCCAGATCGCCCAGAGCAAGGAGGTGCAGACGGCCGCCCTGTTCACGGTCATGCTGCTGTTCTGGATCTTCTACATGCCGACATTCTGGCGCGGCCTGAGCGACCTGCTGGCCTCCATCTGGCAGTCGATCCACGCCGTCGACCTGACGCCGCAGTCGACGATGAAGCTCTTCATCTTTCTGCTGCAGAAATCCGGAATCCTGCTGCTGCCTCTCTTTGCTCTGGTGCTGCTGATCGGCTTCTTTTCCAGCTTCCTCCAGTTCGGCTGGTTGTTGACCGCCAAGCCGCTGATTCCCGACCTCGCTAAACTCGACCCGATCCAGGGTTTCGGCCGGATGTTTTCCCGGCGTTCGGTGGTCGAACTGGTCAAATCGCTGCTGAAGGTCCTGCTGATCAGCTGGGTCGCGGTCTCGACCGTCATGGACAACTTCAACGAGGCCCTGATCCTGATCGACACCAGCATTCCGCTGACCGTGGTCTTCCTCGCCAAGATATCGATGCTGATCCTCGCCAAGGTCTGTGCCGTCATGATCCTGATCGCCATCCTCGACTTCTCCTTCACAAAGTGGGAGATGGAGGAAAAGATGAAGATGACCAAGCAGGAGCTGAAGGAGGAATTCAAGGAGACGGAGGGCGACCCGCACATCAAGGCCCAGATCCGGTCGATCCAGCAGCAGATGGCGAGGAAGAGGATGATGGCCGAGGTGCCCAAGGCCGATGTCGTCATCACCAACCCGACCCACCTCTCGGTGGCGATCCGCTACGACTCCGCCAAAATGGAGGCCCCGGTGGTCATTGCCAAGGGCGCGGATTTCGTGGCGATGAAGATACGCGAGATCGCCCGTGAACACAACATCCCGCTGGTCGAGAACCCGCCAGTGGCGCGATTATTGCATAAACTGGACCTGGGGGCGACCATACCGGAAGAGCTGTTCCGGGCGGTCGCCGAGATACTCGCCCACGTCTATTCACTCAAAGGCAGATAACAGGAAATGGAACTGGCACAGGTACAGGGCATGTTCACCCGGGAGCGGCTCCGGCAGGTGATGGGGCGCAGCGATATCATGGCCGCCGTCGGCCTGGTGTCGATCCTGCTGATCATGATCATCCCGATCCCGCCGATCCTGCTCGACCTGTTCCTGGCGGCGAACATCACCATCGGCCTGCTGATCCTGATCATCAGCCTCTATATCGTCAAGGCGGTCGAGTTCTCGATCTTCCCGTCGATCCTGCTGACCACCACCCTGTTCCGGCTGTCGCTGAACGTCGCCTCGACCCGCCTCATCCTGCTCCACGGCGATGAAGGGCCCGCCGCCGCCGGTGCGGTGATCCAGTCCTTCGGCCAGTTCGTCGTCGGCGGCAACTACGTCATCGGCGTGGTCATCTTCATCATCCTGGTGATCATCAACTTCATGGTCATCACCAAGGGTGCCGGCCGGGTCGCCGAGGTCGCCGCCCGCTTCACCCTCGACGCCATGCCCGGCAAGCAGATGGCCATCGACGCCGATCTCAACGCCGGCCTGATCAACGAAGACCAGGCCCGCCGGCGTCGCGAGGATATCAGCGCCGAGGCCAATTTCCACGGGGCGATGGACGGTGCGTCGAAATTCGTCAAGGGCGACGCCATCGCCGGCATCATCATCACCCTGATCAACATCGGCGCAGGTTTCGTCATCGGCGTGCTGCAAAAAGGCATGCCGATGGCCGAGGCGGCGCGCAACTATACCATCCTGACTGTCGGCGACGGACTTGTCGCCCAGATCCCGGCCCTGATCATCTCCACCGCCGCCGGTCTGCTTGTCACCCGTTCCTCCGGCGACAAGGATTTCGGCAGCGACATGAAGACCCAGTTCTCGCGCAATTCCGTCGCCTTGTGGGTCGTCGCCGCCATGGTCATGGTCTTCGCCCTGATCCCGGGCCTGCCGTTCTTCCCCTTCCTCGTCCTGTCCATTTCCCTTGCCCTGATGGCCTGGCAGATGGAAAAAAGCAAACGCGCCGAAGCGGAAAAAGTCGTCGAACTGCCGAAAGAGGCGCCCCTCAAGCGGGAAGAGAATTACGAGGAAATGCTCAACGTCGACCTGCTGCAGCTCGAGGTCGGCTACGGCCTCATCCCCTACGTCGATTCCGCCCAGGACGGCGAGCTGCTGACCCGCATCCAGTCGATCAGGAAGCAGTTCGCCATCAACAGCGGCTTTATCGTCCCGCCGGTCCACATCCGCGACAACCTCCAGCTGTCGCCGAACCAGTACACCTTCTCGCTCAAGGGGGTCAAGGTGGCCGAGGCCGAGATGCTGCCCGGGCATTACATGGCGATGGATCCCGGCATGGTCACCGAGAAGATCCGCGGCATCGCCACCAAGGAACCGGCGTTCGGCCTGCCGGCCCTGTGGATCACCGAGGACAAGAAGGAACGGGCCCAGATCGCCGGCTATACCGTCGTCGACTGCACCACCGTCATGGCCACCCACATCAGCGAGGTCATCAAGCAGTACGCCCACGAGCTGATCGGCCGGCAGGAGGTCCAGGGCCTGCTCGACAACCTCGCCAGATCCTACCCCAAACTGGTCGAGGAACTGGTGCCGACGGTCCTCTCGCTCGGCACCATCATGCGGGTGCTGCAGAACCTGCTCAGGGAGGGCGTCTCGATCCGCGACCTGCGGACCATCCTCGAGACGATGGCCGACTGGGCGCCGGTCACCCGCGATACCGACATCCTCACCGAATATGTCCGCCACGCCCTGGCCCGCACCATCAGTTCGAATCTCGCGATCAACGGGGTGATCCCGATCATCACCCTGTCGAAACAGGTCGAGGACATCATCGTCAACTCGGTCCAGCACAAGGAAACCGGCAGCTACCTGTCGATCGATCCGACGATCGCCCAGCAGATCCTCGACTCGATCGGCAGGGTCATCACCCTGTTCGAGGGCGGCAGCCGCCCGACCCTGCTCAGTGCGCCGCAGATCAGGCCCCATGTCCGCAGCCTGACAGAGCGGTATTTCCCGTCGCTGATGGTCATCTCCCACAACGAGGTGATCCCCAGCCTGAAGGTCAGATCACTTGGAACGGTGGCCCTCAATGCAGGTTAAGGTCTTCGAAGCGGCCGACATGGCCACCGGGCTGAAGATGGTCCGCCAGGAGCTGGGACCGGACGCCCTGATCCTGTCAACCCGGACCATCCGCAGCGGCAAGCTCGGACTGCTCGGCAGACCTATCCTCGAGATCACCGCCGCCATCGACACCCCCTCTCCCCGGGCCGCAAGCGACCCGGATCCGGCAGCCTGCCGGCAGGCGACGGCAGCTGGAACCAGCCGCCGCTCCAAGAGGTTCAGCCGGGTGGTCGGGGCAGGCAGCGACCCAGGGATCACCTATGGCCCCGACGCCTCCGTGGTCGAACCGCCGAAGGGGGAAATTCCCGGATTTGACCGCGTCCCCGGCCGCCCCGTTGCCGGCGATGCCGCCTTCCGGCAGGAAATGGATGAGCTGAAGAACCTGGTCAGAGACCTGGCCGGCGATATCGCCCGGATCAGGATGGCTGCCGGCGAACAACGGCCGGCTCCTGAAGCGCCGGCGGGCGAAACCGCTGCCGGCCTGCAGAATCCGCTGTCCGCCGCCTCCCTGCAGAACGATCCGCTCCTCGCCCGCCTGCATGCCCTCGGCATCGCCGCCGATTCCGCCAGGACCATCGCCGAATTCGCCAGGGAAAGCCTGACGCCGGAGGATCTCGACAACCCCGAGACCGTCGATGCCTACTTCCACACCACGATCCGGGAGAATATCGCCGTCCAGCCGCCTGACTTCAGCGCTTCCGACAGGCAGCGGCGGGTCGCCCTGATCGGTCCGACCGGCGTCGGCAAGACCACAACCCTGGCCAAGCTCGCCGCCCATTACCTGAGCCGCCACTCCCCCTCGATCGCCCTGATCACCATCGACACCTACCGCATTGCCGCGGTCGAGCAGCTCAAGGTCTACGGCGAGATCATGCACCTGCCGGTCGAGGTGGTCATCAGCCCGGAACAGCTCGAACAGGCGCTGCAGAAGCACCGCGACAAGGAGCTGGTGCTGATCGACACCGCCGGCAGGAGCCCCCGCGACGCATACTGCATCGAGGAACTCGCCGCGTTTCTCCGCAGCGACCTCGAGATCGAAAAACATCTCGTGCTGTCGGCCACCACTAGGGAACTGGAACTGACGGAAACGGTCCGGCGTTTCGACCAGGTCGGCATCAACCGTCTCATCTTCACCAAGATCGACGAGTGCAGCCAGCTCGGCAGCCTGTTCAATATCCAGATCCAGTACGGCAAGCCCCTGTCTTTTGTCACCAACGGCCAGCGGGTCCCCGAAGATCTGATCGAGATCACACCAGCAATCGTGGCCAGTCTGATCATGTCGCCACAGGAAGGTAGCCCGCATGACTAACACTGCATACACCACGGCGGACCAGGCCAAGACCCTGCGGGAACTCAACGCATCTCCCACCTCCCCGCTGACCGCCCACGACGATCACATTACCTGCGTCTACTCGGTGACCAGCGGCAAGGGCGGTGTCGGCAAGACGGCGGTGGTCGCCAATACGGCCTACGCCCTTGCCAGGATGGGCAAGAGCGTGCTGATCCTCGACGCCGACCTCGGTCTTGCCAATATCGACGTGGTCTTCGGCCTGACCCCAGCCTACAACCTGAACCATTTCTTCGCCGGCGAGCAGGATCTGCTGTCGATCATGGTCACCGGCCCCCTGGGGATCAAGATCCTGCCGGCCGGTTCCGGGATCCAGAATTTCACCCGCCTCGACTCTCAGCAGAAGATGCAGCTGCTCGAGGGTCTCGACGCCCTCAACGGCGACTTCGACTTCGTCCTGATCGACACCGAGGCAGGCATCTCCGAGAATGTCACCTATTTCAACACCGCCGCCCAGGAGATCCTCGTCGTCACCACCCCCGACCCGACCGCCATCACCGACGCCTACGCCCTGATGAAGCTGCTGTCGACCCAGTACCATGAACGCCGTTTCAACCTGGTGGTGAACCAGATCCAGAATGAGGAGGAAGCCCTCGATGTCTACCGCAAGCTGACGCTTGTCGCCAACCGCTACCTCGACATCTCCATCGACTACCTCGGCTCGATCCCCGAGGACAGGCAGATGGTCGACTCGATCCGCAGGCAGCGGGTCATCAGCGAGCTCTACCCGACCTCGAAGACCTCCCTGGCCTTCCAGAAGCTGGCGAGCCATCTCTGCGCCGAACCGTCGCACAGCGAGCCGAAGGGCAGCATCCAGTTCTTCTGGAAGAAACTTCTCAACCTCGGCGGGAAGCGCTGACATGATCTACGACCAGACTCCCCTCGAAAACGACCGGTCACAGCTGATCAGGGACAACCTGCACCTGGTTGACATCCTCGTCGGCCGGATGGTCACGCATGTCCCGTCGTTCATGAACAAGGACGACATGCGCAGCGCCGGCATGCTCGGCCTGATCGACGCCGCCAACAAATTCGACGCCAGCAAGAACATCCTGTTCAAGACCTTCGCCGAATACCGGATCAGAGGGGCGATCCTCGACGAGATGCGCAAGCTCGACTGGTTTTCCCGCACCCTCCGGGACAAGCAGAGCCGGATCGGCCGCACGATCAGCGAGCTGGAACTCAAGCTCGGCCGCGACCCCGAGGATTTCGAGGTCGCCGAGGCCATGGGCATCCCGCTGGACGAGTATCGCAAGTCCTTAAGCGAGGTCAGCCACCTGGGGTGCGTCAGCCTCAACGAGACACTGGACCACTCTGAAGAAGGCCGCTCCTTCATGGATTCTATCGTCGACGAACGGGAAGGCAGCTCCCCATCCCACCGCCTCGAGCAGCACCAGCTGACCCGGGTCATCGCCGAAGTGCTGGGCCAGCTGTCGGTGAAGGAGAGGCAGGTGGTGGCCCTCTACTACTATGAGGAACTGACCCAGAAGGAAATCGCCGAGGCGATGGATCTCTCCGAGGGCAGGGTCTCGCAGCTCCACAGCCAGGCCCTGATCAAACTGAAGAACAAGGTCCAGTCGCGCCTGCACTGAGAGGAAAGAGCACATGAACATCGAATTCCAGCTTGTCGTCCCCCTGGCCGCCCTGGCCGTCAGCGCCCTGGCCGTCGTCCGAGCCATCCAGGTCCAGAGGAGGAATTCCTCCCTGGCCGGCCGGCTCTCCGAGATCACCGGCAGCCTCGAAGAGATCCGCAGCAGCTACGGCGATCTCCAGGAGCGCTACCGCAGCAGCCTCGAGTTCCAGCAGAATCTCAACGAGGCGACTATCACCACCCGCCTGCAGGCGCCGCGACTGGCCGTTCGGTCGAGGCCCGAAGCCATGGACGCGCCGGAGCGCTACCGCTATGTCCATCGTCTGGCCGAAAGCGGCATGGCCGCCGAAGAGATCGCCGAGGTGCTGTCGATCTCGGGCCATGAGGCCAGGCAGCTGGTCACTCTCGCGCGCCTCGCCGCCAGGTCCGGCATGGCCGGCCGATGATGCCGCACCGGCTCCCCGGCCATCCCGGAATCCGACATTTTTTCCGTCCAGGCAGGTGATTGTCTTTAAGAATAAGGCCTGCCGGCCGATACAGTGGAAAACGCTTTCGAGCCAGTAACAACGAGAAGGGATTGACCATGGTTTCAGGAAAATACAGCGCACTGGCAGGGGCCATATCCCGCGAGCAGATGATCGCCAACACCAGCGCCAACCTCGCCAACGTCAACACCAGCGGCTACAAGAAATCGCTGCTCAGCTTCGAGTCGCTGCTCCGCGGAGAGAAACAGACGGCCGAGGCCCGAGGCATCAACTACAACCGGGTCCGCCAGAATTTCACCGATTTCAGCCCCGGCCCGCTGCGCCAGACCGAAAACCCGCTGGATATGGCCTTGAACGGCGAGGGTTTTTTCAAGGTGCAGGGCCCTGACGGCACCCACTACACCCGCCGGGGTGATTTCGTCATCGACCCCGAAGGAGTGCTGCGGACGACCAACGGCCTGCCGGTCCTCGATGCCGGCAACGGCCAGATCACCATCCCCGACACCACCATCGGCAAGGTCGCGGTCAGCGAGTCAGGGATCATCTACCTCCTCACCCCTGACGGCGCGCGGGCCGAGATCGCCCAGCTGGCAATCGTCGGAGTCGATGATCCGAAGATGCTGAAACGCAGCGGCGACACCACCTTCGTCCTCGGCGACGGCGGGGTCGAAACCCCGATCGAGAACCCGGCGGTGATCCAGGGCAGCCTCGAGGTGTCGAATGTCAGCATGGTCGAGGAGATGACCGGGATGATCGACAGCTTCCGCCTCTTCGAGACCTACCACAAGGTCCTGAAAAGCTATGGCACCATCAGCGAACAGCAGGAAGAACTCGGCACCCTCAGTTAGTATGGGCCAATCGCCGCCGACAACCATGTAAAAAAGGAACGACAGGATATGATTCGCTCACTGTGGACCGGCACCACCGGCATGCATGGCCAGCAGCTCAACATCGACGTCATCGCCAACAACCTCGCCAACGTCAGCACCACCGGCTTCAAAAAGAGCAAGGCCGACTTCCAGGATCTGCTCTACCAGACGATGAAGGTCCCCGGCAGCCAGACTTCACCGGACACCGAATCGCCGACCGGCATCCTTATCGGCCTCGGCGTCAGGCCCGCCGCCGTCACCAAGATCTTCACCCAGGGCGACCTGATCCTGACAGAGAACGAACTCGATGTGGCGATCGAAGGCAACGGCTTTTTCCAGGTCGAGATGCCCGACGGCAATACCGCCTATACGCGGGCCGGCGCCCTTAAACGCGACAGCGAGGGCCGCATCGTCACCTCGGAAGGCTACCCCATCTTGCCGGCCCTGACCATCCCCGACGGCGCCAATGAAATCAGCATCGCCGAAACCGGCGAGGTCAGCGCCGTCATCGGTGACGATACCGAACCGACCGAGATCGGCACCATTGAGCTGGCCATCTTCACCAACAACGCCGGCCTGTCGGCCATCGGCCGCAACCTCTTTCTCGAGACCGCCGCCTCCGGCACCGCCACCACCGGTGTCCCCGGCGAGGAAGGCTTCGGCACCCTGATCCAGACCTATCTCGAAGGCTCGAACGTCAACATCGTCGAGGAAGTGGCCAACATGATCACCACCCAGCGGGCCTACGAGATCAACTCGAAGACCATCCAGACCTCGGACGAAATGATGCAGACCACCAACCAGCTGATCTGATGCCCATGATCCGCATTCTGCTCTTCATAGCGCTGCTGCTCGGCGCCGCGCCGGTCCAGGCGCTGGAGATCACATTCCGGCCGGACGCCGAGGTCGAGACGGTTGCCGTCACCCTTGGCGACATCGCCGATTTCGGCGACGATTCCGAGCTGGCCGGGGCCCTGGCAAGCAAACCCGTCGGCCAGGCGGGACAGCCCGGACAGGATGTCATCCTCGACTCGGGAGCGATCATCCGGCAGCTGACAACCACCCTCGATCTGCCCGCCGACACGGTCTGGTCCGGGGCAGCCTTGGTCAGGGTCCATCGCAGCGGCATCACCATCGGCCCAGAGAAACTGCAGCAGATCGTGGACGAATACCTGGCCGCCCACAGCGACGACCTGCCGGCAGCCGACATCAGGTATATCGTCGACAACACGCCCATTCCCTTCATCCTGCCGGCGGGCGACCTGAAATGGGAAGTGATTCCCTCCGACCCCGGTATCCTCGGCAGCAGCCGCTTTGTCATCATCTTCAGGGTCGATGGCAAGGTGCGCAAGAACATGTCGCTGACCGGCCGCTTCGAGGCCATGGCACCGGTTGCCGTCGCCTCTGCGGATGTGCCGAGGGGCAGCCTGATCGAATCCCGGCACCTGGTCATGGAGAGCAGGGATATCACGAAATTCAGAAAACCCTGCCTCGACCCGGCCCAGCTGGAGGGCAGGATTGCGCTGAGAAGCATCAGGGCCGGCTCCGTCATCGAACTCTCCATGGTGCAGGCGCCGCCGCTGGTCAGAAAGGGAGAGGTCGTCAAGATCGTCCTCAACCGGGGCGGAATATTCCTCTCCACCCTGGGAGTCGCCAGAAACGACGGCGCCAAGGACGAGTTGATCAAGGTCGAGAACATCAGCTCGAATAAAATCCTGCAGTGCCGCGTTTCCGCTGCAGGTCTCGTGGAGGTCGCACTGTGATATGAAACCCGCCATCCTGCTTTTGCTGATCGTCTGTCTCCTCGCCTCCTGCGCCCGGCCGGACAACCGTACCGTCAATATCCCGGAACCGCTCGAGGAGACCCAGCCCACACAGACAATCCGGCCAACTCCCGGTTCGCTCTGGACCAACACCAATGCCTCGATCTTTGCCGACCACAAGGCCCAGAACGTGGGCGATATCGTGACGGTGATCATCTCCGAGCAATCGAGCGCCACCAAGGAGGCCAAGACCGAAACCGACCGCACCACCAGCATGAGCGCGGCGATCCCGACGCTGTTCGGCCTGGAGGACGACATCGCCCATGAAACCGACATCGACCCCAGCAACATGGTTTCGGCCGATTTCAGCAACACCTTCGAAGGCAACGGCTCCACCTCGCGAAGCGGCGAGCTGACTGCTTCGCTGACCACCCAGGTGATCGAGAAATACCCCAACGGCAACTACAAGATCCGCGGCGGCAAGGAGGTGATGGTCAACAACGAGGTGCAGATCATCTACCTCACCGGCATCGTCCGGCCGGTGGACATCACCGCCGCCAACACCATCTTATCGGACAAGATACTCAACGCCCGCATCTCCTATACCGGCAACGGGGCCATCGCCGACAAGCAGGAACCCGGCTGGCTGATGCGGACCCTCGACAACGTCTGGCCGTTTTAGGAAAGCAGCGCACCTGGTGACCACAAGAGGCTGATCATGAAATACCTGTTCCTTATCCTGAGCGCCGTCCTGACGTTTCAATTGTCCGTCGCCCCGGCCGTTGCCGCCCGTATCAAGGATCTGGCGAAGATCAACAGCGTCCGCAACAACCAGCTTATCGGCTACGGCCTGCTCACCGGACTCAACGGCACCGGCGACGACATGAAGAAATCCCGCTTCACCCTGCAGTCGGTATACAACATGATGGTCAGGAACGGCATCACCATCGACGCCCGTGATATCGACGATATCAAGCTGAAGAACGTCGCGGCGGTAATGGTCACTGCCACTCTGCCGCCCTTCGCCCGGCCCGGCTCGACGATCGACGTCAACGTCTCCTCGATCGGCGACGCCAAAAACCTGGCCGGCGGCACCCTGATCATGACCCCGCTGCAGGGAGCGGACGGTCAGGTCTATGCCGTGGCCCAAGGTCCGATCACCCTCGGCGCCTTTTCCTTCGGCGGCAAGGCCGCCAAGGCCCAGAAGAACCATCCGACCGTCGGCCGCATCGCCGGTGGGGCGATCATCGAGAATACCGTGCCGGTCGATCTCGGCGCCGACGGCACCCTCACCTATCAGCTCGACGAGGCCGACTTCACCACCGCCGCCAACATGGCCGAGGCAATCAACGCCCGTTTCGGCGAGAAAACAGCCCGCCCATTCGATTCCGGGTCTGTCACCGTCGCCATTCCCGAGACCGAGAAAAACGATCTGGTGGGATTCGTCGCCGAGGTGGAAAAACTCGACGTCGAGGCCGACACCTCGGCGAAGGTCGTGGTCAACGAGCGGACCGGCACCATCGTCATGGGCAAGGATGTGCGCCTGTCGACCGTCGCCGTTTCCCATGGCAACCTCAGCCTGATCGTCCGCGAATCGGCCGATGTTGTGCAGCCCAACCCGCTGGCCGAAGGGGAAACCGTCGTTGTGCCCCAGACCGAGATGGCGATCAGCGAAGATGAAGGGCAGCTGGTCCTCCTCGACATGGAAAAGGGCGTCAGCATCGGCGAGATCGCCAACGCCCTGAACGCCATCGGCGCCACCCCGCGCGATCTGATCGCCATCTTCCAGGCGATCAAGGCCTCCGGCTCGATGCACGGCGAACTGGTTGTTCTGTAAAAGAAAAATTCCACAACGGGGAACCATCTATGGATTTGAAGATCGATCCGAGAATCATCGCCGGCAGCGCGACACCGCGAACACCGCAGCAGATGCGCAACGAACGCGACCTGGGCCGGCTCAGGGAATCCACCCGCGAGTTCGAGGCCATCTTCGTCATGGAGATGTTCAAGGCGATGCGCAAAACCATCCCTGAAGGCGGACTGTTCGAAAAGAACACAGCCACGGAGGTTTACGAGGAAATGCTCGACACCGAACGGGCCCGCGCCGTCGCGGCGGGCGATGGCATCGGTCTCGGCAAGGCGATGTACGAACAGCTGAAGGATCTCGTCGAAAAACGCCGCTGACCCCATCCCCCTCGCAGCAATCCTCCTCCCATTCCGGCAATCTTTTTTTCTAAACTTTCCTTTCCGCCGCTCCGATAAAAGATCCAAGAGCAGATCACGTATCTCGAATTGTCATGCACGGATGCATGTTCCACGAGAGCAAGGAGGCGGAAAATGATACAGAGCGCAGGAATTCTCCAGGGAGCCAACCCCCAGGTATTACAGAGTTATCAGGCAAACGACAGCAGAGCCCGACAGGAAAACGCACAGTCCGGGTTGTCCGAACGGCTGATCGCCGCCAATGACAAGGTCTCCCTGACCTACAGCGCATCCGAATCGGCGCTGACCTACACCAGCTCGATGACGCTGCAGGGCGGCACGAACGATGGCTACGACCTGTTGCGCGGCCTGGTGATGAATATCCTCGAAGAACAGGGCATCGACCTCAAAGTCGCAACCGACAGCGGCGAAATCGACCTGGAAAGCCTCAGTCAGGAGGATGCCCAGGCGCTGATCGCCGATGACGGATACTTTGGCGTTGAACAAACCTCCGATCGTATTGTACATCTTGCAATCGGTATCGCCGGCGGCGACGTCAGCCGGCTCGACGCCATCAAGGAAGGGGTGGCACAGGGATTCCAGGAAGCCCTGGACGCGTTCGGCGGCTGGCTTCCCGACATCTCGCACCAGACCTATGACGCTGTCATGCAGAAACTCGACGAATGGGCCGGAGTGACGGATGAAGGCCGGAAATCGTTAACCTAGGTGAAATCATGAGCATTGAATTTTTCGGGGTCGGGGGACCTGGGCAGATCGGCAACATCAAGAAGACCCAGACGTCCAAGACCGAAAAGAAGACGGAAGGGATGCCGACGGATAAGGTGCAGTTCTCCTCTGTGCTGCAGGACGTCCACAAGGCCCAGGCAATGCGCGGCGCCAGCAGCTCCGAGAGGGCCGAGAGGGTCCAGGAGCTGAAGGCCCAGATCGCCGAAGGCACCTATGAACCCGATCTGCAGAAGGTCGCTTCGTCGCTGCTGCAGTTCCTCGTCGAAGGAAAATAACCATGAGCAGCCAAACCACACATGACCAGCTTGTCCGCCTGCTCGACGTGATCTTCGAGGAGCGTGAATGCGCGAAAAACCTCGATGTCGAAGGACTGACCGAGGTAATGCGCGAGAAGGAGGAACTGGTGCAGGTCCTGGCCCATGTGCAGAAGATCGACGAGGCCGACCTGCCGATCGCCACGAAGATCCGGCACGAGAATCGACGCAACGCCTACCTGTTCAAATCGACCCTGGGCTGGATCAGGGAGATCATGGAATTCTTCGGCCGGCGGACGGTCAC
>WBUQ01000061.1 GCA_008933635.1 Desulfobulbaceae bacterium | reverse complement strand
GTGGGGGTTCGCGGCATTCTGTCTCGTGATCCTCTTGATCTTCGTTGTACAGTTGCTGTATCTGAGGAAAATGAAGTGGATTTAGACCGATTGCGGTTGCTGGCAAAGAACTACGGGGTGGGAAATGAATGAATTGTTGCAGTCTGGTTCATCGTATTCGTCTGCGATGACAACCGGACAAAATCGGCCATTCCTGGCGAAGATGTGGCCATCGCTCTATTTTTACAGCCATTTTATTGGTGTTGTGTTCCGGGCCAGCAACCTGGCGAAGACGGGCAGGTATGATGGCAGGATGTGGGCGGAAAGCAGCCTCGAAGTGCTTCATCTGCTGGAACGGATCGGGATGAGGGTTGAGATCAATGGACTTGAGGAACTGACCCGATTTGAGGGGCCCTGTGTGATTATCGGTAATCATATGAGCATGATGGAGACCCTGATCCTGCCGGTGATGGTCCAGCCGTTAAAACCGGTAACCTTCGTCGTCAAGGAGAGCCTGCTCACCTACCCGGTATTCCAGCACGTCATGCGCTCCCGGAATCCGGTCGCAGTGACAAGGAACAATCCTCGCCAGGATTTGAAGATTGTCCTGGAAGAGGGGGAAGAGAGGCTCGGCAAGGGGATCTCGATCATCGTCTTTCCCCAGACCACCAGGACAAATACCTTCGATCCGGTTCAGATGAGTTCGATTGGTGTCAAGCTGGCGAAAAAAGCCGATGTGCCGGTGGTGCCGCTGGCGTTGAAGACCGACGCCTGGACGAATGGGAAATATATAAAGGATTTTGGGAAGTTGAGCGTCAAGCAGCGGGTATTTTTCGCCTTCGGGCCGCATCTGAGGGTCGTCGGCAAAGGCAATGAAGAGCTGCGGATTGTTACTGACTTTATCGGGGCGAAACTGGCTGGATGGCAGGGCAAATGAACATGCTGCGATGGGCGGGTACGGCACCTCCGGTTACCGTACCCGCACAGGCAAGGTCTCAGATATCGTCTTCCTCGTCGAGAAGGGGCTCCTCCTCGATTTCCTCATCGATTTCATCGAGATCGTCAATGTCTTCGAGATCCTCATCCTCTTCATCGTCCGAGCTTTCGCTGAGGTCGTCGTCCTCATCGTCGATGTCATCGTCATCTTCTTCGACATCGCTGCTCAAACGCATTGCCTTGGGAATCTTGGATTCCGGAAGGATGATTTCGGTTATCTTGGCAATCTCATCCTGGATATCCGGGTCGGCCTGACAGACCTCGCAATGGGCAACATGCTGTTCAATAAAGGAAATCATCCGGGCGGGAGCCATGGTTTCATCTCTGACACTGAGATACCATGACTTTGCCAGTTTGATGAGTCGTTCGCACTGCATAGGAGTATTGTTGAGTTTAGAGGTGATGGAATGATAGGGTTTTCAGGCCGGGCCCCTGGTTTGGGACACGGCTGCTTGGGTACGATTTTGAAACTGCACAGTATAATAAAAACTTGTTTTCAAGGTCAATACTAATTAATATGGTGGCCTTACTCGTCTCAACGGGCCATTTGCGGAAGTGGACAGGGCACTGGTGGCTCTCCCGGACTTCAAATCCGGTGTGTGGGGTTAATAGCCTCTCAGGTGGGTTCGATTCCCATGCACTTCCGCCACAATCATTTTTTCTGCAATAGCGGGTGGCCCATTTCCTGACGCTGGGCGACATAACACTCGGCAACTTTCCTGGCAATATTTCTTATCCGGCCGATATATCTGGTCCTTTCCGATACACTGATGGCATTGCGGGCATCGAGCAGGTTGAAGGTGTGCGAACACTTGAGGCAGTAATCGTACGCCGGCAGGATCAATTTCTTCTCGATGAGTTTGGTCGCTTCGTCCTCGTAGATATCGAAAAAAGATGTGAGTCGTTCGACATTCGCTTCTTCGAAATTGAATGTTGAAAATTCGATTTCCGCCTGGTGGAATATTTCCCCGTAGGTGATGCTGTCGTTCCAGGCTATGTCGTAGACACTCTCCACCCCTTGGAGATACATGGCGATGCGTTCCAGGCCATAGGTGATCTCGACAGTAGTCGGGTGCAGGTCGATCGAACCGGCTTGCTGGAAATAGGTGAACTGGGTGATCTCCATGCCGTCCAGCCAGACCTCCCAGCCGAGGCCGGAGGCCCCTAGGGTTGGCGACTCCCAGTCATCCTCGACGAAGCGGATGTCGTGTTCTTTCAGGTTCAGGCCGAAGCGTTCGAGGCTGGCGAGGTATAGATCCTGGACTTCCAGCGGGGACGGCTTGAGTACGACCTGATACTGGTAGTAGTGCTGCAGTCGGTTGGGATTTTCGCCATAGCGGCCGTCCGTTGGCCGCCGTGACGGCTGGGGATAGGCGGCCCGCCAGGGTTCAGGGCCGAGAGAGCGGAGGAGTGTCGCCGGATGGAACGTGCCGGCTCCAACCTCCATGTCATACGGCTGTTGGATCAGGCAGCCCTGGTCGGCCCAGTACTTGCCGAGGTTGAAGATTATATCTTGAAAATTCATGGAGTTTCCTCGTTGTTCGTTGCAGGTGAGAAATGCAGGTTGCCGCAGAGGGCCAATGGCCGGCCGGTTCTGGCCAGTGTCTGAGTATATACTTACTCTCTTGACTTTTGTCCATGGCCTCACCATTATAAACCAACAGGCTACCACAGGCATATTCACCGGTAAATCATTTTTCTCTGCACCTTCCCAGGCGTTTTTCCTTCTCTCCGCAAGACAGGATATCATATGATCGACACACATCCGCACACGGAAGTAGCCGGGCTGCTACGCCGGGCCAGAACAATTGCCATTGTCGGCCTGTCGCCGAAAGAGACCAGGCCAAGCAACATGGTTGGCAGATATCTTCTGAACGCCGGATACACGATTTTTCCGGTCAATCCTGGACAGAGTGAGATCCTTGGTTTGCAATGTTACCCGGATCTCCGGTCGATACCTGAACACATTGATATCGTGGATATCTTCAGGCGCTCGGAAGAGGTCATGCCGGTTGTCATGGAGGCTGTGCGCATCGGTGCCGGGGCCGTCTGGATGCAGCTTGGCATCGTCAATCAGGAAGCGGCCGAATACGCCCGGCAACACGGTCTTATCGCTGTTATGGACCGATGCATCAAGGTCGATCACAGCCTTCTCCTCTGAGCAATTCCAGCCGGCATCTGCTCCTCATCCCTTATCATACCGTTTCATGGAACCAAAGCAATTGAGCATTCGGGGGGCCCGGATGCATAATCTGAAAAATATCAGCGTCGACCTTCCCCGCAATCAACTCGTTGTTTTTACAGGCCTGTCCGGGTCGGGCAAATCAACACTGGCTTTTGATACGCTGTATGCAGAAGGCCAGCGTCGATATGTGGAATCGCTCTCGACATATGCCCGGCAGTTTCTCGGTCAGATGGATAAGCCTGATGTCGACGCGCTTGAGGGGCTCTCTCCGGCGGTTTCGATAGAGCAGAAAACGACGAGCAAGAACCCACGGTCCACGGTTGGCACTGTGACAGAGATCTACGATCATCTCCGGCTCCTGTTCGCCCGTTGCAGCCATCCCCATTGTCCCCAGTGCGGCAACGAGATCAGGGCGCAGTCGGTGGAGGACATGGTCGAGATCCTTCTCGGGCTCGATGAAGGGACCAAAGTCATTTTGCTTGCTCCAATTGTTTCGGACAAGAAGGGGCGTCATGAACTGATACTGGAACGGGTTCGCAAGGAGGGTTTTGTCCGGGTTCGCCTCGACGGTACAATCATCGAACTGGGTGATTCCCCTGAGCTTGAGAAAAATCGCCGGCATACCATCGAAGTTGTGGTGGATCGGCTGGTCATCAAGGATTCCATTCGCCGGAGATTGTCCGATTCTGTGGAAACTGCGGTCAAGCTATCGGGAGGCTACCTGCTGATTCATCTGGTCGATCAGGATCGGGACCAGCTGTTCAGCGAGCATGCCGCCTGTCATACATGCTCGATTTCGCTTCCGCCGCCATCCACTCAGATCTTCTCCTTCAACAATCCTCAGGGGGCTTGTCCGGAATGCGGCGGTCTGGGTGTGAAGCAGTTTTTCGATCCGGCGCTGGTTGTACCTGATGAAGGAAAAAGCATCATAGAGGGTGCGATTGCACCCTGGGGCTGGAGAAAGGATTCGTCATATACCGGGCAGATTTTAGCCGGCGTTGCCGCCCATTTTGGTTTCTCTCTCGACACTCCTTTTGCAGATCTCCCGGTTAAGGTCAAAAAGGTTATCCTTTTCGGATCAGGCAGGGAGGATATTCGTTTCCAGTATCGTAACGAACGACGGACCATGACTGACGTCCGTCGGTTCGAGGGAGTGATTCCCCAGCTGGACAGAAGATTTCATGAAACCCAGTCGAATATGATCCGGGAAGAACTGGGGAAATACATGAACGAACAGCTCTGCCCCCTGTGTCGTGGAACGCGTCTGAAAGCGGAATCCCTCGCATACCGAATAGGGGAATGGAACATACATGGTCTGGTCTGCCAATCGATCGGAAGGTTGCTTACAGAACTGCCGCTTCTGCCACTGGACAGCCGGCAGCGAAAAATCGGCGAACCCATTCTCAAGGAAATCGTCGACAGACTGATCTTTCTTGAAGACGTTGGCCTCGGCTATCTCTCCCTGGAGCGCAGGGCAGGGACCCTGTCCGGTGGGGAAGCTCAGCGTATCAGACTCGCCTCGCAGATCGGGTCAAGGCTGGCCGGTGTCCTTTATATTCTCGATGAGCCGAGTATCGGTCTCCATCAGCGGGATAATCAGAAGCTGATCCGGACTCTGCAGGAGTTGCGGGATCTCGGGAATACTGTCATCGTGGTTGAGCACGATACGGATACGATACTTGCTGCCGACCACGTCCTCGATATGGGGCCGGGAGCAGGGGTTCATGGGGGCGAGGTCGTTTACAATGGTCCTGTTCCCGGTCTGTTGAAAGAGCAGAATTCCATTACCGGGGCATATCTTTCAGGACGGCAAAAAATTGCGTTGCCGCAACAACGCCGAACGCCAGCTGCAATCCAAAAGAAGGGACTGCGTTTGACAAACGCCTCGGCAAACAATCTCCAATCCGTTGACGCCGTTTTCCCCGTCGGTGTATTGACCTGCGTTACCGGGGTTTCCGGATCGGGGAAAAGTTCGCTGGTCATCGAAACCTTATATAAACTGGCAAAGAAAGGAACTGAGCGCAGACGAGACACCGTTGAGATGGATGGAGCCCGTCTTTCCGGTCTGGAGTGCATCGAAAAGATCGTGGATATCGATCAGAGCCCGATCGGCAGAACACCCCGGTCAAATCCGGCTACCTATACCGGCGTCTTTACTCCTATCCGGGAACTTTTCAGCCGGTTGCCGGAGGCACGGGCGAGAGGGTATAAGGCGGGTCGTTTCAGTTTCAATATCAAGGGGGGTCGATGCGAGACATGCGAGGGCGATGGAGAAATCAGGATCGCAATGCATTTTCTTCCCGATGTCTACGTGCTCTGCGAGAAATGTCAGGGAAAGAGATACAATGTCGAGACGCTCGAGATCGCCTATCGAGGAAAGAATATCCATCAGATTTTGGCGATGACTGTTGAAGAAGCACTAGAATTCTTTAAAAATGTTCCCGTAATCAAAAATCGTCTGCAGACCCTGTATGATGTAGGATTATCTTATATCACATTGGGGCAGTCTTCCGTGACCCTTTCAGGAGGAGAAGCCCAGCGGGTGAAACTGGCGAGAGAGCTCTCAAGCCGAAGCAACGGGAAGACGCTGTATATCCTCGACGAACCCACCACCGGTCTGCACCCGGCGGATATACAGCATTTGCTGAATGTATTGAACAGATTGGTCGATCTGGGAAACACGGTTGTCGTCATCGAACATAACCTCGACGTTATTAAGACGGCTGATTGGATCATCGATGTCGGCCCGGAAGGGGGCGACGGGGGAGGGCGTATTGTGACCAGCGGCAGGCCGGAGGCGGTTGCGAAGGTGCCGGCTTCCCATACTGGCAGGTTCCTGCAGCAGGTTCTGGAAGAGTGATTGGATCTCAGGGCATTGAAAAACTTGCCTGTTCGTTGGAAGTGCAGTTTAATGCCGCGTCAGGATAAAAATGTCTGCAGCTGCAAATGATATGAAAATTCAAAGAGGTTAAAAATGTCAGAAAAAAATGGAAACCCTGAGACAAAGGCCCGGCCGGAATTTCGAATGCAGAAGATGTATGTCAAAGATCTCTCTTTCGAGAATCCGTTTGCTCCTCAGGTTTTTATTACTCCGCAGAAGGCTGAACCAAAGGTCGAACTCAATCTTAACATGAACAACAGGAAGATTGATGACGATCACTGGGAGGTTTCTCTGCAGATTACCGCCAAGGTCATCTCTCAGGACGATGAAAAGGCGATGTTTGTTCTGGAGATAGAACATGCCGGCGTATTTCTCCTCAGGAATATTCCCGAGGAGCATCACGATATGGTGTTGAAAGTCGATTGTCCTACCCTGCTTTTTCCGTTTACCCGCCAGATTGTCAGTCAGGTGTCGATCGATGGAGGTTTTACGCCGTTTCTCATGGAGCCCATCAATTTTATGGCTCTGTTCCAGAGCGCGAAGAAAAAAAGAGAGGGAAAGAATTAGAAAAAGAAAAGCCGCAACCCAGGCAGGGTTGCGGCTTTTTGCAGGGAGATTCTGGTGCTGGTCGTGCCGGGGATCAGAGGCCTGTGCTGACAAAGTTGTCGATCAGCGTTGTTACCCCTTTTTCAATCGCTTTGTTAAACAGCGCATCATACTGATTATCGGCAAAGAACGATTCCGGTGAAACTTTCACATCCACGCGATTTGTCCAGATAACATTACCAGAAGTGGCTTCCTGGACCCAGACACGGAGTTGGACAACAGCCTGATCGACGTCGCCGCTGCGATACGACTGCTTGCCGAGTTCAGATCCGATTGAACCCCACAGTATGGCATTTGCATCGTCGCCGCTGCTCATGCCGAAAATGGTCTCTCCATCATCTTCTTCCCATGGCCAATTGCTGTGCTCATAACCGATGCGGGCTCCGTACACAGCACCGGTGATCTGCTGGTTCCATTCGTCGTAGAGATCTGAACTGGCGAATCCGAACATTATCCTGCTGGTACCGCCATTGATGAAGGGCAGGATACCTTTCTTCCATGGTTCCCAACCTGGATCCTGACGTGATTTATATTCGAGTATCCGCCCACGTACGACATAATCGGCCTTGAAGGTTCGACCGATTTTTGCTACGGCATTTTTCGTTAACGCATGGGTGCCGGGACTGGTGGCACCAACACCACTGGTCGTATTCTGTTCAGCGATGTATCGCCTGATCTCATCCTTCATGACATCGGACCATTCATTCGACAGCTCATTGACCATGGATACCGATTTGGTTTCTTCGTAAGGAATATAATTGATCACACCTTCGTTGATAAGATACTGGAAGACATCTTCCTGGACCGGCATCGAGAACCCGTTGGCTGAAAAGCGGTCTGTCAGGGCTTCAGTGACCGCCATATTTCTTCTGTATGCTGATTCAATGTTGCCCGCATTCGAATAATCGGCGAAAGGCAGAATAACCACCGCTCTTCCCTTGCCGGGGGCATCGAAACCTGGCGCTTCAGGCACATTCAGAGTTTCGACGATCGTTTGGCCGCAACCAGCCAGTGTCAGTGCGAGTATTCCAATGACCAGAAATTTCAGCCTCTCCATAATTGTCTCCCTATACTGAATATGACGTTATCTGTTGATCGAGTAATAAAATTAAATAATGACCGGTTTGAGCAGAATGATGAGTTCCCGTTTCTGATTGACCTTTTCCTCGTAACCGAAAAGGTATCTGAAAAGAGGAATATTACCGACCACTGGCGCAAAATTTCCTTCGGTTTCCTGAATATCACTGATAAGCCCGCCGATGACCAGCATCTCGCCATTTTTCACCCGAACAGTCGTGCTCATCTCACGGACATTGACGATAGGCAGACCAACGGTGGCGCCGAGGGTGCCAACATCTCTGTACTCAATTGGTTCAACCAGCTCTGATGTTACCGGAACCAGATTGAGGATGATTTCCTTATCGTCGAGAATTGTGGCGGTCAACGCCATGCCGATACCCGACAAAATTCGCTCTGTGTTGACAGTGTAGGTTACAATCCCTGTTTCTGAGTCCAGATCGGATTCGATATTATCAATGTACGTTACGTTTCGTCCGACAGTTATCAGTCCAGGCTGTCCATTCATCAGGCTGATTTTCGGATTGGAGAGGACCTTGGTGTCTCCCTGTTCCTGCAGAGCATTGATGAAGGCCGTGAAATTCTGTGGATTAATGGCAACTTTCGATACAAATCTGGTTGGATCCTGGATTTTGGTATGGGCGTCACTCACACCGTCCCCATCCAAATCTATGCTCTGGACACCATTTGTTCCTTCTTCATCGGCAAAAATAAACGGATAAACCTGACCGCCCAAGGCCTGAGAGCCGAATTCCACCACGCCATCCACGCTGAAGTTCTTCAGCACCTCGTTCCAGTTGATACCGATGCTCGAGTTGCGGGTCAGTTGAACTTCGATGATCTTTGCCTCGATGGAAATCTGCTTATAGAGCTCTCGTTTCAGATTTTTGAAGTATGTGTCAACACGGTCGAGCAAAGGCCGTGGGGCGGTGACGGTAACCATTCCGACCGGTTTGTCGATGATGTAGACGTTTTTGTTGCTCGATCGAAGGCGAGTAGCCTCGCTCACTATTGTCTCTTTGTTCTCTGCTTCGTTGTTCCCTGGATTTTCCTGCACATTCGTGGTTTGTTTTTCGGCCGTTTCGGTGACCGCTGCGGTCGTCCAGACATCGAGGATGGAGTTCAGATTGGCCTCGATGCTTTTCCAGACATCAAATTCATTTTCACTTGATTTGAGTTCGATGGTGCCATCGATATTGTTGGACTCATCATCGCTGCCAAGGACATTGCCGCCTGCTCCGGTTTTGTAGTTAGACTTGACAAACGGCATGGCGATGTGAAATTGCCGGGTTTCCTTGTACTTGACAACTATGGTGTTGCCGGAAATTTCATGGAAGTAATCAACTTGACGGAGGAGGTTGCCGATGGCTTCGTTGTAGTCGTCTCCGGCATTGATATCGACATCAACGAGAACCTTCTGGTCAACATCGCTGGCCCAAGAGATATTCATTCCTTTGATGGCCGCCAGACGCTTCATGATATCCCAAAGGGGTTGCGGGCCTCGAGTCGATTTGATGGTTGCCCCAACCTTCATGCCGACATCTTTGGATTGCGTCAACTCTTCCTTGCTTTCTTCTCCTACCTGATATGATGGACTCTGATATTGAACAGGCAAGGTGTTCGGGAGATCTGGTTTCGCCGCGGCAGCTTCCTCGGTCGTCTTGTCCGAAGAGAGATCCGTCGCCTTGGCTTTATCTTCCGACTGTTTGTCTAAAGAGCTGCATGACGTAAGCATCAAGAACAGCAAGAGGCTGGCGGCAAGGTGCATGATTTTGGAAGACTTCATAAAAAACCTCTTGAGATTATGAGATGATCAGATCGAACTGACGTCGTTAAGCTATTTTAATGTCAATCAGAAACTGCTGGCTGCCAGCCGACCATGGATATATTTTTTCAGATCCGGAGGCAACGGAAAGCCAGAGGCGAGCAGCGCCTTGTATTGATTGACAGCCATTTTCGTATCGCCAAGCTTGTCGTAAATACGAGCTTTTGCGATCATGGTGTCCATGGTTTCGCCCCAAGAAGCATTAAATTTATCCAACAATTTTATCGCCTGTTCGTTCTGTCCAGTCGTTTCACAGAAAGTAGCGAAACTTATCAGAGCTTCCTTCATCGGGGGGGTGCCACTGATACTCTGGGTGAAATATTCCAACGCTTCGGCATTTCTTTGCATGTTGGCGGACCCTATCGCGGCGTACAGCGCTGCCCTATTGTTGCCGGGTTCTTTGGCCAGGCTTTCCTTGGCGAAATGAACGGCCTTCGCGTTAACGCCAAGGTTGACCAGGTACAGTGTTGCGAGTCTGTTCAGGATTTTGACATTATCTGGCCAAAGTTTGCTGGCTTGTTCATACAGACTGGCAGCTTCTTCAAAATCCTCGTTTTCGTCAGCAAGTTGGGCTTTGCGCAAAATCTCCTGAGCTTGCAGTATTTCCTTCGATAGATTCGCCGATTGTTCGATGATGAAGGCATCCTGCTCAACAATCTCTGTATCGGCTTCAACAGAAAGATTGTCCTCGAGACGGTCCGGCCAGATAAAAGTTTTTTTATTGGGGTAGATAACGATGGTATTGAATCGTTCCTCTTTCTTTAAATCCATGAGATTACATATTATATCCAATGCAAAATCCCATGGCACGTCAGTGAGTGCAAGAGTCAAAGATCCTTCAACGGCTTCATCAACGATGATATTGAGATCGGTGAACTGGCGAAAAAGCCGGAAAACATTGTGGAGATCGATTTTATAAAAATCTACACTGATGCGCTGTTTTTCATATCCTGCAAATGAGAAGGTATCTTCCAGGGCTGCATTGGGATCTTTCTTGCCTGGTTTATCGGCTCCATCAGCGCCTTTTGCAAGGATACTCTCTGTTTCGCCGATGAGCGTATCGAGAGTCTTGTCAGATTGACCGGGTACATCAGGCTGAGAGGAGCCTGCCAGTGCATTTCCGGGGAGATCAAGATTTTCCTTAACCGTGACCACAATCTGGCCGGCATCGTGTGCAACTTTGTATTCAAAAAGTGAGGATGAAGCTGACTTGAAAATGAATCGTGCCCCATTCCCTTTCTGCTCAACCTGAATGGCATCAACAGAGGTACCGACCTGCTTCTCACGAATCAGTTCAGAGATATTGACATCGGCAATATCAATATACAAATACGGCTTCTCGCCTGCTTTTCCAGTGACGCTATCGGAGGTGTAGTTTGTTAACGGTGCCGAACTGGCAAGAGTAATAGTTGTTTCTTCGGGGCTGGTCTTGATGACGATATCGTTTATCGCAACTATAGAGCCAGGAGATGCGGAGGCAGGAGGCTGTTTTGCAGCAGTACCAGCCGCTGCAGGATTGATCTGGACTTTGATCGATTTCCCGTCGCGAGTGATTTTGTAATCATGTGTATCGGCAATGGTAAACTCAAAGCGGGTGATAGTTGGATCCTGATCAGTGAGCAGGGAGGTCTGAAGAGAGACAAACGCATTGTCCGGGATGAGTTTGGACTGGGGGTTGATTGCTGGATCAAATGCGGCATCGGCGATGTCAAGGACAACCCGAAATGGGGAAAATCTTTCGGAAACCGTGTATGCCGGCTCTCCGTTGCCAACGATCAGCATTGTCAAAGTGTCTCCCTGGAGATTCGGTTCAATCTTCGCAATCTGGTACAGGGAGGGTTGTTCTTTGCCAGCGCTTGTGTCCGCCCCGAAAACTGCCGATGACGAAAAGAACAAGAGCAGGCAGAGCGCAGAGAAAATGGCCGACTGGGATATGATGAACCTTTTGTACATTTTCTATTCTTCTCCCTCTTTTTTTAATACCATATCAATATATGTGAGAATTTTTTTTCCCCCGCGGGTTTCAGCAGTTTCCTCGATAAGCACTTTGTTTGGAGAAATTGTTTTGACCACCCCCCGTCTGCCGATCTTGGTCCCTGTAACAATGACATATCCTTTTCCTGTGGAATCTTGAACCATGGCAAATTTCTCGCCTCCGGTCTCCAGCAGGCCGACGAGGCTGAGCTGGCCAGGTTCGAAGAGCTGCATCCCCGTCAAAGGTTCGTTTTTTTCTATAATTTCGTTCGGATCGCCAGTTTCCCGTGCCGTTGCCTTTTCAGAGATGAATGGCAGAAATGGGTCTGGGCGGTTTGTCTGGATATATTCGAAGGGAACTGACTCGCTTTTTGACTCTTCACCAGACGTTGCTTGAGGAGCGGGCTGCTGAGGCTCTGCTGCTTGAGCGGGTGCAGAGGGAAAACAAAAGAAAGACAGAATCATGGAGATTGAAAAGCACAACAGAAAGCTTGACCGGGTCAGGCTCAGAGATAGCGATTGGTTCGTTTTCATACAGAATCCCATGAGCTTTATTTCTTTTTCGTGTCCTGTTTGGGGAGTTCGACATTGGTGAACCGGTAGGTCACCAATGTGCAATCAGAATCGAGGAGCATTTCGCCTCTATCAAGGGTGGGGGCACTCATCTTGATATTGGAAACGGTAACTATGCGGCCGAGTTTGCTCACTTGATCAAGGAAGGATCCCATGTTGTGATAAGGGCCTCGCACATTGATCGAAATCGGGAGTTCGGCGTAAAAATCTTTAGGGATATCCGGCAATGGCTTGAACGTGAGGAATTCAAGGTCGGCATTTTGACCTAAGGACGAAATATCCTTCAGCAGTTGGGGTATTTCTTTTTCTTTTGGCAGGAGGACGGCTGCTTCATTGAACAGTTTTTCAGATTCAGCGAGTTCTCTTCTCAACCGTGGAAGATCGTTTTGTTTGGCCCTTAAATCAGCTATCTCTTTGTTCAAACCGTCTTTCTGTGTATTCAGTGTGGTAATTTTGGTTGCGTTCGGCTGGAAGAATATAAAGAAAAAAAGCACGATGGGGATGAGCACAAGGATGACTGCAATGGCAATCTTATACTTTTGCTCTAAAGGGATGTATTTGGTATCGATGAATTTTTCAAATGCTGCGTCGCTTTTCTTCATGCTGGCAATTAGTCCGATGTTCGAGAGAGTCTACTTTTTTGTTACACTGGTTTCTTCAACCTTGGGCTGTGCCGAAGTCGTGCATGTCATGACAAAGCTTTTCAGGTTCCTCTCTGCAACAACCTTGAGAGATGAACTCGTGAGATTAACATCAATTATAAATTCCGATGCCTTGAGCTTATCCATGAACTGGGCAACAGTCTCGTTGTCGAGTGCGACACCGGTCAGATTGAGTATTGGTCCTTGCTGATCGAGGGAATCAAGCCAGAGCCGTTTGTTATCGACCGCTTTGGCAACCTCATCAAGGACCCGGACAGTGATGGAGGATTCTTTCCGCAACGTCTTTATAATCCCAGTCTTTCTTTCGAGTTCTTCTTTCTGGCTTTTGATTTTCTCAATATCTGCAAGAATAGGCTTGAA
The DNA here is from genome assembly GCA_008933635.1 of Desulfobulbaceae bacterium. GTDB lineage: Bacteria > Desulfobacterota > Desulfobulbia > Desulfobulbales > Desulfocapsaceae > Desulfoprunum. The sequence goes on along the minus strand of WBUQ01000061.1, from coordinate 10,858 downwards.
GGCCTCTTTCTGTTGGTTCAGCTGAGCGATCTGTTTGTTGAGCGAATTGACTCTTCCGACCTGCCAGACGCCTATGATGCCGAGGAGGATGAGGAGACAGCACAACGCGATTATCATGGAGATGATCTGATTGCGTGCCTTTGCCCGTCTTTTTAACTGCCTGACTGGTAACAGGTTTATTCTGAGCATATCTTTTCCGTTGACAGGATGTCCTAAAAAACTGATGGCCTGATGGCTATACCGGTCGCAATTGCCATTTCAGGTCCAATGTTTTTCAGATATTCTGGATCAATCTTCTTGTCGTTTGAGAGCATTTTGGCAAAAGGGTTGAAGATTTCAACTTCAAGGGATGTCTCCTTCGCCAGAAAATCGGCAAAACCCACGACCTTTGATCCCCCTCCGCTCAAGACCAGCTTCTGCAGGGGCGCATCGGGATGGTTGGAGTGATAGAGATCAATGGCTTTCTTGATCTCCAAAACCCATTGCGTGCACGTGGTTGAAAATATTTTCTCGATCTGAGGTTGTTTGTCCTCTGCCGGAATTATGCCGAGTTTCAGCGCCTCGGCTTCCTCGAATTCAAGATCAAAGGACGACTGGAGTTGTTCTGTCAGTTGCCGACTGCCTACCACGATGTCTCTGGCAACGACGGATATGCCGCCTGAAAGGATATTGATGTTCATCTTCGAGGCGCCGATATCAACCAGGGCGACATTGTCGACCTTGGGGTAGCTGTATTCATAGGTGTTTTCAAGTGCAAATCCGTCGACATCCACTATCACGGGTATGAGGTTGATACTTTTGAGCATCTCCAGATAGTCGTCGACGATCTCCTTTTTTGCTGCGACGAGCATGACGTCGGTCCGTTCAATGGTATCAGTATTCGTCTTGAGGTCCTGATAATCGAGATAAACATCTTCAATGTCGAAAGGGATATATTGCTCCGCTTCGGACATGATGTGTTCCTCGAGTTTTTTCTCCTCCATTACAGCAAGATTGACCTTTTTGACGATGACCGAGTAGCCGGAAATGGAAAAACCAACTTTTTTATTCTTGATCTTGAGGTTGGCGAACAGACCGGAAATAGCCTTGGCAACAGCTTCTGCATCGTTGAGCGTCCCATCATCCACTGCCCCCTCGGGGAGTGTGACGCTGCCGAGAGTTACGATCGAATACGCATTATCGGCGCGTTTCAACTGGCAAACCTTGACGGCATGCGATCCGATATCAACTCCTACGACCAGGTTGTCTTGTGAGAGAAAAGGAAGGTTCATGATCTGCGAGGGAGTGAAAATTTATTCAATAATTACAACGCCAGGTTTGCTCAAGAAAGCGGCTAACATGCAGACTTTGCATAATAATTACTATATAGGACATATATGCTATTGTTTGTCAAGAAAAACAAGCAGGATTCGGTAAAAAATATTCTTTTTAAACAGGAAGTTAATGATGGAGATGTGGCGCTAACTGAAATTGAGCTACTATATGTAGTTGAAACTAAAGAATGTTCCTCTTCATATTGTATGAATACGCTGTTTTTTTATTGAAATTAAAGGGAAAAGGGATTGGCATGGCATCCGTTGTGACAGGGGTGAACTGACTTGTAATTCAAGGGCGAGTACAGTATTTTTGGCGCATCATGGGAGATCGGCGATAACAATTTTCAGTATACTGTAAATGAGGAAGAAATTGGCAGGGAAAAAAGAGAGTAAGTCGATAGTCAAGGAGTATGTCGAGGCGATAGCTGTCGCGGTTTTGCTTGCTCTCTGCATTCGAACATTTATTGTCCAGGCCTTCAAGATACCATCCGGGTCGATGTTGCCGACGTTGCAGATAGGAGATCACCTTCTGGTCAACAAGTTCATTTACGGGCTGCGGATGCCCTTTACAGGTAAGTTGCTGATTCCATGGAAGAGTCCGGTTCGTGGCGATGTCGTGGTCTTCCGCTTCCCCAAGGACCGGGATATCGATTATATCAAAAGGGTTGTCGCGGTTGCGGGGGACAAGGTTGAAATTGTCAACAAGCGGCTGATCATCAATGACGCCGAGGTTGTCGACCTGCAGGCCCATTTCTCGACAGACGAGATATACAGCTCCGCGGCCAGTCCTCGAGATAATTACGGGCCGGTGACAGTTCCGGCGGGCAAGATCTTTGTCATGGGAGATAACAGGGATAACAGCTACGACAGCCGTTTCTGGGGATTTGTCGATTACTCCGACATCCTCGGCAAGGCCTTCATACTGTACTGGTCTTGGGATATCGAGACTTCCCTGCTGTCCGTGGACAGGTTGCTTTCCATTCGCTGGAGCCGGATAGGTGACGTAATTCAATGATGCTGTCTTCCCTGCGCAGGAGAGAAGGGTGGGAGTGAAATCTGATTATCGGTTCAGACACAGGCATATATTCGGGATGGAGCAGCTCTCAGAACCGGATATTCAGCATGTCATCGCGACGGCCAGGTCTTTCCGGGAGATCTCCGCCAGATCGATCAAGAAGGTTCCGACGCTGCGAGGGAAAACGATTGTCAATCTGTTTTTCGAGCCATCCACCAGGACGCGGACCTCGTTCGAGATAGCCGCCAAGCGCATGAGTGCCGATACGTTCAATATCGCCGCGTCCACCAGTTCGGCAACCAAGGGGGAAACCCTGGTCGATACGGCGCGGAATATCGAGGCGATGAGTCCTGACATCATCGTCGTCAGGCATTCCTGCTCCGGTGCGCCGCAATTGCTTGCCCGGCATATCGCCGCTTCGATCATCAACGCCGGCGACGGAGCGCATGAGCATCCAAGCCAGGGGTTGCTTGATATCATGACCATACTTGATCACAAGAAAGAACTCGCCGGTTTGAAAATCGCCATCATCGGCGATATCGCGCATAGCAGGGTGGCGGTCTCTGACATTATCGGGTTTTCTAAGCTGGGGGCGAAGGTCTGCGTAGCAGGACCGGCAACTTTCATCCCTGCAGCGGTTGAACGACTGGGCGCACGGGTCTGTCATGCCGTCGAAGATGCAATCGACGGGGCGGATGTGGTCATGGCGCTGCGTATCCAAAAGGAGCGGCAGAACGATCCGCTGATACCCAGTCTGAGGGAGTATGCAACATATTTCGGGGTCAACCGGCGCCGTCTCGAACAGGCCAAACCCGATGTCCTGGTCATGCATCCGGGGCCGATCAACAGGGGGGTCGAGCTGAGCCCCGATGTCGCAGACGGAGCATCCTCGGTTATCCTTGAGCAGGTCAGAAACGGTGTCGCGGTTCGAATGGCCCTGCTGTACCTGGTTATGGGAGGCGAGAAAAGCGATGACGGCCAGGGGGGCGTATGACGACTGAAATGATCATCCTGCAGAACGGTCGCATTGTCGATCCTGCGACAGGCAAGGATGGGATTGGGGACGTCTGGATTGAAGACGGCGTGTTCATCGCATCCCGGCCGGAGGTACCCGAGCGGGCGTTCTGTCTTGATCTCTCCGGCAAATGGGTGACTCCCGGTTTGATCGACATGCACGTGCACCTGCGCGAGCCAGGTCATGAGTACAAAGAGACGATTGAAACCGGAACTTCGGCAGCTGCCGCCGGGGGGTTCACCGCCGTTGCGTGCATGCCGAACACCAGGCCGGTCAATGACAATGCCGCCGTGACGCGGTTCATCCTGGAAAAGGCCGCAGGTTGCGCAGCGCGGGTGTATCCGGTGGGTGCGATCAGCCGGGAGAGCATGGGCGAGCATCTCGCCGAATACGGCGAGATGAAGAGCGCCGGGGCTGTCGCCTTGACGGACGACGGCATGCCGGTTGTGGACAGCCAGCTGATGCGTCGGGCGATGGAATACGCGACAAGCCACGATCTGCTGGTCATGTCGCATGCCGAGGAGATGTCGCTCAGCCGGAATGGCTGCATGAACGAGGGGCCGGTCTCGACCCGGTTGGGGCTTCGGGGGATTCCAGCGGCGGCCGAGAGCATCATGGTCTATCGGGAGATTGCTCTCGCCGAATTGACCGGCGCCAGGGTGCATATCTCCCATGTCAGCAGCGAACCATCCGTTGCATTGATCCGTCAGGCAAAACTGAGGGGAGTCAGGGTTACCGCCGAGACGGCGCCGCATTATTTTTCCCTGACCGAGGAAGATGTCGGCAACTATAACACCCATGCCAAGATGAATCCGCCGCTCCGTTCAGAGCGTGACAGGCAGGCGATCCGCCAGGCTCTGGCAGACGGCACGCTGGATGCCATCGCGACTGACCATGCCCCGCATTCAGTCCTGGAGAAGGATGTCGAGTTCAGCTATGCAGCCAATGGCATAATTGGCTTGGAGACCTCTCTGCCGCTTGCTTTGAGGCTGGTTCACGAAGGGGTGTTGAGCCCCGTGCAACTGGTTGATCGGATGTCCTGTGCGCCCGCCCGGATTCTCGGGGTAGGCGGGGGCAGGATCGCATGCGGCGAGCCTGCCGATCTTACGGTAGTCGATCCGGACAGGCTTTTTACCTACTCCGCTGCAACGGGCAGGTCAAAGGCAAGGAATACGCCTTTCGATGGCTGGCAGTTTCGTGGCAAGGCGGTGCTGACCATCAGGGATGGCCGCATCACGCACCGGGACCTGTAGCAGCCGGTCAGCAGTATTCCACCGGGTCGATTTCTCCCGCCGCGGCAAACCCCTTCAGTCGCAGGATGCATGCGTCGCAGTGTCCGCAGGCCTTCGTCCCCTGAGGGTCGTAACAGCTGTGGGTCATGCTGTAGTCGACACCCAGCTGCATCCCCTTTCTGATGATCTCGGCTTTGCTCAGGCGCAGCAGTGGTGCGTGGATGACAAAGCCTGTCCCGCCGCTGACTCCTGCCCTGGTTCCGAGATTTGCCATTCGGGTGAACGCCTCGAGGAACTCCGGACGGCAGTCGGGATAGCCTGAATAGTCCACCGCATTGACACCGATAAAGATGTCCCACGCTCCGAGAACTTCGGCCCAGGCTATGGCATGGGCGAGCAGGATCGTGTTTCGCGCCGGCACGTAGGTGACCGGAATGGCATCCTGTTGCCCTGTGTGGCCATCCTTTGGCACCTCGATATCGGCGGTCAGGGCGGAGCCGCCGATCTTGCCGAGATCCAGTCTCAGGATCAGATGGCGCTCGGCGCCGTATCTTTTTGCGATTTCTCCGGCTTTTTCCAACTCGATCGTCTGCTTCTGGCCATAGTCGAAACTGAGGCAGTTGCAGGCGTATCCTTGGGAACCGGCAATGGCCAGGACGGTGGTTGAATCGAGACCTCCGCTCAGGAGGATGACGGCGGGTTTCTTCAGCGGCATAATTTCTCGTGTGTTTTCAGATTAGCGAATAGGGCAGGGGGCCAGTAATGTGAATTTTTTCCGGGCTGACTGCCGCCTGGTAGACGAGTACCGCCACGCCGTCATCATGTGCTTCCCGCAGCGTCCGGGCGTAGAGCGGGTCGATCATGTCGGCAGGCCGGAAGCCGATGGCATCGCTTCGTTGGACAAGGAAGAAGACAGCCGCCTTGCCGCCTCTCAGAACGAGATCGCGCAATTCGAGCAGGTGCTTGGTGCCGCGGGCGGTCACGGCGTCCGGGAACATCGCCCAGCCATCGTCGACCCAGGTGCAGCTTTTGATTTCGACGAATGTGGGTGTTGATCCCTGGAAGACGGCAAGGTCCAGGCGACAGGCAGGCGATGTCCTGACTTCTCTCTTGATCCGATCGGGATGGGGTAACTCGGTTATCTGTCCTCGTTCGATAGCGTCCGCGACGAGTGTATTGGTCCGCGACGTATTGACGCCGATCCAGGTATCGCCAGCAAAAACCATTTCAAGCGAATACGGATACTTCCGCTGTGGATTGGCAGATTCGGAAAGGTAGGCGGGGCTGCCCGGCACCGAGCAGGAGAGCATGCTGCCGGTGTTCGGGCAATGGGCGGTGACTACCGCGCCGTCAGCCAGCTGCACATCGACGAGAAAACGCTGGTACCGCCTCAGCAGAATGGCGGGTATCAGGGGGGGTGAAAACCGCATGAATAAAGGGGAAGCAGTTGGGAGACGGTTCCTGGCTCAGTAATATTTGCATTGCATATCAGCGGTGCAAATGCTAAAATTCCTGCATAATCCATGGTTTCCCTGGCCTGAGGCATCGATGCCCTTCAGGAGAGGGAGACTCACGTCATTGACGCATGTCATTCTACTCACTTAGGAGATGTATTGCCATGAAATTAGGTATCAATGGACTCGGCCGGATTGGAAAGCTCACCTTGTGGCACCATGTCTCGAAGAAATATTTCTCTGGCATCGTTATCAACATCGGCAGGGAAGTAGGAAGAAGCCTCGAGGACCTGGCGGCGGCAATAGAACGCGATTCCAGCTACGGCCGTCTCGGTACCTATCTCCATGGACATAAGGCCGGCAGGGTGATCGAAGAACTTGACCATGGCAAGGGGACGATGCTGGTAAACGGAGTGCCGATATCCGTGCTCCGGGCGACCCGTGACCCCAGGGAGATTGCATGGAAGGAAAACGGCGTCAAGCTGGTTGTCGATACCACCGGCGTTTTCAGCGATCCCACCACCGATGCGTCTGACCCCAAAGGCGCCCTGCGAGGCCATATCGTTGCCGGGGCCGAGAAGGTCATCTTGTCGGCGCCTTTCAAGATCAAGTCCAAGGGGCTGCAGATGCCCGAGGACGCCGTGACGACGGTTATGGGCATCAACGAGGATACCTATGACCCGTCCCGGCATTCGGTCATTTCCGCCGCCTCCTGCACGACGACCTGCCTGTCTTACATGATCAAGCCGCTGATGGAAACCATCGGCGCCGAGAATTTTCTGAGCGCCTCGATGGTGACCGTCCATGCGGCAACCGGCAGTCAGCAGGTGCTTGACCGCCTCCCCAAGACCGGTGCCACCGACCTGCGGAAGAACCGGTCGATCATGAACAATATCATTCTGACGACGACCGGCGCGGCAAAGGCGCTGGCCCTTGTCATCCCGGAAATGGAGCGGATCGGCTTCATGGCCGAATCGGTGCGTATACCGACATCGACCGGTTCGCTGATCGTTCTGGTGCTCAATTTCCAGGATGACAACGAAAGTCCGATCAAGCGCAGCTACATCAATTCGATCTACCAGGAATATGCCAAGACCAGTCCGTATCTGGTGTTTACCGAGGAACAGAACGTCTCCTCCGACATTATCGGACTGCCGGCTGCCGCAGTCGTCATCGAAGGATCCGAAACCCATACCCGCACGGCATCGGTGCAGGTCAACCTGCAGAAGGTGAAGAAGGATTGCCTCGGCCCGGGCGCCGACCCCATCCTCAATGTCCCGATTACCCAGGCGGTGGTCTATGGCTGGTATGACAACGAACTCGGCAGCTACACCAACATGCTCGGCGACCTGACTGTCCAGGTGGCGGAGAAGATGATCTGATCTGCGTTGCATCTCCGGGAGATGATCCCGGCAGACCTTGACGAGGTCCTCCGGCTGGAAGCGGAAAACCCTTCACCGTGGAGCAGAGAGGATATCGAGCGCGAGATCGGCCGGTATGACAGGATTCTGTATGTGACTGTCGATGAAACGTTGGGCGTCATCGTCGGATGGTGCTGCTGCCGTTTTCTCGATGACCAGGCCGAGCTGCTGAAAATCGCTGTTCTTGGATCGATGCGGAGGCGTGGTGTGGCGTCGGGTCTCCTGACCCTTCTGCTGGAGTATCTCGCAGGCCGGGGCGTGCAGGCGCTTTACCTGGAGGTTCGTTCCCGCAATTTTCCGGCGCTCCGGTTCTATCGGAAACATGGCTTTGCCGAGGTCGGTCGCCGCCGGCGGTACTATTTTTCGCCCGATGACGATGCAATAGTCCTTGAGAGAGATTTTGCGCAGTGATGCAGTTCCCCCTTGGAAAAGGAGAATTCGATGAAATCGATCCACGACCTTCAGCTTGATGGCAGGAGGGTATTGCTCCGGGCCGACTTCAACGTGCCGATGGACGACCGTGGCGGGATTACGGACGATATCCGCATCCGCACGGTGCTGCCGACAATCGAGCATGTCATTAGCCAGCGTGGCAAATTGATTATCTGCTCCCACATGGGCCGACCGGGAGGCAAGCCCGCAGCGGAATTCAGCCTGGCGCCGATTGCCGGTCACCTGCAGGCCCTTCTCGGGAGACCGGTCAAGCTGGCACCGGATTGCATAGGACCCGCAGTCCGGGAAATGGTTGATGCCATGGCGCCCGGCGATATTGTCCTCCTGGAAAACCTGCGTTTCCACAAGGCCGAAACGGCCAACGACCCGGGTTTTTCGGCCGAGCTCGCCAGCCTGGCCGATGTCTACATCAATGACGCCTTCGCAGTTTCGCACCGGGCCCACGCCTCCGTGGTCGGGGTGGCTGAACGGGTGTCGGAAAAGGCAGCCGGTTTTCTCCTCCAGGCAGAAATCGATTACTATCACAAGGCGATGGACACCCCGGTCCGTCCCCTGGTAGCCCTGGTAGGGGGGGCCAAGGTTTCATCGAAGCTGGCGGCGCTCGAGCACATGCTCAAGACGGTTGACCGGATGATTATCGGCGGGGCGATGGCCAATACGTTCCTGAAGAGTCAGGGGATTGATGTCGGGGCCTCGAAGATCGAGGAGGATCTGCTGGAGACCGCTGCCCGATTTCTTGAAGAGGCGAAAGAGAAAAACGTCAAGGTTTTCCTGCCGGTCGATTTTGTCGCTGCTGACGCCTTTGCCGCCGATGCAACGGTGAAAAATGTCACCATCCAGGATATGCCGCCAGGGTGGATGGCGCTCGATATCGGCCCGGCCACGGTAACCCTGTTCAGGGAGGCGCTCCAGGATGCGAGGACGATTGTCTGGAACGGACCGATGGGGGCGTTTGAGATCGACGCCTTTGCCCACGGGACCATGGCCCTGTGTCATGCGGTCGCAGGGGCGCATGCCCTGTCGATTACCGGCGGCGGAGATTCCAACGCCGCAGTCAAGAAAGCGGGTGAGGAGCGGAATATCAGCTACATGTCGACGGGTGGCGGGGCATTTCTGGAGCTGATGGAAGGCAAATCTTTGCCGGGAATCGATGCCCTGTCGTGAAACACGGGCGCCACAGTATTGGAGCGGAGCATGAAACGGAAAGCATTGATTGCCGGGAACTGGAAAATGCACACAACAGCGGTCGAGGCGAGGATGCTGGCAACAGCCGTTGCCGAGGGGTGTTCCGGCATCGACGATCGTGACGTGCTGATAGCGCCGCCATTCACTGTGCTGGGTGAGGTGGCCGCCAGCGTCAAGGGCAGCAGAGTCATTGTTGCCTCCCAGAACGTCTGCTGGGAGGAGCAGGGCGCCTATACCGGTGAGATCTCGCCGATAATGGTCAAGGCGGCCGGCGGTTCGGCGGCAATCGTCGGCCACTCCGAGCGACGCCAGATCTTCCTCGAAGGAGACGACCTGATCAATCGAAGACTGACGGGAGCGCTGACCTCCGGCCTGATGGTCATCCTCTGTGTAGGAGAGACGCTGGAGGAGCGGGAGGGAGGGCGGATGTTTGCCGTTCTCGATAGACAGGTGCGGCGTGGTCTGGCGGGCGTTGATGCCGCAGCTATGACACGTGTCGTGATTGCCTACGAACCCGTCTGGGCAATAGGCACCGGGAAGACGGCCAGTAAGGAGCAGGCGCAGGAGGCACATGCGTTTATCCGGAACCTGCTTGGCGAGATTTTCCAAAAAGATATTGCCGCTCAAACGAGAATACTGTATGGTGGCTCGGTTAAACCAACCAATATCGACGAATTGATGGCCCAGCCCGATATAGATGGCGCTCTGGTTGGTGGAGCTGCCTTGGATCCGCAGTCGTTCAGGCGGATCATCGCGTTCGGATAACTCTGAAAAAGTGCTTGAATGGAAACTCTGCTGATCATTCTTCATGTCGCTGTCTGTCTGTTCCTGATAGGTATAGTGCTCCTTCAGCACGGGAAGGGAGCTGATATCGGTGCGACCTTCGGAGGATCCAGCCAGTCTCTGTTCGGCACTGAAGGGCCGTTGCCGCTCCTGAACAAGATTACGACTGCCGCAGCCATTATTTTTATGTTGACTTCCGTTGCGCTTGCGTATATTTCATCGCACACCGGGACCGACTCGGTCATGAGCGGCCTGGCAACGCCGCCGGCCCAGGTTGAAAAGGTTGATACCAAGCAGCAAGCCGAAACGAAGCCGGAAACCCAGGTTCAACCTCCTGCGGCGAAGACCGAAACGCAACCTGCAGCAACACCGGTAGCTGGCGATAAGAAAGAATAAAATAATTGAATGCCGAAGTGGTGGAATTGGTAGACACGCTATCTTGAGGGGGTAGTGACCCACGGTCGTGCGAGTTCGAGTCTCGCCTTCGGCACCAGTTTTTGGATTATAACAGAATGATATTATTATAAAAAGTCGCTCGAGAGATCGGGCGGCTTTTTTTATTGTCCACCAGCTGTCCACTGGCTGTCACCCTGAGTGTTGCATAGCAAATGGAGTTTTGAGTTCATGTTTTTTTAGTAAATATAGTTTGTTACAAAAAAAACGGCGCCGGAATACCGACGCCTTTTTTTATTGCTTTCGAGTCGCGCCCGTGGATTCGAATGCAATATTCGGCACCACTCTAATGTGCTCCCATTGAAGTCGATTGTAGTTAGTGTCCATCCGGAAACCTCTGTCTTCAGCGAAATAGAGGGCAATGTTGAGAAACAGAACTTCAGGATCAGATTGAAGGCTGCTCGGGAAGTATACGTAACAAAAATGAAGATGTACCTATGATATAATCAGGTCATTAACATCCTGTTTTTTCTGAAAAAGAAAAAGGAGGTATGTATGACCACATCAATGGGTTCATTTAATGATTACTTC
>WBUQ01000060.1 GCA_008933635.1 Desulfobulbaceae bacterium | reverse complement strand
TTTCGATTGAATGTGCGAGGAGGCGGCGGGGATGGCAGTGTGCGATCACGGCCGGCACCGCGATTAGGTGTTTCGTGCAGATCATGATATGCTGAACGCAAGATTCGCGCCAGTGCATTCGTGCAGGACCATCCCCGGTTCATCGTCTCGATAGTGCCGTCATTCCGCTGACCGGGGAAAAGGCCTGAGCGCCGGCGTGGCGGGAGATGCTACCCGGTGGTAACACAGGACGCTGCGAGCGCTACCGAATGGTAACGTTTTTCGGGTGGTCGATTTCTATCTTTTTGAAATAGCTACGAAATATTGCTGGTACAGTATTTGCTAATCCAGTACAGAGATGCGTTTGCGGGACAACCGATTATCCCTAAGCCAAGGAGGAGGAAATGGACAATTCGAAGATGCTGCTGTCAGGAAGTCTGGCCGCGCTGGCCGCCCTCGTGCTGACCGCCGGGCCGTGTCCGGTCGCTGCGGCCGATAAGGCCCCGGTCGTCAAGGAAAACGGCGTGGAAGCGAAAAGCGAGGTGTGGGGGAAGTATTATCCCCATCAGTACAACACCTGGAAAGAGACGGCCAAAAGCGAAGAGATCGTCGACATGGTGAAGAAGAAGCCGCAGCTCGCGATCCTCTGGGCCGGCTATCCTTTCGCCAAGGACTACAACGCCCCGCGCGGCCACTTCTACGCGGTACAGGATGTCACCAACACGCTGAGGACCGGCGCCCCGGTCAGCCCGATCACCGGACCGCTGCCTACCGCCTGCTGGAGCTGCAAATCGCCGGATGTGCCCCGCCTGATCCAGGAGAAGGGCGAGAAGGAATACTTCACCGGCAAGTGGGCCAAGTACGGCAGCGAGGTGGTCAACCCCATCGGCTGTGCCGACTGCCATGACAGCAAGACCGGCGAACTGGCCCTCTCCCGCGACTATCTCAAGCGAGGCCTTACCGACATGGGGGTCGACGTCGCCAAGCTGGAAAAGAAAGACCTGCGCTCGCTGGCCTGCGCCCAGTGCCACTCCGAATACTTCTTCAAGAAATCCGAGGAAACCGATGCCAAGGGTGACAAGAAGGTGACGATGACGGTGACCTTCCCTTGGAAGAACGGCTTCAAGGGCGAGGACGTCGAGGCCTATTACGATGCCCTGAAATTCTCAGACTGGAAACACGGGATCAGCAAGGCGCCGATGCTGAAGGCCCAGCACCCCGACTACGAACTGTTCGTCAGCGGCGCCCACGGCCGCAACGGCGTGACCTGCGCCGACTGCCACATGCCGAGCATGAAGGACGGCGACACCCTGTTCTCCGACCACCAGGTTCGGAGCCCCATCGACAACATTGCCAACACCTGCCTGAACTGCCATGACCAGGACGAGCAGGAGTTCAAGGATGTCCTCGCCGTCAAGCTGGAGCGCAAGGAGCAGATGATGGAGAGGGCGATGGACGGGCTGGCCCGGGCCCACCTCGAGGCCGGCAAGGCCTGGGAGGTTGGCGCAACCGAGGAGGAGATGAAGGACATCCTCCAGGATCTCCGGCACGGGCAGTGGCGCTGGGATTATTCGATCGCCGGCCACGGCAGCTACTTCCACAATCCGGAAGAGACCCTGCGTCTGCTCGGCCAGGCCATCGATCTCGCCCAGCAGGCCCGCCTGAAGACCGCCGCGGTGCTGGCCAAGCACGGGGTGATCGGCTACCAGGCCCCCGACTTCTCGACCAAGGAGAAGGCCCAGGCCCTGGCCGGGATCGACATGGCCAAGGAGATCGCCGACAAGAAGACCTTCAAGGCCACCCTGTGGCAGGAGTGGAACAAGGAAGCGATCGCCAACGGCCGGCTCAACCCCGAGTCGCGCAAGGGCATGAGCGACAAGGCCTCCTGGTCGGAATAGGCTTGAGCGTTGTAATTGGTGTCTGAAAGGCAGGGACGGGTGAAAACCTGTCCCTGCCTTTTTTTGTTCACAACGACGTTTCAGCCAGGAAGCATGGGATGGATATCACGTCACCAGCTGGCGCAGATTGGCAGTCCCTGCCCACTCAGGACGAATAACACAGCTCAGGCGACGGTATTGGGCAATAGGGATTCCGTCACTCCCGCGCAGGCGTGAGTCCACGGACAGGGCTGTTTTGGATGCCCGCCTGCGCGGGCATGACGGCGATATTTGCTGCTCTCCTGTGAACGCATCTGAAACAGAAGGTTCTGCACGCTGTTGCGTCTCAGTGCGTCCCACCGGCTGACATCCGATGGGACGCAGTTTTGTTCTGTCCTATTTCTTCATTCTTTGGATTTCCTGCTGCCAGAAGGCCGGGCCGGTCTTGTGCACCGACTCGCCGGAACTGTCGACGGCGACGGTGACCGGCATGTCCTCCACCTCGAATTCATAGATCGCCTCCATGCCGAGGTCGCCGAAGGCCACGACCCGCGACTTCTTGATGGCCTTGGCCACCAGGTAAGCCGCGCCGCCGACCGCCATCAGGTAGACGGCGCCGTTCTTTTTGATCGACTCGATCGCCGCATCACCCCGCTCGGACTTGCCGATCATCCCCATCAGCCCGAACTGCTCGAGCATCATCGGGGTGTACTTGTCCATCCTGGTGGAGGTGGTGGGGCCGGCCGGGCCGACCACCTCGTCGCCCACCGGGTCCACCGGGCCGACGTAGTAGATGAAGCGGCCGTTGAAATCGACGCCCTCGGGCAGCGGCTTGCCCTCGGCCGCCAGCTGCTGGATGCGGCGGTGGGCGGCGTCGCGGCCGGTGAGGATCCTGCCGCTGATAAGAAGGGTCTCGCCGCTCTTCCAGCCGGCGATGTCGGCCTTGGTCAGGCCTTCGAGATGCACCCGCCTCACATCTCCTCCGCCTTCAAGGGCGATCTCCGGCCAGGACTCGATCGGCGGCGGGGTGAAGGTCGCCGGTCCGCTGCCGTCGAGATGGAAATGGGTATGGCGGGTGGCGGCGCAGTTGGGGATCATCGCCACCGGCAGCGAGGCGGCATGGGTCGGGTAGTCGCGGATCTTGACGTCGACCACCGTGGTCAGCCCGCCCAGGCCCTGGGCGCCGATGCCGAGGTCGTTGACGGCGTTGAAGATCTCCAGCCGCAGCTCCTCAAGTTTATTGGCCGGTCCACGGTCGATCAGCTCCTGGATGTCCACCGGTTCCATCAGCGATTCCTTGGCCAGCACCATCGCCTTGTCGATGGTGCCGCCGATGCCGATGCCGAGGATGCCCGGCGGGCACCAGCCGGCGCCCATGGTCGGCAGGGTCTTCTTCACCCACTCGACGATCGAGTCGGCCGGGGTCAGCATCGCCATCTTGCTCTTGTTCTCCGAACCGCCGCCCTTGGCGGCGATCAGCACTTCGACGCCGTTGCCCTCCACCAGTTCGGTATAGACCACCGCAGGGGTGTTGTCGCGGCTGTTGCGGCGCTCGGTGGCCGGTCCGACCACCACCGACTTGCGCAGCGGGTTGTGCGGGTCGCTGTAGGCCCGCCGCACGCCCTCGTCTACCATCTCCTGGACGGTCATGTCGGAATCGAAGCGGCAGTTCATCCCGACCTTGACGAAGGCGGTGACGATGCCGGTGTCCTGGCAGACCGGCCGCTTGCCGATGGCGCACATCCGCGAGTTGATCAGGATCTGGCCGATGGCGTCCTTCGCCGCCGGGTTCTTCTCGCGCAGGTAGGCGGCATGGACCGCCTGGACGAAATCGAGGGGATGGTAGCAGGAGATGTACTGCAGGCTGTCGGCGATGGAATCGATGAAGTCGGCCTTCTTGATGATGGTCATGGCGTGTCCTTTGGCAGGCTGAGATAAGGGAGAAAATGGCAGATACTGCCTCTTGCGGTCCAGCCCTGCATACTACTGCGAAAGCGGGCGGACGGTCAAGTGCCGGCTGGTCGAAGCGCGGGCGGGTTTATCCCGGAAGTTGAAAAACGGGGCCTGACATTGAAGAGGACAGAGGAATCGGGTATGAGAGGAGAAAGGGAACTACGGAGGTGGAGACACGGGACAGATCCCGATTGAATGAATAATCGGGGTTTGTCCCCTGTTTCCACCAAAAAAAGGAAGGGAGGAGATGCGATGCGACGACACATGCTGCTGGTGATGACTGTACTGCTGCTGCTCGGTCTGATCGGAGGCCCGGTCCAGGCGGCGATGACGATCAAATTGGGCCTGGTGACCAAGCCGGGCTCGGCCCAGAACATCGTCGCCGACAGGTTCGGCGAACTGGTCAAGGAGCGCTCCAAGGGGGCGATCGAGGTCAAGGTTTACCACTCCGCCTCGCTCGGCAACGAGACCGAGATCCTCCAGCAGATCCAGATGAACACGGTGCAGATGGGGGTCATCACCAGCGGCCCCTTCGACACCTTCGACCCCATCGTCCGGGTCATCGACTACCCCTTCCTGTTCAAGGACAACGCCCAGGCCGACGCCATCCTCGACGGTCCTCTCGGCCGGGAGATCCTCGACTCGCTCGAGACGTCGGGATTCAAGGGGATCTGCTTCTCCGAGAACGGCTTCCGCCACCTGACCAACAGCACCCAGCCGGTCAAGGGGCCGGAGGATATCGCCGGCCTGAAGATTAGGGTGATGTCGTCGGCGATGCACCAGGCGATCTGGCAGGCGCTGGGCGCCAACCCGACGCCGATGCCGTGGCCGGTCTACACCGAGCTCGAGCAGCGGGTCATCGACGGCCAGGAGAACCCGCTGTGGGTGATGGTCGAGTACAAGCTGTGGGAGGTGCAGAAGTACCTGACGCTCACCGGCCACGTCTACTCGCCGCATATCGACGTGGCCTCGCTGGCCTGGTGGAAGACCCTCGACGCCGCCACCCAGGAGCTGCTGGCCACGGCGATGCGCGAGGCGGCCCTCTACCAGCGGCAGCAGAACCGCGCCGGCGATGCCGGACGGCTGGCCCTGCTGAAGGAGAAGGGCTTCGCGGTCGAGGAGCATCCCGATCTGGAGGGGCTGCGGGCGAAGGTCGCTGGCCTGAAAGATCTGGAGATGTATCGCGACCCGCGCGTTAAGGCGATGCTCGAGAAAGTGCTCGCGGCCGTGCAGAAATAGGGTCGGATGGAGCTGTTCGCCCGGTTCAACGCCCTCCTCAACCGCTGGGTGGAGCGGCTGCTGGCCGCCCTCGGCATGGCGATGGCGGCGACCGTAGCGGTGCAGGTGGTCTGCCGCTACCTGTTCAACAACTCCCTGTTCTGGTCGGAGGAGGTCGCCCGCTACCTACTGGTCTGGCTGACCTTCCTGGGTGCCGCCGCGGCCTATTACCGTGGCGTCCACCCCGGCATCGACATCTTCTCGCCGTATCTCGGTCCGGGGCTGCGGCGGGGCAAGGCTATCACCGTGCACCTGGTCTGCCTCGCCTTCTTCCTGGTGATGATCTGGCAGGGCGCGGTCTTCGGCCATTTCGTCCGCCTGCAGACCAGCCCGTCGCTGGCGCTGCCGATGTGGCTGGTGGTGCTGGCGATCCCGGTGGGCGGGGCCATCCTTGCCTGCCACTGCCTGCTCTTCCTGCTGCGGGATCTGGGTGGAGGCAGCCGTGACCGCTGAGATCCTGCTGGCGACCCTGCTGATCCTGTTTCTGATCGACACCCCGATCGCCGTCGCCATCGGCATGGCCTCGGTTGCCGCCATTGCTTTCGCCAGCGACTTCCCGCTGCAGATGGTGAGCCAGCGGCTCATTTCCGGGGCGGATTCGTTCCACCTGCTGGCGGTGCCTCTGTTCATGTACGCCGGCACCATCATGGAGGCGGGCGGCATCAGCCGGCGGCTGATCGACTTCGCCACCGCCCTGGTCGGCTGGCTGCCCGGCGGGATGGCGGCGGTGGCGGTGGTCTCGGCGATGTTCTTCGCCGGCATCTCGGGGTCGGCGGCGGCCGACACCGCCGCTGTGGGTTCGATCATGATCCCGGCGATGAAGAAGGGCGGCTATCGCTCCGATTTCGCCGCCGCGGTGCAGGCCTCGGGCGGCTCGATCGGCATCATCATCCCGCCGTCGATCCCGATGATCATCTTCGGCTTTCTGACCGGGGCCTCGGTGGGGAGGCTGTTCACCGCCGGCATCCTGCCCGGGATCATGATCGGCCTGTCGCTGATCGCGGTCTCCAGCCTGGTGTCGCAGCAGCAGGGATACGGCGCCCAGGCTTCATTTTCGGCGGCGGAGGTGCTGCGGACCGGCCGGCGCGCCGTGCTGGCGCTGGGCGCACCGGCGATCATCCTCGGCGGGATCCTGTCGGGGATCTTCACCGCCACCGAGTCGGCGGGAGCGGCTGTCGTCTATGGGCTGGCAGTGGGGATGCTGGTCTACCGGCAGATCGGCTGGCGCGACCTGCCGCGGCTTTTTATCGCAGGGTCGATCACCGCTGCGATCGTCATGTTCATCATCGCCTGCGCCTCGGTGTTCAGCTGGCTGGCGGCCATCGAGGATATCCCGGCCCGGCTGGCCGGGGGCCTGCTGGCGCTCTCCGACAACCGCATCGTTCTGCTGCTCCTGGTCAACCTGGTGCTGCTGGCGGCCGGCACCTTCGTCGAGACCACCGCCGCCCTGATCCTGCTGGTGCCGATGATCGTGGCGCTGCTGCCGGCCCTGGACATCGATCTGGTTCAGCTCGGGGTGATCGTGGTCACCAACCTCGCCATCGGCATGCTGACCCCGCCGATGGGGATCTGCCTGATCGTCTCCGCATCGATCTCCGGGGACCGTCTCGCCCAGGTCTGCCGCCAGATCGTCCCCTTCCTGCTGGTGCTGCTGGTGGATCTGGCGGTCATCACCTACTGGCCACCGCTGACGATGACCCTGGCCGCCGCATTCCGTTGATGATTCTCCGGCCGGCCGGAAGTACCGCAATCGGCCGGAGTTGTCCCTGGAGGGTTATTTCGTTTCGTAGATGTCAGCCACCCGATCCTGCAGGGCGGTGATGGTCTGGCTGGCCGGTTTTGCCGCATCGAAGAGCTTTCGTGCCGACTTCTGGCAGTCCGGGCAGGCGTTGAAGGGCACGGAAAAGGCATGGATGCGCGCCCTCGGGCTGGTGGCGGTGACCTCGGTGAAGCCGGGGCATTCCGGACAGAGGTGGAACTGCCGACCCTCGTCGACATGGAAGCCGGTGGTGTCGTAGAAGATGCTCTTCTGTTCTCGGATAACCTTCTTCTTCAAAACCTCATTTTTCGACCTGCCCCGGTTGGCGAAGACCTCCAGCGCCTTGTCGCAGATGGCGTCGATGTAGCGGTTCATGTCCTCCGGCTGGCGGAAGCGGGCCGGGTCGTAGTCGGGTTCTCTGACGTGGGAGTAGTCCATGCCGGCCATCGCCAGGATGATGCCGAGGTTGGTGTAGGGCAGGGCGCCCTCGATCGAGTAGCCGCCCTCCAGCACGCAGATGTCGGGGTTGAGCCGCTGGTTGAGGCGGGCGTAGCCCTGGGCGGTGAAGTTCATGTTGGTGATCGGGTCGCTGTAGTGGTTGTCCTGGCCGGCCGAGTTGATGATCAGCTCCGGCTTGAACTCGTCCAGGATCGGCATCACCACCCGCTCCATCACCGTGTCGAAGCCCTCCTCGCTGGTGTTCGGCGGCAGCGGCAGGTTGATGGTGTAGCCGTCGGCCGACGGCCCGCCCGATTCGCGGAGAAAGCCGCTGCCGGGGAAGAGGGTGCGGCCGTCCTGATGCAGCGATATGAACAGGGTGTCGGGGTCGTTCCAGTAGATGTCCTGGGTGCCGTCGCCATGGTGGCAGTCGGTGTCGACGATCGCCACCTTCCTGACCCCGTAGTGGCGGCGGATATACTCGACCATGACCGCCTCGATGTTGACGATGCAGAAGCCGCGGTCGCCGAAGACCGTCTGCATGGCATGGTGGCCGGGTGGGCGGACGATGGCGAAGGCCTTCTCGGCCTCTTTGTCCATGACCGCCCGGGCGGCGCGCAGCGTGCCGCCGGCGGAGATCAGGTGCGATTCGGTGAGCAGCTTGCGCGACGACGGGGCGCAGAGGTGGACCCGGTCGATGTCGGCGTGACTGGCCAGTTCGGGATTGAAGAAGACGATGTTGTCGATATCCTCGAGGCCCTCCTCGAGCAGCTGGTCGCGGGTGTAGAGCAGGCGCTCCTCCCGTTCCGGGTGGGTGGGGCTGATGCACCAGTCGAAGGCAGGAAAGAGAATCAGGGCGGTGCGATGCTGCGCCCGCGGCATGAACGGGTTCATAGGGATCCTCCCTTGACGGCGGCCAGGCCCGGTCGGATCTGGGCCTTGAGGTTGATGATCTTGCCCGAGGTGGAGAAGCCGCGGACGACGTTCATCTCCAGTCGCTCGATGAAGTCGATTTCAGGTTGGTCGGTCATCCCCATCTCCATGGCGATGTCGCAGATCACCTCATGGAGCTTGGCCTCGGCCTGTTCCATGCCGAAGGAGTTGGAAATGTTCATCAGGCAGGATATCTCCGGGATGCTCACCCGGCCGTCGGCGCTGTCGGCGTAGAGGGTTGCCTGGACCGTCAGGCGGGTGCGGGCGGCGCCGATGGCGTTGGCCACCTCGGAGTCGGGCGGGACGATGCAGGGCAGGCCGAAACGGGTCTCGAGAAAGGATTTGAGGGCAGCCGCGGGTCCGCCGATGACGATCACCCGCTCCGGGGTGATCCGCCGGCGGTGCAGCAGCGCGGCGACGGTATAGACCGGCCGGCTGAAGACCAGGTCGATCATCGCGGTCACCGCGTCGCCGATGCGGGCGGCAAAGTCGTCCAACAGCTTTTTGGCGGTCTGCTCCGGCGGGTCTGCCGGTGACAGAATCCGCATCGCCGCCTGTGCCGTGTCGGGGGAACCGATGTTGAGCAGGCCGAGGACGACCATCGCATCCGTCGGCGTCGGGCCGGCCCCTCCCTGGCACATCGGCGGGCCGCTGCGGTATGGGCCGATGAGGAATCCGCCGTCCTCGATAGCCACCGTGCTGTCGCCGCCGAGACCGGCGCTGACGGTGTTCAGGGCCCGGATCAGAGTCGGGCGGCCGGCGATGTTGATGCCGTACGGTTCGAGCAGCGGACCGCCGTCGACAAAGAGCGAGATGTCGGTGGTCGTCCCGCCGATGTCGAGCAGGATGGCGTCTCCGGGGCCGCCGGCCAGGGCCAGGCAGCCCATCACGGAGGCCGACGGGCCGGAGTGGACGCTCTCGCAGGGAAACTCGCTGGCCCGGGAGAAGGGGATGGTGCCGCCGTCGGCCTTGAGGATGTGGCACGGGCAGTCGATGCCGCGGTGGGCCAGACCCTGCTCGATCGATTCCTTGAACCGCAGGAACTGCGGGGTCAGCGCCGCGTTGAGCCAGGTCGAGTAGACCCGGCGGGGAAAATTCGGCAGGCCGGAGATGCGGTGGCCCATGCTGACATGGGCGAAGCGCGAACCGAGATGGTCGGCGATGTAGCGTTCATGGCGGTTGTTGCGGTAGCTGAACTTGGTGACGATGCCGACGGAGCTGATCCCGGCCTTCGCCATCGCGGCGGCCGCCTCGTCGATCAGCCCGTCGTCGGGGTCGCGGATGACGTGGCCGCGGTGGTCGATGGCTCCGTCGAAAAACCAGGTCTGGCCGCAGGCGGCAAGGTAGTCGGGGTTGATGCCGGGCCCGGCCTGGATCAGCATTCCCACCGGATCGAGGCTGCCGGTGACGATGGCGTTGGTGCAGAGGGTGCTGCTGAGGTGGATCCGCTCGAGCAGCCGGCGGTCGTCGGGGACCAGGGTGTCGAGCAGGGCGATGATCGATTCGTGCAGGTGCGCCTGATCGACCGCGACCTTGTGTTTCGCCACCAGCGTGGCGCCATCGAGGAGCACCCCGTCGGCATGGGTCCCGCCGACATCTATACCGATTATCATCGTTGCACCTGTTCCGGAGAAGAGAGGGAAGTCGCCTGCCGCATCTGCATCCATCTTTATCCCCCGGCCATGATTTGTCATCGAAAAATATCGTCCCGCCGCAGAAAATCAGGAAAAAGGCGCGGGACTATTTCTGCAGCGTGTGCAGGCTGTGCCGGCAGAGCAGGAAGGCCAGCAGGAAGGAGATGGCGATGGCGCCGGCGGCCCAGCCCGAGAGGATCAGTGCGTCGGGCAGGGAGAGGATCGAGGTCCGCAGCCACCGGCGCGCCAGGCGGTAGACCGGCCAGGCCATCGGGCCGAGGAGCAGCAGCTGGTAGAGGATGGCGCAGAACAGGTAGAGCACGGCCCCCGGGCCCATCGCCGATATCCGGTTTTCCGAGCGGAAATCGGCGAACCGGACGCCGAACCCCAGCGCCATGGCCACCGTGGTCCAGGTCAGGAGCAGCGACAGGAACAGCGACACCAGCCACATCGGTCCGTCGATATGCAGCAGATGGTTGGAAACCGCCACCAGCAGCACGGTCAGGAGGGTGAACGGGATCAGGTAGAACAGGAATTTCCAGAACAGGAAACGGCCCAGCGACAGCGGGGCGCTGGCGATCAGGTAGAAGGCGCCGCGTTCGCCGGAGAGAGACGGGTAGACGAAGCGTGCCGCCAGCGAGGCGGCGATGAAGCCGACCAGGGCGATGTTGGCGAAGGCGATCATCCGTGCCAGGTATTCGGTGGGGATCGGCGAGCGGTCAAGGGGCAGGACCTTGAAGTTGTAGAGGTAGACGACGATCAGGGCCCCGACCATGAACAGCTGCGACCACTCGCTGGAGTCGCGCAGGAAGTATTTCAGTTCCTTGCGCCAGATCCAGGCCCAGGCGGCGTTCGGCCCCCTGGTCGGGCTAAAGCGCATGTGGCCGCCGAATGAATCCTGGGAGCGGCTGAAGCCGGGCAGGAACCATCGCCGCATCGCCAGTTCGCCGGCGAAGAAGAAGACGAAGGGAGTGGTCAGCAGCAGGCCGGCCAGCAGCCAGTCGATGCGGCCGTCGAGCAGGTAGGTGGCGAGCAGGCCGGAAGACCAGCCGGCCGGCAGCCAGGGTCCGACCGGGGTCGAGATTGCCGAGAAATACTCGATGAATTCGCCGTAGCGCTCGGGATCGACCAGGTCTTCCGGCCGCATCAGGCGCAGGATCAGGTAGAGCAGGATGCCGAACAACAGCGACAGGTAGAGGACGATGTCCTTGGTCCGCCTGGCCGGGAAGAAGTAGATGAGGACGACGGTGGCGAGCATCGCCATGGCGCTGGCGATGGCCGCGGTGGCCGGTACGGCAAAGAGCAGCAGCGGCCAGAAAGGCCATCCGGCGCCGAAGACCCGGCCGTAGGCGGCGAAGACCGGCAGCGAGAAGACCAGCACCATCCACGAGGTGTCGATGGTGGTGGTGACATAGCGCATCAGGTAGATCTCGTCGGCAGCCACCGGGCCGGCGAGGATGATCTCGTTGTCGCTGGACAGGTAGAGGGTCGACACCGAGGTCACCATCGCCGAGAAGATCAGCATGGCGAAGATGGTGATCCAGACCATCTGGAAGATCTTCAGGCTGAGGATCACCCCCAGTTCGTTCTGGCCGTGGAAATAGGCGAGCACCCGCATCGTCACCAGGTGGAGGGCGACGCAGACGGCGGTGCCGAGGGCGAGGATCGCCAGCGCCCGCAGGCCGACCCGCCCGCCGGGGAAGAAGCGGTGGCGTCCCCCCCGCAGCCAGGGCTGGAAGAGCCGCAGCGTCATCGGTCCACCTCGCCGGCCGGTCTGCCGGCATCCTGCCGCAGTGCCCGGATGATGCCCTGCAGTTCGTAAGCCCCGGTCAGTTCGAGGAAGATGTCTTCGAGGTTCTTCCTCCCCGACGCCGCCTGGGCCCGCAGTTCATCGATGCTGCCGGTGCTGGTGAGGCGGCCGTGCTGGATGATGGCGATCCGGTCGCAGAGCTCCTCGGCGATCTCCATCGAATGGGTGGACAGGAAGACGGCGGTGCCCCGCGCCGCCAGTGATTTGAACAGCTCCTTGACGATCCGGGCGCTCTTCGGGTCGAGCCCTACCATCGGCTCGTCGACAACGATCAGCGGCTGGCCCAGCATGAAGATCGAGGTCATGATCAGCTTCTGCCGCATACCGTGGGAATAGCCCTCGATCAGGTGGTGGCGCCAGTCGGAGAGGTCGAACAGTTCGAGAAACCGGCCGGCCTCGGCGATGACCGGTTCCGGATCGCCTTCGCGGTAGAGGCTGGCGATAAAGCGCAGGTACTCGTCGCCGGTCAGTTTTTCGTAGAGATAGGGCCGGTCCGGGATATAGCCGGTCAGGCGTTTGCCTGCAAGCGGGCTGCGGGCCAGGTCGTGGCCGCAGATGCTGACCGTGCCGGCGGACGGCAGCAGCAGGCCGGCCAGCATCTTGATGGTGGTGGTCTTGCCGGCGCCGTTGGGGCCGAGGAAGCCGAAGATCTCGCCGGCTGAAACAGCCAGGCTGATGTCGCTTACGGCGGTGAAGCTGCCGAATTTCTTGCTGAGGTGTTCGATCTGGAGGACGACGTTCATGGCTTTTCCTGCGGCTGGGGATGATCCGCGGCCGTCCCCTCGGCCGGCGGCAGGGGTTCGATGGACAACTGGCCGAGCAGGGCGCCGATCCGCACCTGATCGCGGAATTCGCCCTCGACGAACTTGATGTGGCCGAGATCGGCCGGCAGCTGGTTGGTGGTGGTGTCGACGCTGATCCAGTGCCCGTCGATGCAGGCCTCGTTCCAGGCATGGTAGTAGAAGGCGCCTCTCAGGTAGGTCACCCCGGCGGCGATCCGGCAGGGGATGCCGGCTGCCCTGGCCAGAGCGGCGAAGAGGACGGCGTGTTCGTTGCAGTCGCCGATGCGGCTGTCGAGGACCGTCAGGGCGTCCGGCAGTCCGAGCACAGGTCGTTTTTCCAGGTTGCCATATACCCAGGCGGCAATGGCCCGCAGCTTTTTGGACGGGGAGGGGATGCCGCCGGCAATCTCGGCGGCCAGGGCGGTGATCTTCGGGTGCCCTGCCTGCACCATCCGGGTGGCGGCGAGATCGGCTGCCTCGGGCCGGCAGGCGGCAGGGGCGCCGGGAGCCGGTGGCAGGGATTCGCGGTCGATGGTCAGGATGCCGCCGGCGTAGCGCTGGCGGCCGGAATGGAGCCGGAATCCGCCGTCGTCGGGGAATTGCAGGCGGTAACGCATCTGCCTCAGCCCGTCGAGATCGGGCATGGTCCCAATCAGTTTTGCCGCAACCGCCGCCAGCAGTTCCGGGATCTCATCGTTGTCGGCCAGGGCCTTGAACTTGGGTTCCTTGAGGAAGACGAAGCCGGCGGGCGATTCCTCCTTGAGGACGTCGCCGTTATCGTCGAGCCAGGAACTGACCCGCGCCCCGGCAACGTTCTCGACGAAGAGGTGGAGGTTCTGGACCCGCCCGTGGATCAGTTCCTTGTCCCGCCCCCGGTATTCAATGACCGAATCCTTGCCGGTCAGCGACAGCGGGTCGAACCAGGGGATCCGGACCTTCTTGCCCTCCTCGATCCCCTGTTTCAGCAGATAGGCCCGGCGGGAGGTGGACAGCATCGGCGGCGCCGGCAGCCTCACCGTGTCGGTGATCGTCGCGCTGGCGGTTTCGAGCCGGAAGCTGACGGAACTGCCGTCGGCCCTGCCGTCGGCCCGCATCTGGTAATACGGTGAATGGAAGGCCATGTCGAAGTCGCGCAGACGGCTGTCGGCAGTGACGACGGCGGTAAGACGCATGTCGATCGTGTGTTTGCCGCCGGCCACGTTCAGGGTCATCCGGGCTCTCTGGTCCAGCGTGAATGAACCGTCCTCGCGGGGTTCGAAGGTGCTGGCGACGAAACCGATCTTCCGTTCGTGGAAATAGATGCCCTGGTATTCCTCCCTCTGGGCCTGGGCGATGGCCGTCGATTCCTGCATGTCGATGGTGTCGATGAAGTAATCGCGCCTGAGCAGCAGGGCAAAGAGGGCCAGCCAGAGAAGGACGACCGTCGTTCTGAAAAGTGCTGCCGGCAGCCTGAGACGTTTTGGTTCCATCTGGTCACTATAGCAATTCGGGTGCCGCTTGTGAATGGCCGGGGATGATGGCGTGCCTGCCCGGGAGAGCGCTGAGCCGGTGAGCCCGCGCAACCCAGGCTCCGTCGGAATGTCGAGGCGCATCGCCTTCCGTGCTTGCATTCTCCGGGAAGGGGAATATCATTATCCGGCGTCCGGCGGGGAATTCCCCACCGGCTGCCGGCTTGAAGGGCGGCAGGCCCTGTTCTGTTCACAACGAAAGGTAAAAAGATCCATGTTCACGACGCTGCAGCCGCTGGTTCTGGCCTCGACCTCGCCGAGACGGCGCGCCTATTTTGCCGATCTCGGCCTTGATTTCACGGTCTGCGCCGCCGATATCGACGAACAGGCGAGGGAGGGCGAGGAACCTGAACCCTTCGTCCTGCGCCTCGCCGGGGAAAAGGCCGTCGCAGTCCGGCACCTGTACCCGTCGAGCTGGGTGGTGGCGGCCGATACCGTCGTCTGTATCGATGGCAGGCTGCTGGGAAAACCGCAGGACGCAGATGAGGCGGTGGAGATGCTGATGACGCTGTCGGGTCGCGAGCACCATGTCCTGACAGGTTTCTGTGTCACCTGTGAGAAGGAGGATATCCTGGTACGGCGGGCAGTGGATTCCTCCGTCCGGTTTGCCGCCTTTGGCCGCGAGGTGGCCAGGGCCTACGCCGAAACCGGCGAGCCTCTCGACAAGGCGGGCGCCTATGGCATCCAGGGGAAGGGGGCCTTTCTGGTGGAACGGATATCAGGCTCGTATTCGAATATCGTCGGCATGCCGCTCCATGAGGTGCTGGAGGTGCTGCTGGAGCGGCGGGTGGTGGTGCCGGGCCGCCGCCGGGGCTGACCGGCCAGGGCGGGTGTGCCTCTTTTCTCGGGCCGTGGATGAAAATAACTGCTTGCATTGCTTGACTTTCATGGCATAGCTGTGTAATCAAATGGAAGAAGTGTGTGTTACTTCAATCACTTCGAAAGATTGACATCGTTGTCCATTGCACGATGTCAGAGTTGTCCGTGGTTTTCCGCTATATTCCTTGATTACAGAGGTAAAGACGACATGGCACGGCGGTCGGCCTGCTGCCGAGGGGGGTTGGCAGGGGGAGTGAGGCTGCATCGAGCGGGATAAGCCAAAAACGAACGTGCCGTTGCAATTTTTCAGGAACCGCAATCATGAACGAAACCGATAAACAGCGTGATGCGCTTGAGACGCTCAAGGCGTTCAACAACGCCGTTGTGACGGTTCGACTGTATCCGGCCATGACCCCCCAGGTAACCAATGCGGTGGAGCGCGGATACAAGGCGCTGAAGCTGTATCTCCGTCACTACGGTGATCTGGTGATCAGTCTGCAGGACCGGAAACCGATGCTCTGTGGCGAGCAGCTGAACGAACACGTGCTGCAGACGCTTACCAACCTCGTCGTTTACCGGCATCTGGAAGTTCTCGGACTTGACATCCTGGTATTGAAAGCAGGCATCGACCGCCATGCCTTCGGCCAGATCCTGTTCATGTTCACCTCCAGGGTCGAAAAGATCAAGAGGGAGGGCGGCGGCCGTGAATTCTCCCGCAGCCTCCATCTCGAGGAATACTTTCCCGAAGAATATCAGTTTGTCGAGGAATCGGCAGAGGAACAGGCCGATCTGTTCCAGGCGCCGGTTGTGAGGGAGGATCTTGTCGGCTGCCTTACCGGAAGCGAGCCGGGGCAGTCGGCCGCAGAAGAGCTGAAGACCGAGCTGCAGGACCCCGACAGGGCCGCCGCCGTGCTGACCGCTGCGGTGATGTCCTCTTTGCGGGAACTCCAGCGGCAGAAGGAGATCGGGGTTGCCGGAGCCTTCACCACGGCATTGAAGAACGTCGATGCGCTGGTCGACAAAGGCCGGCATCAGGAAACAGCCAACACGCTTGCCGATACCCTCTGCCAGGGACTGCAGGATGCATCCATGGCCCTGGTGCTGGCCCAGACGTATCCGGACGGTTTCGGCACGCTGTTTTTCGATGCGCTGGTGGGTCGGATCGATATCGAATTTTTCGGCAAGGTCGTTGCCTTCCTGCGACGGCAGGTGTCGACCCGGCAGGGAAAAACCGCCGGCAGTCCGTCCCGGCTGCAGATGGTCAGCGCCACGCTGGCGAAACTGCTCGACACCGCCAAGGGGCGCCAGTTCCTTGGCCAGGAAAAGGCCCGGAGCATCATCGAATCGGGCGAGCGGGAACGACAGGCAAAACGGATCAGTACCGGCCTCCGGGGGCTCCTGCAAGGCAATCTCAGCGGCCTGCACAGCGACGAACTGGTCATGGGCCTGCCTGCTGCGGTGCAGCAGCTGCTGGCGGACGGTCACGAGGAGGAGGTCCTGTCCCTCCTTCTCCTCCTCAACAGGGAACTCCGGGACGGCGATGCGGCCATGCAGTCGAGGATCATCCGCGGCCTGGCCATCATCGGTGAAAACCTGGTCAGCGAGAACCGCTGGGACCTCCTCTCGAAGACGATCGAATCGATCCTGCACTGGTTCAGGAATACCAAGGAGGGTGATTTCACTTTCGAGAAGGTCGCCGGCATCCTCCATGCCTTCATGGAGCAGGCCTGGAAAAGGGGGAATATCGCCGCCGGCGACAAAATTCTCGAGGTCTTCTACCAGATACGCGCCGGTATCGTGAAAAAGCCGCCGCCGGTCCAGGCCCTCGTCGGCCGGGTGCAGGACCGCGAGATCGATCGCTCTGCCATCGCCGGGCAGCTCCAGCAATGTCTCGAAGATCCGACCAATGAACCGCTCGGCCGTCGCCTGATCATGCAGGGTCTGGTCGCCGTCCGCTACCTCGTCGATGAATTGCTGCGGGCGGAGGACGCCGACGACCGGATCAAGATCATCGATCTGCTGACCTATGCCGGTCAGATGCTGCTGCCGGTTGTCCGCGAGAGGCTCGCCGAACCGATGCCCTGGCACGGCAAACGCAACCTGATCAAACTGCTGTCGGAGATCGGCACGGAGCAGGACATTGCCCTGATCATGCCCTACCTGATGCACGATGACCTGCGGGTGCAGCGCGAAGCGTTCGTCTGCCTCTACAGGATCAGCGGTCCCAGAAGGAAGGAGGTCCTGCTGCGGATTGCCTCGGAGGCGGGAGAGGTGCTGCGGCCGGACGCCGTCAAGGCCCTGATCCCCTATTGCGACGCCGAGGTGACTGCGGTGCTGGGCGAACTGCTGGGGGAATATGAACATTTCTCGGATGCCGTCCGCGACAGGCTGCTGGTGCAGGTCTGCACCGTACTCGGCCGTTGTCCCCATGCGCCGGCCATCGAGGCCCTGGAAAAATTCCTGCTGCTGAAAGGAAAACGCGCCGCCCGCAAGATCGGCGAGGATGTCTGGACCGCCGCCGGGGAGGCGATGGCGCAGCTCGAGGCAGCCCAGAAGGAGGAACGGCGACGGCAGCTTCACGAGGCGCGGCAGCTCGTCGATGAGACCGCAAGGACGGAGCAGCCGATCGTACGGCCGAAGGAAGAGAAAAGCGCCATTACCGGCCTCCCGGAAGAACAGACGGCCCGGACCCTGCTGTCCCAGGGGAAAAAAGATGCCGCCAGGAGGATGATCCTCGACCTGATCGTCAGGACAACCAGAGCACGCCGATTCGAACTGGCGGAGCGGCTGCGCGAGTGGATGATCGAGGTCGACCCGATGGCGCTGGGCGATATCATCCGCGCTGCGGAAATCATCGACGAGGAGAAGAAGGCCTCCATCGACAAAAGCCACCTCGACGTCTGGGCCAACCTCTATCAGCTCCTGACCCCCGACGAGTTCACCAATCTCTATCATCTCCTGGAGCACCGGCGGTACGAGAACGAAGAGACGATCGTCTCGCAGGGGGCATCGCAGGCTTCGCTCTTTTTCATCAATTCCGGCAAGGTGAAGCTGTTTTACCGCGACGGCGGCAGAGATGTGCTGATCAAGAACCTCAACAGCGGCGAAGTGCTCGGTGCGGGGGCTTTTTTCGACGCGTCGGTGTGGACTGTCTCGGCCTCCAGCCTCGGTCAGTCGGACATCTCCCTGCTGAGCCTGAAAGACCTGCACCGCCTGCAGGACGACTATCCGGCAGTGGAGTCGAAATTGAATGACTTCTGTCGCAAATTCGAGCGGATAGATGTTTTTTTCAAGCAGTCTGGCAGGGATCGCCGCCGGCACCAGCGGTTCAAAGTTTCAGGCCGCATTACCGTCATCTTTCTCGATAACCAGGGAGTTACCACCGGCATCAGGGTAAGGGGGGAGCTCGCCGACATCTCTGCCGGCGGGGTTTCCCTGTTCATGCGGTTCTCGAAAAAGGAAAATTCCCGGCTGCTCCTCGGGCGTGCCGTCAGCCTCATCCTCACCGGCAGCGAGATCGGGGAGGATGGAGCGGGGACACAGGGGATCGTTACCGCCGTGAAAGGCTATCACGTGATTGAAAACGACTATTCGGTCCACATTAAATTCGATGAACCCCTCCCCGACGAAGAACTGCAGCGGTGCCTGAAGCGTTTCGGCGGTGATGGCGCTGCAGGCGGCCGCCCCGCCCGCTGAGGGCGGCCCGTCTTTCCGGCGCTCACTTCTTTTCCCCGGCTTGGCACATGGGTTGCGTGAATGGACTATTCAGCTGATGCGATAACGACGTTTTATCTCCGGCACCTGCCAGATGGGCGGCTGGAAAAGAACACCCTGGTATCGGATTGCCCGTTCTGCCGCGACCGGGGGCATGATCCCGGCGGCCAGCTGGTGGTTTTCCTCAATCAGGACGGCCCCTTTCATGGCTATTTCCGCTGCCTGAGCCGTTGCGTTCCGGGAGGTTTCGCCCTCTGGTTCGCCCGTCTGGCCGCCATCGAGCCGTCCGAGGTCCCCGGATTTGATCCGGACCGGGAATCCCCGTTCCAGGGCGTCGAATTCCCGATAGTCAACATCAATACCGAGATACAGCAGTATCACGATCGCCTCACCGACAACCTGATCCACGAGTATGCCGCTGCCGGCGTCGGGGTCGAAGTCCTGAATGAACTGCAGATCGGCTATAACGGCCGCTACGTGGTCTATCCGTACGTGCAGAGCGACGGCAACTGCTATGCCGCCCGCTGCGTGTACCCTGACCGGCCGCAGGATTATTTCTGGCACGGCGACGAACGCTTTGCCGCCGAGGCGTTCCAGATCTTCAATATCCAGGATCTGCTGTGCTGCGAGAACGGAACCCTCTTTTTCTGCGAGGGGGAGCATAACCTGCTGCCGTTCAAGCAGTTCGGCTTCCCCGGAATAGCCGTTCCCCACTGCACGGTCCTCGAAAACATCAATCCGGAGATCTTTTCCTGCCTTCGCAACCTGTTCATCATCATGGTCAACTCCGGCGAGTCGGAAACGGCTGCCAGGACGCTGGCCGCCCGGGTGGGGTACAAGGTCCGTCTGCTCCGCTGGCCGGCCGGCCTGCCGAGAGGCTACAGCGTCTGGCAGCTGGCAAAGGACAGCGGCAGCGATTTCAGGGAACGGATCCGGACCATGATCCAGTCCGCCAGGACATTTTCTCCCTTTCCAGCCCCCCAGGCTGAACATGACCGGTTTTTCCGCAGGCTGGACGCCGAGCAGGGGAGCGCCTACAGCGACCTGCGCTCGGGTTTTCCGCTGCTCGATGCCGCAATCGACGGCATCCACGGCATCAATGTCGTCGGTGGTGCGCCGAAGGTCGGCAAATCGATGTTCATGATCCAGATCGCCACGGAAATGGCGCTGCGGGGGCTCCCGGTACTGTACTACGACTTCGAGAACGGCCGGCAGAAGATCTACCAGCGGACACTGATCCGGCTTGGCCGGATGGAGGCCGGGAGGCTGCGGCAGGAAACCCGGGAAGGTGCGGACAGGGACCACTACCAGGAGGCCTGTCGACGGATCCGCCAGATGATGGCCACCTTCCGGGTGGTCAACGACCGCAAGCTCACTCCGGAGCTGATGCGCCGGCACATCGATTTCCTGCGGCACGAGACAGCGCGGGACTACACGGTGGTGGTCATCGACAGC
The DNA here is from genome assembly GCA_008933635.1 of Desulfobulbaceae bacterium. Lineage (GTDB taxonomy): Bacteria > Desulfobacterota > Desulfobulbia > Desulfobulbales > Desulfocapsaceae > Desulfoprunum. The sequence continues at coordinate 4,067 of WBUQ01000060.1, read as the reverse complement.
CTGCACAAACTGCCGTTCAAGGATCTGGCGGAGCGAAGGACCGGCATCGATGCCTGGCTGCGCCAGCTGGAGGCCATCCGCGATGAAATGCAGGTCTCCTTCCTCGTTATCTCCGAACTGGCCAGGGGCGGCGACGGGGGCTATCGCGAAGAACCGCATCTCGGCGTGTTCAAAGGTTCGGGCGACATCGAGTACAGTGCCGACAACGCCATGGTGCTGTATCCGGATGCCGAGCACAGGATCGCCGATTCCGCGGGAAGACGCAGCAACACCCTCTGGCTCGTCGCCAGCCGGGAGCATAGCCCGGGCCCAGTCGCCTCCTATGTTCTCGATTATCCCTTCTGGGGATTTACCGAAGAGCGGCTGCCCTAGCCCAGCACCGCGGCTTGCCGCAGGAGGCTTCAGGCGTCGCTGTGGCGGCGGAACCGGCTGGACACTGGCTGAGGATCGTCCTGACGGATGGTTTTTCTTTTCATTTGACCGCACTGGGAAAATGAGAGAGAATACATCGGCGGGGAGAGGGAATTATTCTCAATAACGACGATGGAGTCTGACATGAACAGGACATTTCTCGGAATGCTGACAGTGGTGGCAACCGGCCTCCTCTTTGCTTCTGCCGCAGGGGCAGCTGATTGCGGCGGTGGCTGGCGTACGCTGCCGAACTACAACCCGTCTTCCGGCGGACCGTGCGCCGCCCTCGGCCTGGATACCCACCGGGGCGTCTGCCTGCCCGGCCAGCGCTACGAGACGCTCTGCGACGACGCATCGGGGGGGAGATACCGGACCTGCCAGGGGCCGAGACAGTGCTACGATGACCGGGGCGGCCGCGGCGGCCGTCATCGCGACGACGACTATTATCCGGGGGGCGGTGGCGGATATGACGAAGGCTGCCGCGGATGGGACTACAACTACAACCAGCCCTGCCCCCGCGGCTATATCAACCGGGATTGCCGCGGAGGGTGCGAGCCCTACTGATTGCGTTCATTTCCCTGCCGGCAGCATCTATTGCCGCCGGGTCGGCTGCAATGCCGGATAACCGCCTGCGCAGTGAAGCGCAGGCGGTTTTTTTATTCTTGTACGCCGGTCGCCAAAGCCAGACCGGTACCGGCCTTCCAGTGCTCCAGGGCGGCGATGGCCGCCTCGGCACGCAAACGGCCGCGCATCCGCTTCGGGGTTTTCTTCCGCCAGGGGGGAAAGAGGCCGAAGTTGACGTTGGACGGCTGGAAATGGCGGGGGTCGCCGGCGGTGAGGTGGGAGACCAGGGCGCCATGGGCCGTATCCGGCGGCGGGATCACCGGCGGCAGACCGGTGGTCAGGCGGGCGGCATTGATCCCCGCCAGCAGGCCCGTTGCCGCCGATTCGACATATCCTTCGACGCCGGAGAGCTGGCCGGCGAGCAGCAGGTCGGGGCGGTTCTTCAGCTGCAGGGTCGGTTCGAGGAGCAGCGGGGCGCAGATGAAGGTGTTGCGGTGGATCGACCCGAGCCGGGCGAATTCGGCCTGTTCCATCCCCGGAATGAGCCTGAAGATCCTCTGCTGCTCGGCATAGGTGAGCTTGGTCTGGAAGCCGACCATGTTGTAGGTGGTCCCGGCCAGGTTTTCCTTGCGGAGCTGGACCACGGCGTAGGGTTCCTGCCCGGTGCGGGGGTCGGCGAGGCCGACCGGCTTCATCGGCCCGAAGCGCAGGGTATCCTCGCCCCTGGCGCACAGGACCTCGATCGGCAGGCATCCCTCGAAGTATTTCGGTTCCTCGAAGGCGCGGAGCGGCACGTATTGGGCCCGGGCGAGTTCGTCGATGAAACGGCGGTACTGCTCCCGGTCCAGCGGACAGTTGAGGTAGTCGCCGGGGCCGTCGTCGTAGCGCGATTTCTGGTATATGATGCTGCGGTCGAGCGATTCGGCGACGACGATCGGGGCGATGGCGTCGTAAAAGGCAAGCCCCCCTTCACCGGTCAGTGCCGCAAGCGCCCGGCTCATCGCCTCCGAGGTCAGGGGGCCGGTCGCCAGTACCGTCGGTCCCTGCTCCGCCGGCGGCACTTCCATGACCTCCTGGCGGCGGATCTCGATCAGGGGATGCCGTTCGACGGTCTCGGTGACATACCGGGCAAAACGTTCACGATCAACGGCCAGGGCCTTGCCGGCAGGCACCGCGGTCTCTCTGGCGGCATGCATGATCAGCGAATCGAGCAGACGCATTTCCTCTTTCAGCAGACCGACGGCCGACTCAATATCAGCGGCCCGCAGCGAGTTGCTGCAGACCAGCTCGGCGAGCTGCGGTGAAGTGTGGGCGGGACTGAATCGTTGCGGCTTCATCTCGTGGAGAATGACCCGGCACTTCCTTGACGCGGCCTGCCAGGCCGCCTCGCAGCCGGCCAGCCCGCCGCCGATGATGGTGATGTGTGCTGATTGCGTCATGGTCGTAGCAGAAAAGGAAAAATGAGGTGGCAGGACGGGCTGCGGCATGGGGCCAGCCGCAGCCGGTGCAAGACGCCGGTCGTCAGGGGTATTCGATCTGGACCGGCACCTTCCGCCGGCCCCAGTAGAGCGCATCCTGGTGGGAGTCGAAGAACAGGTCGATGCGGTCCGGCCCCTTGATAGCGCCGCCCCGGTCCTCCACCCGGCCCCAGCCGTAACCGGGAACGTACATCCTGGTGCCGAAGGGATAGTGACGGGTGTCGGCGGCGATGGTGCCGTCCGCCGGCATCAGGTACCAGGGGAAGAGGATGGTGCGGACCGGTATCATCCATGGCCGGTAGAGGCTGTCCATCGAGAAGAGGCCTTCCTGCGGCTCGGAGGGCCAGGTGCCGCTGGCGGTCCGGCCGGTGTAGGGACGCCCCGCGGCCGGCCCCCGACTGACGTACTTGTTCCAGAAATCGAGATATAGCCAGCCGGCACTGCCGCGTTCCCAGCTGCAGCAGACGGAACAGCCGCAGTAGGCGGTGGTCTCCATCATCCGCCCCACCCGGGTCTTGGCGCAGCCGCCGAGGAGCAATCCCCCGGCCAGGACCAGCACGAGCAGGAACAGCTCCGGCCCGCCGGTGCCCCTGGTCGTCCTGCGCGAAACCTTCACGCCCGGTGAAACCATTTCCGTACCTCCAGTCTGTCGATGATCTTCCATACCGGCCGGCCGTGCGGGCAATGGCTGAAAAGATCTGCCCTGGCCATCCGCTCGAGCAGGGCCTCGATCTCTCGGATCGAGAGTCTTGCCCCGGCCTTCACCGCCGCCCGGCAGGCCATGGTGGCGAGGATCCGATCCAGTCTGTTCTCCCTTTCGCTGTGGCCGCTTTCACTGCCGAACTGTTCGAGCATGTCGAGAAGCAGTTCCTGAGGGGGGATCCTGCCGGCCAGGACCGGCACCCCGGAGATGACATAGGAATTGCCGCCGAAGTGGCGGAGGGCGAAGCCCATCCGCTCCAGTTCCGGCAGATGCTGCTCGAGCAGGCGTGCCTGGAGGAGGGAAAGCTCGACGGTCAGCGGAAAAAGCAGGCTCTGGCTGGCGATCCTGTCGCGCGTATACTGGCGGCGCAGGTCCTCGAACAGCAGGCGCTCATGGGCGGCATGCTGATCGATCACCAGCAGGCCCTCTTCGCTCTGGCAGAGGATGTAGAGATCGTCGAACTGGCCGATGATCTGCAGTCCGTGTTGCCCCTGATCCGGGGCATCCACGCCTGTCCTGGCCGGCGGAGGCGTGTCGGGCGGTATGTTGTCCGCGACAGGCGGCGGTTCCGCAACCGTCAGCCGGACATCGGCAGAGGCAGTCGGCCGATATGCCCCGGCGGCCCGGAAGGGCTGGTACTGCGGCTTTGCTGTCTTGCCGGCCGGAGGCGGCGCGGGGACCGGTCTCTCGCCATCGCTGCAGTCGGTGTCGATGGCCGGTACCTCCTCCTCTGCATGTGCAGCCGGGGCAGGCGGGATCGGCGTGGTGTCGTGCTGGCGCTGCCCGCCGAAGATCCTGCCCTGCATCTCCCTCTGGTGGCTGCGCATGGCGTCGGTAACCGCGTTGCTGATCAGCAGGTGGAGTTCGCGGCTGTTGCGGAACCGGACCTCGTGTTTGGCGGGATGGACGTT
>WBUQ01000059.1 GCA_008933635.1 Desulfobulbaceae bacterium | reverse complement strand
TCAAAATACGGCTGTTTCGCTTAACGCCTGATCAGGGTCGCCGAGATGGGCGGCCCTGATCTCTGTTTCATCGCCTGTCGGTAATTTTCATCGAAAAAGCCCCGCAGCATCCCCTGTCCGCCCCGGCGGCCATCGGCGTCAGGATCAGATGCCCTCCAAAACAACAAAAGACAACGGAAGGGTTGCCGGAGGTGTTCGTGGCGTTGCTTCCTGGTAAAATGAAAATCTCCCTCCCTTTTCACTTCCGAACGCAAAGGATGGAACCGAGCAGGCTGTCAGACCGGATCGAATTCCAGCGAGCGATACGGCTCCCCCCGGTTTACCCAACATAAGGGGCAGATCGGCTCCACGGAGGTATTTTCCTCTATTGAAAACGCGAAAACCCGCCGGTCATAAACAGGAGACGGTTGTCAGCCTTGGTATTCGGGCTGCCAGATCGGATCTGCAAGTCCGCAAATTGCCGAATTTCATGCATCATCATCCTCCCTGGCTGAAACATGGCGGCAATCAGATACTTCCTAATTCGGCAAAAAGACGCGAATTCACAAGAACAGCCGCGCCATATTTCCTGACACATTTCTCCTTGCATTTACCATCCAGCTGAAATATCCTCTCATAAATGTCAAACATATCGTTACGATACTTTCATCACCGGCAAGCATTATACAGAAATGCCAGTTGATATGATGCTGCAAGAATGAACAGCGGACAGGAAATTTCCTGGCACATTGTTCATGCTTTTCACCCAAAAACGGTACTGCCATTGCACGTCGGACCGCCAACGGGGGATCGACGAATTCATCCCGAAACGGCCCAGGCTGTATCTTTCCTCACGATGGGGGCAACGACATGACGAAGATTGCCAAGAACACGATCTGCCTTTGGTACAATCGCGATGCCGAGGAAGCTGCGCAGTTTTACGCCGACACCTTTCCCGATTCGTCCGTTGGCTCAGTGCATCTCGCACCTGGCGACTTTCCGTCGGGCAGGCAAGGAGACGTGCTGACAATCGAGTTCACCGTCATGGGCATTCCATGTCTGGGACTGAACGGAGGCCCCGAGTTCAGGCACAATGAAGCATTCTCGTTCCAGGTTGCCACCAATGATCAAGCTGAAACCGATCGTTACTGGAATGCGATCGTAGACAACGGCGGCCAGGAGAGCGATTGCGGCTGGTGCAAAGACAAGTGGGGCATCTCCTGGCAGATTACACCAGTCGCGCTGATCAAGGCATACACCAGCCCCGATCGCGCTGCCGCGAAGCGGGCCTTCGATGCAATGATGACGATGAAAAAGATCGACATCGCCGCAATCGAGGCGGCGGTTCACGGTCACAAGCCGGCAGTCTCAAGATAGAAACAACAGCGGACGGACTGCGATCAACCTGACCACGATGTTCTGCAAGGTTTTCACAATGACGCAAAAGAAAGGCAGATCCGAGAAAAAGACCGGCTGGCTGGGAAACTCATACATCCAGCACTATGATTCTGAAGGGAATAAGAACGGCAGGAGTGTCCGGAAAGAGGGCTTCTTCGGCGGGAAATACACTGAGCATTACGACTCCAAAGGCAACAAGCGCGGGAGAAGCGAACAGAAGGAAACCTTCTGGGGGAGGAAATACACCAGGAAATATGACGCAGACGGGAATGAATCTGGAACGAGTGAAAAAAAGGAAACCTTCTTTGGCAACAGGTACACAAAGCATTACGACAGCCAAGGCAAAAAGACCGACCGAAGTGTCAAGAAAGAAGGCTTCTGGGGCAATAAATATGTTGAACGATACAGCGACGAACCGGTTTCTTCCGGGGGTGGTTCCTCATTGAGAGGAGATGGAAGGTTTTATTCAGCGTCAAGCTATGACCGCAGATCGAAAAGTTCGGGCAAAGGCTTCCGGATCATCCTCGTTGCAGCCATTATCTTGGTAATCTGGTTTTTTTCAAAAGGCAGCCGCACTATCTATAATATCTCCGCAGACATGACTGCATCGCCTCCCGAGGTGGTGGCCGCAACCGGGGCATGCCCTTTCGAGGGTTGCCAACTGGGCAAATGGGTTGCAAGGGAGACAATCCCTGTATTTGAACAAATCGATGGCCAGCAACTGCACAGTCTCCACTCCGGTGACGTGGTGCATGCGGTGCTTGCCGAAATCAGGGCAATTCCTCAGAAAGCGAGAATCACAAAGACGTACAGGACAGATGAGGAACAGGGGCTCCATGTCGGCGATATCGTTTACCCGCTGTATCCGCTTGGTGAAGGAGCCGTTGCAATCTGGGACAACGGGAATATTGTTGAAGGATCGATGGATCTCGCTTTTGATTTCGAGGGAGCGTCCGAATCTGATACGCTTGTATGGACCTGGTGGGTTAAGGTGCTGCTGGCGGATGGATCCGCAGGTTGGCTGCAGAACCCTCAGGGCAGACTCGGGGGCATGGACTCCCTGAGCGTTGACTGACTTTTTTGATGAGAATCAATGGCAGTAATTCGACAACCAGGGAGGGTTTCCATTTTCCCCGGGGAGAAAATCAGCCGCTCATACAGCTTTTGATTGCGTTCATCAGTATTTGGGGAACTGTATTGTATGGGGATTGATGGAGCTGAGATAAAGCGGACCAAAGAGGGCGGCGGACAAAACAGCCAGACAACCACAGAACTTAAGACGCCAGCCCCTCAACAGCCACTCCGCAGCAAGCGCTCGATAACAATAGAAATTCCTCTCCGCAAGGCGTGGATTGCGGTTATCGTTGCGTTCACCCTGGCCCTCATCGGCTATATCTGGATCGGACCAACGTTAACGCTGAACGGTATTATCAAGAGTGCGAACGAGCAGGACACGGAGCGCCTCCGAGAGCTGGTCGATTTCCCTGCCCTTCGGGATGGCTTGAAAGGGCAGATCAATGCTCAGGTCTCGCAGCATATGACCGAGGAGTTGAAGGACAACCCCTTTGCTGCGGTGTTCTCCGGAATGGCAAACATGATGACCGACAAGGCTGTCGATTCGCTGATCACGCCAGACGGCCTGCTCAACCTTTCTCGGCTCGATACCGACAAGGACCGGAAACGAACCGGGGTCATCGATCTCCTTGGCAGAACGGAATGCACCTTTCATTCGATCTCACGGGCCACAATCACAAAGAATAACCCTGCCGACGAGGACCTCCGCCTGATCTTCGCCCGAAAAGGATTGTCCTGGAAACTCGTCAACATCAGAGTACCAGATCCGAAAAGGGTTTTTTCAAGCGAATAGAAGAAGAACTGCAGGGGAGGACAGCATGGACAGTCGCAGCAAGCGCTCCGCCACCAGAATGGTACTCGTGTATGAAGCCATCGGGTTTGCCGCAATTATCGCCATCATCTGGCTCGACGAAATTCTTGACCTCCCCGCCGTCATCCTGAATGCTCAGCCAACTCCTGTAAACTGGCAGGAATCTCTCTTCGAAAGCGGGATCATATTCATCCTAGGGTGGGTCATCCTCCATTTCACTTCAAGAATCATGCAGAGGATGAAATACCTGGAAGGAACGCTGTATGTTTGTGCTTCCTGCAAGAAAATACGGGATCCAGACAAAAATTGGCATGCGATGGAAGCATTTATTAACGGTAAAGGGGATGTCAGGTTCAGTCATGGAATTTGTCCGGAGTGCGCTGAAAAGCTCTATCCCGATTTCAATCCGTACAAGGCCATGGCTGCAAAAAACCTGAATGAACACAAATATTAACAAGAGATATCAACCTGTTGCTCAACCACAGATGGCGCTCCCTGGCCTCAAACGTTCTCCCACATATTCATGACCACAGCCCTGCTTATCATCGACGTTCAGCAAGCACTCTGTTTTGGCGAGTACGCCGCCTTCGAAGCAAAGCGCGTCATCGATTGTATCAACCTAGTCTCTGACCGCTGCCGCAATGCCCGTATCCCCGTAATCTTGATTCAGCATGAGACCAGCGACGGTCCCCTGCAGTTCGGCTCAGAAGGCTGGCAGCTTCCCCCCGGCCTTCACGTTGCCCCGTCAGATTTTCGCGTTCGCAAGCGTACTCCAGATTCCTTTCTCAACACCGATCTGCTTTCGATCCTCACCAGTGTCGGAGCTTCCGAACTGATCGTCTGCGGTCTCCAGAGCGAATTCTGCGTCGATACCACAACAAGGCGTTCCCTGGCGCTCGGCTTTCCAGTAACCCTTATTGCCGATGGCCACTCAACCGTGGACAACTTCGTCCTTGCTGCCGCACAGATCACTGCCCATCACAACGAAACGCTCGCCAACATCTCAAGCTTCGGACCTCGAGTCAGGGTCATGCCCGCAGCGGAAATACTCGCTGCCGGCTGACCTCGCGTTGCAACGACCCGTCGGGAGTAACAGGCAACAATCCTCTATTACTCCTCATATCCATTTCTCATCTCACCACCGGAGGAAATCAATGAATTGTAATCAGTTCTTCCCTCGACATTCAGTTTGCCTTGCTGTGATCCTGATTCCGGTCCTTCTCTCAGGGTGCAACAGCTATAATATTCAGCAAACCTACAGCGACTATCCCGCCGACAAGCAAATAAGCATCTCGATTTTACAATGCTATTATGAAGGCAATGACAGGACTTCAAAACAATTGCAAAATGGCTGTAACGATTTTCTCCATTCCTTATCGCAAGAGCTTTCAGCATCAACGCATTTCCGTATCACCAATCCTTCAGAAAGGAATATTGCCTATTATACTGGCAACATGTACGATGAATTTCACAACCAGAAGAGCTCAATAATCGAAAAATTGAATGAAAATAAAGATATTGATTATGCTCTCTATGGTATTACAGAAGTTGGCCCTGTGGGGAGAAAAGATAAATTGTGTTTGAATTTCATCAATCTTAAGGATACTACTGAAAAATCGTTTTGCACTCAGAGCGAGTATCTGATCACCGGGTCGGGCAGTTCCTACAAACTCGATTCTGCAAAATTGAGCACTGTCAGTTCATTTTTAAAAAACAAGGCCATGACTGGCATGGAAGACCAATTTAAAAGTATTTTGAAGAAGTAGAATAATCAGGTGGAGCCCTGTTTATTCCATCCAGCCTGTACGTTGAACCTGTGTAAATTCTGACTGTCAGGTGGATGAACCTGTATTTCCCACCAGAAGGACGAACGAATGAAAACGCTTCTGTTTTGCTGTCTTGCCGCTGTTCTCTTGACCGGTTCCATCTGCATTGCCAGCCAGGAGATCACCTTGAAGCTCGGGAAACAGGGGACTGATTTCGGGGAAGCACAGCAGGCAGCGGCCCTGCTCAGGCTCATAGAGGCAAACCCGGGATCGGCGCAATACAGAATCACCTATTACACCGACAGCGACGTTATCGTTTTCGGCTGCAATCTTGAAAAAGACATACTGCTGCGGTTCCATTCGGACCTCGCCGGTCACGGAACATCCGAAGAATGGAATGGCCATATCCTGTATCGTATAAAGGATGCTGCCGCCGGCGGCTCGCTCGACAATACCCCTGAAGGGAAACTGACTGGAACCGTGGAGCAGTTTTAACGTATTGACGACAAAGATGGTGGACAGTTCACGATCAATTCTTTCAGAGCAGTACCTGCACGAATTGTTGCATCAATATCTAATATCACCTGGAAAAATCGTATGGCACTTTTTCGCTGCAACAAATGCGGTCATCTTCGGGAAGTAAACAATGACTATATAGGCAAGTCCGTTAAGTGTCCGAAGTGCTCACATGTCGCACAGATTTACGAGACGATATCTTTTGTCGAAAAGTTGCTGGAAAAATATTTCGTACAACGAGATGAAATTCAGAAACTGAGACAGGCGGACATCATTACTGAAGCAGAGGTCATTGAATCCGAAAGCCCTCCCCCATCTGCCTTAAACGATATTAATCTTTTCAACACCACGGCATTAGCTGAAGAAAAGCAGATCGCGCCGATCACCGACTGGTTTAAAGGGAGGAAGATCAAGATCGAGGCCGATCTCAGGCAACTTGACACTACCGGTTTCTTTGACGAAGTTGCCGTTTCCCTCGGCAATAATTACGCGCTTCTCAAGGATATCAGCGAAAAAATCAAACGAACCCAGAAGAAAGGCTATCAGAACCTCTCGATCCCGCTGAGCAAAAGAAGCCAGAAAGAAACCAGAGAAATCATCGAATTCTGCCAGAATCTTTATGAATATTCCTTTGTGGCGAAATATTTCTATCAGAAGCAGGAAAAACTCGTTCGCCTGGCGCTACAGACTTCTCCGGCCATTGTCCAGTTTTTCGATGGCAGATGGTTTGAGTGGTATGTATTCATCAAGCTTACAGAATTCTTGCGCGACAAGAATCTGCAAATCTCATGCGCCCGTAACATCTCGGTCCTTTTTGCCAATGAAGACTTCCACGAACTGGATATCTTTTTCCTTATCGACGGCCGGCTGCCGATATGCATAGAATGCAAAACCGGTGAGTTTAGAACGGATATCGAAAAATACCGGCGATTGCGCACGCGGATTAAACTGGACAAGGCCAACTTCCTGCTTTGCGTCCTTGGCCTGAGCCAGGAACAGGCAGCCGGTCTCAGCAGCATGTACGATCTCACATTCGTCAACGAACAGAGCTTTCTCGAATACGTAGAAAAACTGCTCTGATCGCACTCTGGGCGACAGCCAGCTGGAAGAGGGGCCGTTTCTTCTATCGACAGGACCGACATCACGGTACGGTGGCAGGCTGCCATATGCTGATCCAATGGCGGCACATGGCGGCCCCTGCACCAGCTTCATGCTCGATGTGGCTGCCAGAAGTTCAGATCCTGCCAGCGTCTATTCAACAAACAGGGCCACGCCCGCGGCACAGCCCTCTTCTTTCCCTCCTCATCCACTGCCGGCAGACACACTCGATGAAACGGCAATCCAGCCCTGACCGCGCGGTGAGCCCTATTTCAGCCGTGGATCTATGCCGGTGAACCCGCATTCCGGGGTGTAACACGTAACATTCAGGAACTCGCATTTTTCGTGGCAGGCCGGACATTCTTCCGGGGGCAACGCTATCTGAATCGTGTTCCCGCAATTTTTACACTTCCAGTATGGGACGGGCAATGTCTGGTTGTTGTCTGCCATGCCTTCCTCCTTTTGAATTCATAGAATCTTTGTGCATCCCTACCTCTCATGGCGCCCTGTGGACGGAAAGGCGTTCACCTTCCTGCCAACTGCCTGGAAACTCACATCAGAAGCTAAGCTGTTGTGCACAGATATCAATCACCGGATATCAGAATTTCAACAAAAAGAACCTTCATCACCCGCATTCACGGCATCTTCCCATGTCCACCGTGCCAGCTCTCACGTCAACGCCCTTCAGGGCAACCAGGGCGAGACAGTTCAGTCCATGATTCTTTCTCTTATAATTCAAACAGATGAATCGTTCACAGTTTGATGCGCGACTCATGGAGAAACCTTTGTCATCCCGTCAAAGCCCTCGGCCTTTCCCGGAAAAAATCTCCATATCGAATCAGAATGAGTCAAGCGCGGAGAAAGCCCTTACACTCTGGTTGCAAGGATATGGTATAATTGGAAACAGGCGAGAGAGAATCGTCTCGCCAAATCACCGAGGGGTATTCATGCCGATGGGGGGAAGCATGGACAGCCACAGCAAGCACGTCATCACCAGAATGGTGCTCGTGTACGAAGTCATCGGTTTTACCGCGATCATCGCTATCATCTGGTTGGACGAGATTTTTGATTTCCCTGCCATACTCCTGGATGCTCCGCCTACGCCGGTGAACTGGCAGGAATCTCTCTTCGAAAGCGGACTCTTTCTCATCCTTGGATGGGTAATCCTCTATTTCACTTCAAGGATTATGCAGCGCCTGAAATACCTGGAAGGCACCCTGTACGTTTGCGCATCCTGCAAGAAGATAAGGGATCCTGACAATATCTGGCATGCAATGGAGACCTTTATAGGCAGCAAGGGAGATGTCAGGTTCAGCCATGGAATTTGTCCTGAGTGCGCCGAAAAGCTGTATCCTGATTTCAACCCGTACAAGATCATTGGGGCCAACAAGACAGGAGGAGAAAAGGCCAAATCCCGCAGCACCGGTGACAACGGCAGAGCAGACTTGAAGATGTAGAGATCGCGCAGCGACAGTTCTTCAAATGGATTCTGGGAACTATCTCACGAATACAATACCAGAAAGTGGAGGGGGACATGCCAATCGTCAGATTAAGGAAACTCGAGTGCTTGCGGACTGGAAGGGGCGAATTGACGGAGGAACCATATATTGCCATATTCATAAACCGTCAATTTGTTGGTGATTGCGGGCCATTTTCGATGAAGACCGGCAAGACCCAGGAAATTTTCCATGGCGACATCGAGGCATCGGTGGTCGGATTGCGACTGCTTGAATCGGACCCAGGCAAAGACGATGTTCTCGGGAGCGTTGAGTTTATCGATGACTCCTCGGTGGAAGTGCCAAACATGATAATCCCGCAGTCCGGGTCATACACTGTCGATCTGCCACCACACCGGGAATCTGGTGATGCGCACTACAAGCTGTACTTTGATATCTTCCTCAATCCGGAGGACAGCCTCCCGTCATCTCAGTATTGCCTGCAACTCCTCTCCATCCATTGCGTCAATGCCCAGGAGTGGAAAGATTATGTTTTCATCAAAGTGAATGGGGTGAAAGTGTGGGGGCCCGAACGGATGCGGGACAGGGGGGACGCCTCGGAAAAATCGCTGGATCATCTCGATCCTATCCAGATATCGAGGATTACGGAAATCAGGTTGTGGGAGGAGGATTCCGGCAACAGGAGCGATCTGTTCGGCACATTCAGTCTCATCATCGATGACACGTATAATTTCGACCGTACGCCTGAACCCATCCGTTTCAGTCGTGACGAGGGTATCACCGGAGATGCGACGTACACCCTTTCCTACCGGGTTTCCAGAAGAATCGAGAACCCGGATGATGACCAGCTCCTCTGGCGATATCGCTGCTGACCGGTGTTGCGGCCGATACTCTCGAGAGCAATTCTCGCTCCCTGGCAGATCCGGGAAGAACAGGCAAAGCGACTGGCTGGTGACAGGTTGTGCAGGGCGATTCCATGCCGCCATCATCGGGGTGTGCCGGCAGTTCAGCGACAAACTGGCCGAAGTAGCGGCGATCCGGCCAAACTGATGAAAAGGGGCAGGAGCCTGTGTCGGCGCAACCACGACACCTTCATCAGCTTCAGCAACCACAGCGCGGCCTCCGCGCCCGGAACCCAACGAGAAGCCCGGGACATGGTCCTGCTGACCGGTTTCATACCCTGACACCTGCCAATCATGCGCCTTGCATTTTTCCGGCAAACGATGTCTCATCGTCCCGTGCAACCGCAGGGGTTGCAGCTGCAGGGGACGCCCCCCGGTTACCTCCCGAATTCAGTGCGTTGAAAAGAGGATTGAATTATGGAAATCAACAAAGTGAAGCTGATCTATTTCTCGCCGACCGGAACAACGCGAAAGGTGTTGGAAAATGTTGCCAAGGGCATCGCCGGAACACTTGTCGAGCATATCGATCTGACACTTCCGTGTCATACCCGGCAGGCCATCACACCATCTCCGCAGGAACTTGTCATCCTCGGGGCACCTGTCTATGGCGGGCGCCTGCCGGTCGATGCGATTAATCGGTTCAGACGGGTGAGGGCCGGCAAGACCCTGGCGGTTGTTGTCGTCGTCTACGGCAACAGGGAATTTGATGATGCGCTGCTGGAACTGAGGGACCTTGCCGTAGAATTGGGTTTTCTCCCGGTTGCCGGTGGCGCATTCATTGGGGAGCACTCTTTCGCATCGCCGGATGCCCCCATCGCCAACGGCCGTCCGGACAGTGTCGATCTCCAGAAGGCAACGGCTTTCGGCGCAAGGATCGGCGAAAGGGTCGCATCGCTGCAGTCGCCCGTGACGTTGACGGCTCTGGAGATTCCGGGAAAATTTCCGTATGAGGGCGGGCCGCGAAACATGGCTGTCTCCCCGATAACCAAAAAAGACATCTGCACCCTTTGCGGCACCTGCGCCAGTGTATGCCCGACTGCCGCCATTTCTGTCAACGACAGCGTGGCAACGGCAGTAAAGGCCTGCATCCGCTGCTGCGCCTGCATCAAAAGCTGTCCGACAGGTGCACGGAGATGGGAGGACGACACGATGAAAATCATAACCGCCTGGCTGACCGAAAATTGCAGAACCCGCAAAGAACCGCAGCTTTTTGGTGTCGAGGCTTAGAGTAAAACCTCAGGGGCTTCGGCTTGCGATGACACATCACCTGATCAGATTCTCGAAATCGCCGGGTGACGACACCCGAAGCCCACGGAAAATCCTTCATCCGGCACGAGTTGCAGCGCTCCCCCGGGGCAACCTCTTCGCCGATGGCAGCATTGTCTTCCTCAACCCGGAGATTCCGTATCCCTTGCGCTCTCAGCCGCCCCTGATCCCCGCATGGCTGTCAACATCCGCCCGGCTTCGGTCGCCCGCTCTTTCTGCTTGCAAAAATTATCGGGGCGCTGTTAGGTTCCCAGTGCTTTCCGCCGCGCCCGGACTGCACCAGGAGACGGCACTTATCACCTTGCACTTCCCCTTCCGGAGTTGGTTTACAGCAGATTTTTCGTATTGATACACAGCCTTCTCAGCCCCGCAGCCAGGACGGCCGACATGCCACCACGCCGCTGAAATCTTTCCCATAGCACAAACAGCCCTTTCTCTTGGAAATTGAGGTACACGATGACTTTGTTGATCGTCGATCAGAAGAAATGCAAACAGGATGGCCTGTGCGCCGCCGAATGCCCCATGGGAATTATCCGGTTTGCCGGCACAGGGCATTACCCCGAACTGTCAGCCGAGAGCGAGGCGATGTGCATACGTTGCGGCCACTGCGTCGCAGTTTGCCCCCATGGCGCCCTGGACCACGCCGAAGTTTCCCTGGCCCGATGTCCGGAGATCGACGACAAGCTCGCCATATCCCCGGCCCAGGCTGAACAGTTCCTGCGTTCGCGGCGTTCGGTCCGGCAGTTCAAGGATAAACCGGTGGAAAAAGCCGTCATGCAGCGGCTGATCGGGATTGCCCGCTATGCCCCGACAGCCAGCAACTCCCAGTTGGTGGAGTGGCTGGTCATCGACGATTCGCAGCGGCTGCACACCATCGCCGCCCAGGTGATCGACTGGATGCGCTCGTTGCTGAAAGATCCCAAAGCCCCGACCATGCCCTACTATCCCGTACTGGTGCAGGCCTGGGATGCCGGCATCGATTCGGTTCTGCGCTCCGCCCCCTGCCTGGTGACGGCCATGGCCCCTGGCCCGGCATCTGTCCGCATGATCGATCTGACGCTCGCGCTCAGTTACCTCGAACTTGCCGCCCCCCACTACGGCCTGGGGACATGCTGGGCCGGCCTGCTGCAGGGCGCGATGCTCGCCAATCCTGCATTGAAGCAGGCAGTTGGCATCCCGCAGGACTACCCGTTCCACTTCCCGCTGATGATCGGATACTCCCGGGTGCGTTATTATCGCCTTCCCGAACGTAAACCGCCGATAATTCACTGGGGGTGACAGACTTCACCTTGCCGTATGCCGGCATTACTTAACCGAACCCGTTTTTCCCGTTTTAAGGCTCAATTCAATCTGGAGGATGTATGAAACGATTTCTGATGGGATTCCTGGTAGTCGCCGGCATGCTTGTCGGCCCGATCTTCGCTCAAGCCGCGCCAGATTTCTCCGGAACTTGGGTGCTCGATCTCGACAAAAGCGAACTTGGCGTGAAAAATATGCCGGCCGACAAGCAGGCACAGCTGAAGAAGGTGACGATAGTCATCGAGCAGACCGCGAGCCAGCTCACGATCAAGCTTTCAACCGGCGACACCGCCAGCTACAATCTCGATGGCAGCCCGAGCTCCAACGCCCTGCCCGATGGCACCAAGGCCACAACCGTGACGAAATGGGAAGGAAACACACTGGCTTCGACAACGACCTACGACGTCGGCGGCCAGAACGTCGAGACACATGACGTGCGCAGCCTGGATGGCAGCGGCAAAGTCATGACCCTTCAGATAACCCGCCAGATGCCGAGCGGCGAGATGAAGAAGTCACTGATCTACAACAAACAGGATTGACGAACCTCCCGGATCCGGATTTCCCCCGATTGCAGCCTGTCGGCAAGCCGTCGAGGACGGGAGTCAGCTCGCCCCCGGGGTTTTCACAGTTCCCCGTATCCCCCCATATTCAATGAGATCTCGAACACACCTTGATGCCCGCCAGATCGGGCATCAAGGCCATTGTCTCTCACTGGTTCCCATCCTCGCAGAAGCGAGATACACTCCTTCTCCAGGGCAGCCCCGGCACGATCTCATTTCCGCACCCAGCCGCCGGGCCTTCATCGCGCATCAAGGGCTCGCCTGACGGCAACTGCAAGATCCGAGGCCGTCATCGGCTTCATCAGCATGAAATCAATACCGGAACCCGATAATTTTTTCGCCAGGATGCTTGTGCTGAAGCCGGTACAGAGAATCACCGGCATGGTTCGACGGATCTTCCGGATCTCCGCGATCAGCTCCTCCCCATCCATTCCGGGCATGGCATAATCCGTGACAACCAGATCATATCCGTCAGGATCGGTGCGGAAAGCCTCGAGGCAATCACCGGAGTCCACCCTCGTATCGACGGTGTATCCAAGCCTTGTCAGCAGTTCTTTTCCGATCTCGACAATCGATTGTTCGTCATCGACGAAAAGTATCCGTTCTGTTCCACCTGGCATTTCACTGATTTCTTCACTGATCGGCGGCAGAGGACCGTCAGCGACAGGAAACAGCACATGGAAGGTCGTCCCGATCCCCGGTTCGCTGTAGACCTTTATAGCCCCGCCATGATCCCTGACAATTCCGTGGACAGTCGCCAAACCCATCCCGGTTCCTTCACCGAGCCCCTTGGTGGTGAAATAGGGTTCGAAAATCCGCGGCAAATGGGCAGGGTCGATTCCATGGCCGTTATCCGCCACGATCAGTTTGAGATAGCTGCCAGGAATGAGGCCCTGGTAGTTGGCGGAGCTCTCCGGTCCGATATCAACCCGGAGCAGCTCCACCACGATCCTCCCGCCGCGGGATCCCAGCGCATGAGCCGCATTTGTGCACAGATTCATCACAACCTGATGAATCTGTGTCAGGTTGGCGACGACTACACCACTGTCTGTCGCTATATTGTCACGGATTTCAATCGTCGAGGGGATGGAAGCCCTGAGCAGTTTCAAGGCTTCCTTGGTAATCTTCCCGATATCCGTCGGACGTTTCTCGGAGATCCCCTTCCGGCTGAATGCCAGGATCTGCAGAACCAGCTCTTTTGCCCGCTCGCTTCCAAGGCAGATGTGCCGGATACATTCCCGGACCTTCGCGTTGCCGATTTCCTCCAGCTGTGCGAGCTGGGCATAGCCGTATATCGCCGACAAGACGTTGTTGAAATCATGTGCGATACCGCCGGCCAGGTTGCCGATGGCTTCCATTTTCTGGGCCTGGGACAGTGCCTGCTCCATACGTTTGAGGTGGGTGATGTCCTGGACGAACGCTATGGAAAATTGCTGACTGTCGTACTCGAGGAGGTTGGAGGTAATATATACCGGAAACTCGGTCCCATCCCGGCGCCGGTGGGTGGTTTCGAATTTGTCACCTCCCCCGTCGAGCAGCCTCTGCCAAATTGTTCCCCAATTATCGCTACCGGTGGAAGGATCGATATCGAAGATGCGCATGGAGGTCAACTCCTCCCTCGAATACCCGAGACTCCTGGCGGCCTCATTGTTCACCTCGAGGATCCGGGCATCGGCAGCGATCCTGAAGATTCCGATAGACGCCTTTTCGTAGATGAATTGCGTGAGCCGCAGGGAGTGCTCCAGACGGCGCCTGTCGGTAATGTCGACGTGGGTGCCGACCATCCGGGAGACCTTCCCTTCCCGATCCCTGGCGATCGTTTTGCCGCGGGCATGAATCCAGCGCCAGCCGCCATCTTTCGTGCGCATGCGGAACTCGATGGAAAACGGATTCTCCGGACGTTCCAGAAATTGCACAACGGTGTTGACGGCATCGTCCCTGTCGTCAGGATGCAGCAGATTCACCCATGTTTCATAGGTGGCAGGCAGTTCGCCCGGCTCAAATCCAAGCATGGAGAACCAGCGAGGACTGAAGTAGGTGTTCCCTGTGCGGGGATCCCATTCCCAGACGCCATCCTCGACAGCGTCGATGGCCGATTCGAGACGATCGGTTTTTTCCTTTAATATTTTTTCGTTATCTTCCAGTTCCCGGATTCTGAGGATCAAATCCTGATACGCAAGGTTCTCTGCCATCATCGCCCCCTCTGTCGGATCGCGGCTACCCAGCTGATCACACTTTAAGTTTATGGAAATGAAAAGGGTTTGACAAGGAAGAGAATAAGGCTGTAGGACATGCTCAGATCACGCGAGTCGGCAGTGGAGGGGTTCGAGTCATGAACCGCATCTGGTGCACTGCGGGTCCGGGCTGTACGTTTATCGATACCCCGGACCGATCCAAGTTTTTCTTGCCCTTGGTTGAGATCGGCAGCTCGGTCCCGCCAGAGGGAAATCCTGTCAGAAACGGCATGTCTTCAAGGAGGCTCAATAAAAATGACTGGTTGGACATTCCTTTCCGGATTGTTAATAACCGCTGCACTTGTCAGCGGATGCAGCACTGGACCGCATGTGGTGCACATCAGCTCCGAGCCATCCGGGGCAAAGGTCGCCTGTAACGGCAGGATCATCGGGGAGACACCGACGGATGCCGCCATCGATTCGCGGCAGGGTGACTACAGTACGTACACGTTCCGGGTCGAAAAGAAGGATTATAAGCCGGCGGAGAAGTTCTTCAAGGAACAGTTCTACGACCAGTCGGTTGACGACGTCGTCCCGAAAGAGCTCCACTTCGTTCTCGAAGAGCTGCAGAAATACCATGTCCGCCTCACTTCAGAACCGAGCGGGGCGACCGTGACCATCGACAATGAGGTCGTCGGCGAGACACCGTGCACCTGGACGGTCCGGGAAACGCTCGGCAAACCCAGGACCTTCACCCTGACTGCGTCCAAGAAGGGATTCTGGCCGGACAAGCAGATCCTGGAAGAGTTTCCGCCGGAGGACGACGGCACCGACGCGACATTTCCCGAGGAGATCCACTTCACCCTCGCCCGCTAGCTGTTGACGCGCAGCGTCAGGACAGGCAGGCCCAACACCCGCAGGGCCTGCCTTCTCTGCGGCACAAGAGCCCTGGAGGTCCGTGGCGGGAGACCGGTTCGGCCCCTCCGCTTCCCCCTCTATCCGTTTTCCTGTTGGCCGCTGTCTGCCCCACCTTCGTTGCGCCGGCCTTGACCTGTCCGGTAAATGAGGTGGTACACCAGTCCCACCAGGACGCTGCCGCCCAGAATATTGCCGAGGATGACCGGAATCAGGTTGGCGAAAAAGCCGCCCCAGGTGATGTTCGCTGCCCCCGTTTCACCTGCAGCCTGCAGCAGCATGGCGAGGGGGATCAGGTACATGTTGGCGATGCTGTGCTCGAAGCCGGCGGCGACGAAGGCGGAGATGGGAAAGATGATGGCCACCGCCTTGTCGACAACGCTGCGGCCGGCAAAGGCCATCCACACGGCCATGCACACCAGCACATTGCAGAGGATACCCTTGAATAAGGCCGTCCAGAATGGCAAAGCGACCTTGACGGCCGCTATCCGCAGGTACTCCTGCGCGATGGCGCCACCGTTCATCTCCGGGTGCCGCGAGAGAAATACCAGTAACGCCAGACCGGCGGCACCGATGAAATTGCCGATACAGACGATCACCCAGTTACGCAGCAGTTCGCCGGTGGAGATCTTGCCCTCGGCCCAGGCCATTGCCAGCAGGTTGTTGCCGGTGAAGAGCTCCGCGCCGGCCACAATGACGAGAATCAGACCCAGCGAAAAGGTAGCGCCGCCGAGGACCTGTTTTGCGGCGAACCCCAGGGTCGGATCGGATCTGACGATCACGAAATAGAGTGCACCGAGGCCGATAAAAGCCCCGGCCAGCACGCTCAGCATCAGCATCGGCACCAGCGGCAGGCGGGCCTTGGCCATGCCGACCGACTCGACCCGGGCGGCGATCTCCTTTGGGGAAAAGGCATCGAAACCAAATATCTCAGACATGTCTGCCCTTTTAAATGAGAAACGTCAGGCACCCGGGTGCCGCTTTTCATCAATGGTTTGCAAGCACCGGCTCCGCCATTTTTCGACTTCATGTCACAATATCAACCTTCTGCAATGGTTGTCAATTCCGCGCGTCTCGCCCGGGCCCGGCGTTCTCTCTGCAACACTACCTCAGGTCCGGATAATCAACCTCGACCGCCGCATCCCATTTATCCGATTGCATCCGCGATTCCTGCCGGATGCCGGAACTATTACGAGAGACCGCCACCGTGCATGCGGACCAGGCGACTCCCGGATTTTGCATAATCCACTCCTCTTGTGATTAAATATTCAGTGGCGTCCTGTGACGCATGTCGGCCGCGCCCCAGGGATGCATCACCACACCCTGCATGAACGGCTCTGCCCCGGAACCGCACGAGAAAGCGCATGAACCAGTCCAGGGCTGTCCAGTCCTCTTACGGCCGAAGCGTTTGTTCATGTCCTTAAATTTAGAAAATATTATTAATTTACAGCTCATCCTGCGACCGGGCCTGTTCCCGTTTCAGGGGCTGTGAGTCCCGGAGACTGAAGGCAGGAGCGTTTTGCCAGGGTGAACATATCCAGACAGAGAGGTCGATGACGAATGAGCAGATTAGCGGTGGTGCCCTGCGACGCCGAAAGCAGGGGGAGGTATCTCGGCCAGAAGGATATCCCGTTACATTACATGGGGGATTTCAGCCTGCCGGGCTTTGTCGTCGACCCATTCAAGGATGCATGCAAACTCCTCATCGAAGCCGGCTACCATCTGGAGGAACTGGATGGCGGGGCGGATGTTACTGTCGACTCCCCCGGGGCGGTCATGGAAATCGAGTCCCTGCTGTCCCGTAGTCAGATTTTCTGCCAGTTTGCCGATGTCGCCGACACTGTATACCAGGCCTGATAGCAGAAAGGCTGCCCGGGCAGGCAGCCTTTCTGCACTCTCTGCCGGTGAACAAGGCAATCTGTTCCGGCCACTTCGCCGCCGGGCGGCATCTCCCGGCGATGGGCAGGCTACGGGTGATTCGTTGGCCGGTGAGAAGAATCCCTTATCTATTATTTGATTTCCAAGGTATGTTGACGAGGAGAGACATGGTCCCATCAGGGAGGAGGCGAGATGAAGCGAAGGGTTGTCCATCAATGGAAAGACTGGATACTGGAATACGTCGATGAGAACCTGTATGAGCTGACTCACAAATTGAGTCAATCCGTTCATACTGTCGTGGCGAAGAACGCCATGGATGCAGAAAACCAAAGCCGGCAGATCATGGAGAACCTCAAGGATGAACATGCCTGAGTCGCCATGAAATGACCCGCGTGCTGTCCACGCTGACGCCCCTGAAGGATATGGAGCACTCCACGACAAAGCCCCCGAAATGGCGCGGCCGACATCTGTAAAACCTGAGCAGGCTGGATGACCATCAACGTCGTCCTGAAAGAGTCACTCACAAATAAAGGGATACCATTGGCACGGAATAATTTCTCATTCGAAAAACGCCAGAAGGAACTGGAAAGAAAGAAAAAGAAGGAAGAAAAGCAAAGACGCAAGCAGGAGAGGGGCAAACCACCCGCAGAAGAAAACGCGGAGCATTCACCGGAGGAAATTGAACTGGAATAAGGCCGGTATCTTCCCGTTCAACCGGGAAGATACGTGGATGTTCCGTGATTTCGATAACGAGGCCCCCTCCGGCCTCCCCGCGTAAGACACCGTTTTTCTTTGCTGATCCTGCCAACTGAGACGGTATGGTCATCTGCGTCGAAACTATCGGCGCTTTTTTTCAAAGAAATTGAGACATCCTCAACTTCATCCTTATAATGTCTGAGTGGCGCTCGAAGACCAATCTCAAGTGGCAGGAGACTATCATGGCAGTATTCGTTAAAGGTGGTTACGTCCGGCACAACCATAGAGCTGAATGGGGCGTCGGAAAAATCCAGTCCGTCGACAAGTATGGGATTGTCAAGGTCATCTTCGCGGGGACACATGAGTTGTCAATCGCCAAGGGTGCGAAATATCTTATCAAAGTGGATGAGAACGGAAACAAGATCGACTAACAGCCGGACCGCGGCCCCCAGCCAGAGCGGGACGTAGCCGGTCTTTACACAAAAATTGAATACCAAGACAAAGGTGGATTTTGCAGACAGTAGTAAAAAAATGGTTCCGTGATAAAGACTCCGGATTCCTCGATAACAGCGGCGGGCCGGAAATAACGGTGCGCAAGGCCGACCTGGTCGACTGCCAGTTTTTAAAGGTCGGAGTAACCGTCGAGTTCGAGTGTCACATCGAAAAGCAGGGTCTGATCGCCAGAAAGGTCAGACTTGCAAAACAGAATACTCCCAATGGGAAAAAAGGCGGTGGCCACAACAGCAAGCCTTTCCGCTTTGGTGTCATGACCTGACGGCCATACACCAACGACACATCCTCATTCTGCCAGCCAGTCCAGGACGTAACGAATGCCTCCCATCACCGATCTCAGGGTGCTCATCGGCAGCATGGAACCGGTGCTCAATCACGGCACCTATGTCTTTGCGACTGTTCCCGCCGGAAAGCCGCTGCCGGAGATCGATATCGTTTCCTCGATCAGGGAAGCGGAGGGCCTCTCAGTCATCGTCGCATCGGACGTTGCCGTGCGCCAGGGTCTGGACAGTGCTTTCCCCTGTGCCTGGATCACGCTGCAGGTCCACTCCGACCTTGCCGCAGTCGGTCTCACGGCGGCTTGTGCCGCGGCCCTGGCCGCAGCCGGCATCAGTTGCAATGTCGTGGCAGGAATGAACCACGACCATCTCTTTGTTCCCCATGCCATGGCCGAAAATGCCATGACGGTACTGCGAGATCTCCAGCGGACAGGGACCGGCCCGTCGGCAGCGTGCAGCACGGCCTGAACCCCGATTTCACCTCCCGCTCCAGCACAGCGTTCCGGGCACGGTGCAGGCGGTTGTGCCGCCTTCATATCTATCCTGCCCCGGCGATTGCCGCCCGTCGTCCGGCCCTTGACCCCTGCCCTGCTACTCCCTATACTTGAAGAATCGTCAGCACCATCTCCAGAAATCTGATCCGAAAGCACGGGAGACCCCATGAAGCCGATGCAATGCCCTGACTGCGGGTCGCGGCGATTGTACTTCAAAGACCCGGATGACCAGTACACGCTGTATGAATTTGAACTGAAGGAAGGCGAGATAGTCTATATTGACCAGGACCTCGGCTCGCATCCACCGAAAGTCGAAGCGGACACGGAGACTTTCTGTGATCGCTGTGCCTGGCACGACAAGTTCAGAGTTCTGAAAAAATAACGGGAGAAGAGAGGCTTCCGGGAAAGGAGAGATACGGAAATCCGTCGCATGTACCGTTTCGGAGCCAAATCAACCGGCCGCGCTGCGACTGAAAAAGGCTCCGCGCGGAGAACGGGTGGCGAAAACAGCTTCATCACGAAGAGCAGAAAGAGATTCTCATGGCAGACGACCTCAATCCGAACGATGTAGCGACAGCTGGTACCGGGACAGGCTTCCTGTCCTTTCGGCCATACCCTCTGCAGGCGGGCCAAAAAATCTTCATCGAAAGCGGCCCCCGCCGGGGGGACTGGGAAGTGATCGGCGTCAGTGAACGAAAGGTCAGGCTCCGCTGTCCTTTTTCCGGCCGGGAAGTGGAGTGGGACCGCTTCTGCTACCTGGTCGACGAATGCGACGGCCAGTGGCCCCACCCGGATTAGGGTTTGGGGTTGCCGCAGACCGATTTCATCCGTTGCCGGCCCCTTTTGTATGTCCGCATCGCCGGGAGGCGCTCCTTCCGCTGCCTGATTTCACCTTCCCGGACAGATTTCCTGTGGCGGCAATGGAGCATGCCCTTCTTCGTTTTCCCTTGCGAAAGACGTCCGGCCCCTGTTAGGGTTGCACTGTCATCCGTCCTGACCGGTATCGGCTGCCAGGTACAGGTCGTTCTTTATCCCACCACCCATCCTGGTTACAGTCACCCTGTCCGCCAACCGTGACCACAGCCTGGAGGCCCGGTTCGTGAACATTGCCGACGCTCGATGAAACATCCGTTGAAATCTCGCCTATTGCGACTGAATGATGAGAGGAATGCAGCCAGCCCTGTACGTGAATGCCCTTAAACCGCAGAAAGGAGGGGTAAATGATCCAGATTGTCGACCATGTGGGGGAGAAATATCTGTGTCCGGTCACGCAAAAAACAGAGACTATTCTCATTCAGCAGACTACAACCAAGCCAAAGATGCCGGAAATACGGAAAAGCAATTCCTTTGCTGTCACGAAAGACCTCGAATACTGCTCCGGACTCGACACCTGCGGAGTCATGAAGGACCATGAAGACGGGCTGGCGTTTCAATGGGAGCTGTGCCCGTACAAATCAGTCCTGTAGCTGGCGATCCCGCAGCAGCCGGGATGACCGGCCAGCCCGGACAGAATTAATCCGCTCCGGGTCGGCCCGCTGACCTTCGGCTGCGGACTGCCGTCCGGAACTCCCGGGATGGCAGGGCAATGTGCGGCGACCGGACGCCGGCGTCCTGCCGTCAGTGTCTTCCTGTGTCCGCAAGCCGGTGGCATCTGGGATGGTTTGCATGATATAATGGAGATGGGACTGAAAGATGACTCCGTACCACCACGGAAAACCGCGCCGGTTCAAACGACGGCGGGAAGCCGGGATCCTTTGTAACTCGCCGCAATTGCACTCCTCAACCCATTGATCCCATCGCCAGCAGTCCCGCTTCACGAACCTGCCCCGGTGGCAACGCTTCATACAAAACAGGCGGAAGAGCTTCTTGAACGATGGTACCAGAGAATGATATTGCACTCCGCATAGCTGTTTCCCTGGCGATCGGTTTTCTGGTCGGGATCGAACGGGGCTGGAGCGACCGGGAGGAAGTCGACGGCAATCGTGTTGCCGGCATCCGCACCTTCAGCCTTATCGGCCTGCTCGGAGGCGTCATCGCCCTGCTTTCCCGCGAGACCGGCCACTGGTTCTTGATCGCCGGCTTTCTCGCCATCTCCGCCCTCAGCATCACCGCCCATATCCTCGATGTGCAGGAGGACAAGGACGTCGGCACCACGACCGCCTTCACCATGATCCTCACCTTCGTCCTGGCGGCATGGGCGGCATACGGCCACATCATCCCGGCCATGGCCGTCACGGTGGTTGTCATCTCGCTGCTCGGCCACAAGCTCGACCTGCACCTGATGCTGAAGAGAATCTCGGCTCGCGATTTCTACGCCGGAGCAAAACTGCTGATCATCTCCCTGGTCATCCTGCCGCTGTTGCCGGACCAGGGCTATGGTCCGTGGGCGGCGCTGAATCCGTACTGGATATGGCTGATGGTCGTGCTGATCTCGGGCCTCTCCTTTCTTGGATATGTCGTCATCCAGATAGTCGGCGAGAAGAAGGGAACGGCGGTGACCGCCATCGCCGGAGCGCTGGTTTCATCGACCGCGGTGACCATCAATCTCGCGCAGTTCGCGAAAAGGCAGAAAGCCAGCATCCTGTTTTCCGGCGGTGTCCTGCTGGCCTCGTCCATCATGTTTCCAAGGGTTCTGACCGAGGTTTTCGTCGTGAATCCCGGCCTGATGCAGCCGCTCTGGATTCCCCTGGCAGTGATGACGACCGGCCTGCTCTGCGGTCTCGCCTGGCTGTGGCTCCGGCACGGAAAAGGCGAGGAAGGCGACCTTCGCCGGTTCGAACTGGAGAACCCTCTCCAGCTCGGGGTGGCCATCAAGTTCGGCCTCCTGCTGGCTGCAGTGCTCGTGTTATCGGAAGCGATGAAGGAATGGCTCGGGCATTACGGCATCTATGCCCTTTCCGTGGCATCGGGACTGATGGATGTGGATGCCATCAGTCTCTCGCTCGCCAGATCGGCCAGAAACGAACTGGCCGCAGAGGTGGCAACCATGGGCATTGTCCTCGCCTGTGCAACCAATACCCTGGTGAAAGGGGTGATTTTTGCCGTCATTGCCGGCTTCAGGGAAAACATCCGGGTCCCTCTGCTGATGTCTGCCGCCATGCTGCCCGGATTGATCACGGCCATTGTTCTGCTGTAGCAGGCACTCTGCAAGGCGGAGATCCATCCCGGCATCTGCCGTCCCCTCCCGCCGGCACTGCCCCACGGAGCAACCCGGAACGGAAAAGGAAGAAACACCGATACCAGCCTGCGGACCGCCGTTACTGTTGACCGCCGGATAAGCCGATGGCCCCGGTCGGCACGTTTATTCAGGCGCAATCCGTCGGCCCAAACGATGAAAGGAGATCTGATATGAAAAAGACAGCGTTGATTCTTGCGGCCCTTCTGCTGCTGACGGCTTACGGATGCAGCAGCGAAGACACCAAGGAAACCGCCGAAAAGGCTACTCAAGCGACAGAGGCCGCCGGAGAAAAGGCCGCCGACCTGAAGGAAAGGGCTTCGGCATTGACCAGGGAAGCGACATCCCTGGTCAAGGATGCCGCCGATGAGGTCAAGACAAAAGCCGAGGAAGCGGCCAAGGAGGCTGCCCCTGCGACCAGAGAGGCGATTGGCGAAATCAAAAAGACTGCCGCCGAGGTGACCAGGGAGGCAGCAATCGCCACCGAGAAAGCGGCCGGCAAGGTCCGGGAAAAGGCCGAGGAGGTCGCCGGCGAGACCCAGACCGCGCCCGGGATGGCGAAAGAAGCAGAAAAGCAAGCCGCCGGAACCGGTAAATGAAACCGCAACCTGCCTTCCAACGGGCACAGGTTGCACCTGCAGCATGCCGACGGGGTCGGTTTGCCGGCAAAACCGCACACTTCAGCAGCTTTTGACGGTCATCGTATGGATACGGATCAGGCCAGAAGGATCTTTGCGGCGGACCGCTATGCCGCACACACCGGCATTGAAATAGTCGAGGCAGGAAAAGGCTACTGCAAGGCGCGCCTGGTCATTGATGACCGACACCTCAATGCAGCGAATGTCGTCCAGGGTGGGGCCATCTTCACCCTGGCCGACCTCGCATTTGCCGTCGCTTCGAACAGCCACGGTCAACTCGCCCTGGCGATCAACGCCAGCATTTCATTCCTGCGCGGCATCACGGCCGGCACCCTTTACGCCACAGCCTCCGAGGTCGGCGTCCCGAAACGGATCGGCGCCTATGACGTCCTGGTCACCGATGAGCAGGGTGAGATCATCGCCCGGTTCAACGGCATCGTCTACCGGAAGAGAGAGGAAGCCAGCTGACAGAATGGGCCGGCAACACTTCCTTACTGTTACCGCAGAGGGGGAGGCACGATGGCCCTCCACCACCGCCTGCGCTGCTGCTCAGAGTTTGCGCCGGCGGAAGCGACACGTGAAGACCGTATGGACATCCCGGCAAGAAAAGGGTACATCTGTTCCGCTCCCGGGCAATCGCTGGGGGATGTCGCCGGCGGGGCATCGATGCACCCCGCCCGAAGCCGGTCCCGCCACGGTATCGCCGCCCCGGGAGTCTGGAGCTGAACCTACGCCTTCATACAACCCCCACTCGCCGCCGATCGATGCCAGTCACCCCCGCCTCGACAACCGCCCATCACTACCGCCCCGACATTGACGGCCTGCGCGCCATCGCCGTCGTCATCGTCCTGATATTCCATGCGTTCCCGGAAAACATGCCCGGGGGCTTCGTCGGGGTGGACGTGTTCTTCGTCATCTCAGGTTATCTGATCTCCGGACTGATCTTTGCCGATCTGCAGAAGGGAAGTTTCCGTTTCAGCGATTTTTATGCCAGGCGGATCCGGCGCATCTTCCCGGCTTTGATCCTGGTGCTGGCGGCCTCCTCGCTGCTGGGCTGGTTCCTGCTGCTGCCCGACGAGTTTGCCCAGTTGGGCAGGCATGTGGCCGGCGGCGCCGGTTTCGTCTCCAATTTTGTCCTGCTGGGCGAGGCCGGTTACTTCGACAGCGAAGCGGAATTGAAACCGCTGCTGCACCTGTGGTCGCTGGGGATCGAGGAGCAGTTCTATTTTATCTGGCCGCTGCTGCTCTTCGTGGCCTGGAAAAAGCGCTGGGCGCCGCTGACGCTGATCCTGCTGTTGCTGACAGGCTCCTTTGCGTTCAATATCGACAGGGTGCACGACCATCCCACGTCCACATATTTCCTCCCCTTCACCCGTTTCTGGGAGTTGATGATCGGCTGCACCCTGGCCTATGC
>WBUQ01000211.1 GCA_008933635.1 Desulfobulbaceae bacterium | reverse complement strand
ACCACAGCCAGGGCCCCCAGCCCGCCGTGAGCCGCGCGACCACGAGCATCACCGCCATGCCGTGCAGCACCCCGAAGTAGATGAAACTGTGGGGAAACATGAGAAAGGACCCCGTGGTGACCAGCAGCGCCGCGCCCGCGATCTGCAGCCAGCGACGGCCAAATCGGCCCCAGCCCTGCGCCTGGTCCAGCGCAATGGCCTGCCCCAGTCCCGCGCAGAACAGGAACAGGCTCACGATGGCCGTGCGCTGCTGGGTCCAGAACGGGTCATGGCGGAAATCCTGCGGCCAATAGCCGAAGTGGCTGAGGTCGAAACAGAAGTGGAACACCGTCATCCACACCATCGCCAGGCCGCGCAGGGCGTCGACGCGGTCGTAGCGCGGGGAGCGGGGCTGGAAGGGAGGCAGGGGCACGGGCTAGGCGAATGGGAGGCAAAAGGCCCCGGCATGGTAACCCGCGCCCCTGCGCCCGGAGATTCCTGCGGCAGACCTCGGCCTCGACTATGCACCTTGCTGCATACCCCGCATGCACGGATGGTACATTCGGTGACATGCACGCCAGGGAATCGCAAGACCCGCCCTCCTCCAGCCTCGAGTCGTACTGGCCGAGCGCACCCAAGCCCGGCGAACCAGGCAGCAGCCTGCCTTGGCGGCATGCCTGCGCCTTCCTGGCCTTTCTCATGCTGGTGATCGCGGGCCTGGCGCTGCTCATGCACTACCTGGGCACCGCGCGCTGACAGATCTGCCCACCCTGGCGTGACGGAAGTCACGCTCCCTGGCCGGCATACCGCTGCACCCTCCGGGGCCGAGGGCTATCATCGCCACTTTTTCCGGAAGGCTCCCCCACCATGTTCCGTCCCATTGCCTGCGCCCTGGTGCTCTGCGCCGCAGCGGTAAGCGCCCTGGCCGCCGGCGCCATCGATCCCGCGAAGTTCCGCCTCACGCCCGTGCTGCTGGACCGCATGGACGCCGTGCAGAACGACCTCAAGGCCGTGAGCAAGGGCAACGAAGAGAAAGATGCCGACGTGGAATCCATCGAGGAACTGGCCCGCGAACTCCAGGCAGACCCGCGCATCCGCGCCGCGCTCGCCAAGCACAAGGTCTCCAGCACGGAATACGCCACGGGCGTCTTCGCCGCCCTGCATGCCGGCATGTACCTGGCGACGGAGTCCGCCGCCAACAAGAAGCAGCAGGCGGCGGCCCTGGCTTCCTTCACGCCCGAGCAGCGTGCAAACATCGAACTGCTTCGCGGGCGGAAGAAGTAACGGCCGGCCTGGCCAATGGCCGGTGTCTGAAGTACCCGAGCGTGGCTGACGACTTCAGGCACGAGTGCATGGACTATGGCATCTCGGGCCATTACGTGATCCAGCTGCTAGAGCGCGCTACGCTGTTTCGTGGCTACCCGCAGGCGCGGTGCGCACGGACAACGGCCCGGAGTTCACCAGCCATGCCTTCATGGCTTGGACGTGATCGCGCGGCATCAAGCAGATCCTGATTCAGCCTGGCCACCCAATACAGAGCGGCGACATCGAGAGTTTCAACGGCAGGTTCCGCGACCAGCACCTCAACGAGCAGTGGTTCGAAACGCTCAGCGAGGCGCGCTGCGCAGCGGCCACCTGGCGGCAGGACTACAACAAGGTCAGGCCACGCAGCAGTCTGGGCCGGATACTGCTGGCACAGTTTGCTGAGCAGCATCGCCAGCGCGCTGCTGCTCGAAGCCTCAATATCAAAGAGATCGAATAACCTTCAGCCAGAATTTCCTACCTGTTGATTGACAAATTTGAAGGGAGTAGGTCAGGTGCAGTTCAAGGGTGCGGCCCCGGCCGGTATCGCCGCCCCTGGATCAGCTCAACCCCAGGGAACCTAGGTCCGACTCGACGTCCAGCGGACGGCAGCCCTCAGGTATCTCCATGCGAAAGAAACATTTTGTTTCTTTCTGCGGAAAAGAAGGACAATGGCACCCGCATCTGCAATGCGGACTACGCGACAGCCTCACCAGACTCCGTGCCACGGTGCCGGCACTATCCGAGGCGGGCAGGCCTTGCCACCACCGCGAAGCTGCATCCAACGATTTCCAATACTGACGGGAGGACCCATGAAAAAAGCAATCGCAGCGCTGCTGGTCGGCGCATCCATGTCCGCAATGGCCTCTGGCCCATATGACGGCCTGTATCAGAGCACTGTCAACGAACGATCTTTCATCCTGGTCAACCAGAACGGCCCCTTGGTGCTTGCCGCCAACTACTACGCCATTCCCACCGATGGAAGCATCGGCCTGTATTTCGGGAACAACTCGGTCAAGCCTCCGCTGATGTACATCTGGGACGCATACATGGGCCCCATCGATGGAAACACGGGCAACGTGACCGGACTCGCGGCCTCGGGCGCGTGCAACGTGACCATGCAGTTCGTTTTCCAAGGTCAAACGCTTAACTGGTCCATCGCCAAGGCGGAGCAGACCCAGCTCGGCGCATCCCAGTCCGTCAACTGCGTCAGCGCGTTTCCGGCAGGGGCTTCTGGCCAGGCCAAGCGGGTATTCTGAGCCCCCCGTCACAACCCTCATCCCCACTCAGCCCGCCCAGTGCGGGCTTTTTCATGCCCGGCCCGGCGGGCTACTCCCGCCGCACCCCGATGCGCACATCCACCCCGCACGCCTGCGAGGCCGCCCACTCGGCCTCCATGGCCACGGCGTAGCGATCCTCCACATCCGGCGCCAGGGGGTGCGCGCCGCCCGATGCCTCCCATGCCTCCAGTTCGCCGGCCGCGCTGAACACGGCCAGGGCATCGAAGCGGTAGCGGCCCACCACCATCTGCACCACCGCCAGCGCCAGGGCGATGGTTTCATCCGACAGCAGCTCGTAGGAAAAGACACCCAGCTCGGTCATACAACCTCCGCACAGGACCTGTTCGACTGGCGCCAGCCCGCAGTGGTTCCATGCCCTGCCCGCATCACGCGGGCCTTTTCATGACCAGCCATTCGGACTGCACCCCGATGTGCACCTCGGCGCCACAGTTCGTTGGCCGCACGGAACACCGCTAGCGGGTCGAATGCGTGCTGCGTCGGTACGCCCTCCACAGCCTCGATCGCACGAGCCACCATGTCGTCAGCGAGCAAGTGATTGGCGTGAGTTTGAAAGAGGATCATGGCCTTGCGTCGAATGCACCAATAGGCACCAGCCGGAGCACCTGCCGAACCAACGTGTCTGTCAGTGCCGCGAAGCCCCTTTGTTGGTATGTGCCGCTGGTTGATAGGCGACATACCAACAAAAGTGCCGGATGTACATGGAGGCCAGCGACCTTCGACGGACCACTGGAGGGGCGTTTCCCCAATGAAAAAGGGCGTCCACCAGATGAAGGTGGACGCCCTTGGACGTCTAATTGGTCGGAGCGGCGGGATTCGAACTCGCGACCCTCTGCTCCCAAAGCAGATGCG
>WBUQ01000058.1 GCA_008933635.1 Desulfobulbaceae bacterium | reverse complement strand
TCCCAGGCCGGCGGTCCTCCTCTACCGCTCCCCGCCGCTCCCTTTCGCCCCTTCGATCCGCAGCCGGCCCGGCGCGCCATCGCCGAAGACCTCCGGCGCGTACATCTCCTCGGCATGGGCCGACAGCAGATGGAACTCGCCGGAGGCGATGGCCTGTGCCATGTAGCGCAGGTGGTAGCGCCCGGCCACCAGCCGCTCGGAATAGAAGCGCGCCGCCTCGTGACGCAGTTCCCGGTGATAGAAGCTCCAACGGCCGGAGACGTCATCCTGCCAGTCCGGGAATTTCTCCAGGAAAGACCCGGCCGGGGCGTCGTCCGCCTCATCATCCGCCGCATCCCGCTCGGAGGTCGTCGCCAGGTCACGGTTGACCGGCTCGAGGCCGCCGGGCAACGGGTCGTCGAGGACGACAAAATAGCGCTCTGCGGGCAGACTGACGAACAGGTCGACCCGGACCAGCTCGCCGGTCGCCACCGTCATCGGCTCCTGCAGCAGCTGCCACCGGCCGTCGCGCCGGACGCTGTATTCGCGGTGGACCTCGATGCCGGCATTGACGGCCCCCGCCGGCGGTTGTTCCGGCACGTAGTTCAGCCGCGCGGCGTAGTAGAGCCGGCCAGCACCTTCCTTCTCGACGCCGAGCGTGGCCCGGCGACCGGCATCACCGGCGGCCAGCGGCCTCTTCAGGACCAGCGGCGGATCGCTGAAGGCGGCAAAGCGTCCCGCCCCGAAGGGCCGCGCATCCAACGTTCCCCTGACCTGCATTGACGGCGCCCGGTCCTCGAAGAGCCGGGCATAGTCGGCCAGGGCCTTGACGACGAACAGGTTCTCCTGGGTGCCGGACCAGTGGTTGCGGCCCTGGCGGCTGAGGGCCAGCGAGCGCATCATGTTTTCGGGCATCCCGCCGACACCGGCGTCGGCCGGATTGGCGGCCAGCCAGGCCAGCAGGTTGATCAGGATGGCGGCGTTATCGCGCACCGGAGACGACAGCAGGCTGCGGTAATCCGAGTCGAGCGTTTCCTGGAAGACCATGCCGCCGGCAGTTTCGCCGGCATGGCTGAGGATGCCGGCAAGGACGTCCCGCTGCTCGGCCAGTGGTGCGCCGGTCGCGACCAGCGCCCGCAGGTAGAACGAGCGGCCGAACAGGTTCATCGCCGGCAGGTGGCTCCGGCAGCGGCGGACGTCTTCCGCCGTGACCCGCTTCCGCTCGGCCAGGGCTGCCAGGGCCAGGGCCCGGACCGTCGCCGTCATTTCCCGGCTGTACTCCTCCGGCGCCGCATCCCGGCGCAGCAGGTTGAGCAGGTAGTCCTGCAGCCTGGACTCGACATGGGCCGGCGGCTCATACCCCAGCTGCCGCAGCCAGTTGAAGGACTGCAGGGTGAAGGCGCTGAGATAGGGCGAGACATGGCGGTCCTCCGGCAGGTAGAACGCCATGCCGCCGCCGGCCGCCTGGTGCTCGACCGCCGCCGCCAGCGTCTCCGCGACCGCCTGCCGGCTGTCCGGCCAGGAAAAATCCTTCTTCAGGTAGGCCTTGAGCGGCTCATAGTGGGCCGCCATCACCGCCCTGCTCAGTTTCTGTTCCCAGCAGCCGTAGGGATAGTCGCGGAGGAAGGCGAAGACCCCGTCGACACCGCCGATGACCGAGGGCGACATCTCCAGGCTCAGGGAACCGCTGCCTTCCCGGATGCCGGTCGGGATCGCAACCGGCAGGGAGGCGGTCGCTCCGGCGGTCATCCCGTAGACGGCAGCCGTGAGCTCCCGGTCCTTCCGCCGCACCTCCAGGGTCTGCCGGAGACCGTCCCGGTCCGCCCCATCGCCCGCGGTCACCGTCAGGACAATCCCGCCGGCACCAGTGGCCAGTAGCGGCAGGCGCAGATCGACCCGCTTGAAGGGCTCGGCGACGACTGTCCGCTTCACGCCCACCGATCCGCCGGCGGAACTGTCCGGGGCGGCCACCGGCCCGTCGGCGCGGATCTCGACCTCGAGCCGGCGGGTCGCGGAGGTGCGGTTCATCAGGGTGAAGCCGGCATCGAAGCGATCGCCGTCCATGACCTGATTCGGCAAGGCCGGCCGGATCTCGGTCTTCCGGTTGACCTTGAAACTGCCCTGGCCGAGCCCCATCCGGTCCTCCGGCGTCACCGCCATCGCCAGCACCCGCCAGCCGGTCAGGTTGTCCGGGACCTTGAAGCTGATGCTGGCCCGGCCGGCCGGATCGGTCGGCAACGCCGGATTCCAGTAGGAGACGAACCTGAACAGCGACCGCATGCTGAGGTCCGGTCCGCCGCCACCGCCGGCGCTGGCGCCCTTCAGCGCCAGTTTCTCGCGGCCCACCAGCTGCATCAGCAGGTTGTAATTGCTGAGATCGAGCTCGTCGAGGGAGTAGAACCCCGCGTACGGATCGAAGGCCCTGCTGCCGTCACGCAGCAGATCGAAGACCGCCTCGTCGAGCACCGCCACCGCCAGCTCGACCGGCGGAGGCTTCTCCCCGGCCCGGGCCTGAGGCAGGCCGACCTGGAGATCGACCCGGACCTCATCGCCGGGCCGGTAGACCTCCTGCGCCGGCTTGACCGTCACCTGCAGTTCCTTGTACGGATCCGTCACCGGCACCTTGACGTAGCCCATCCGCCAGGTCGGCTTGCCGAGGTCCTCCCCCTGCGGCCCCGGCGGTTTCTCCACCCGGGGCGAGGTGATCAGCACCGACAGGTAGAAGCCCGGCAGATAGTCCGGCAACACCGGCACCTCGATGATCTCGGAACTGCCGGCAAGGACCTTCTGCCAGCGCTGGATCACCCCGAAGCGTTCGACGGTGATCAGGGCCCGGGCTCCGGGGAAGGGGTTCTGGACCAGAAAGCGGGCCGTCTCGCCGACCTTGCAGTTGTTCTTCTCCGGGAAGACGTCGAGGAGATTGCCCGGCGTCGATTCCCACATCACCGTGCCGGATCCCAGCACCCAGCGTTCGATGACCGTCGTCTGCACCCGTCCCCGGCTGTCGGCGATCGTCGCGGTCAGGCGGAGGCGGCCGGCATGCCGCGGGGTGAAGCGCAGCTCCACCGGGTCGCCGGCCGACGTCGCCTGCAGCTCTTCTTCCTTCTCCCAGCTGTGCTCGTATTCGGTGAGGTAATCCTGGCCTGCGCCCTTGACCCGCGCCGCCCAGGTCTTCTGGTACTCGCTGGCGACGCTGATCGGGACTCCCGGAACGATCTTCCCTTCGCGGTCAACCACCGCCAGCCGCAATGTCGCGGATGTCCCCTGCTGCAGGGTCCAGTCCGGCTGGAGGATGCCGACGAAGCGGTCCCGGCCGAAGCAGGGCACGGCGATCCGGCCGGCGATCGACTTGCCGCGATCGTCGCTGACCGCGGTCTCGACCGTCATCTGCCCGTACCACACCGGGGTGTCGGCGATGGTAAACGAACTGGCCAGGATTCCCTGGCCGTCGAGCCGGCCCTCGTCCTCGAACAGGGTCTGCGCCTCGACCTCCCGGTCGTCCCTGCTCTCGGCGCTGGCGAAGCTGAAGCCGGCAAGCACCGGGGTGTCGGGAGTGAACGGGCGGAGTTCAAGGCTGGCCGTCACCTTCGCTGCCGCCTCGCTGTACGGACCGCCGGCGTGCAGCCGGGCCTCGCTGGTGACCTCGACCTGTTCCCCCGCTTCGAAGGACTGGCCGTTGAGGTCGGTGACGACCTTGAACGGCGACGGGGTGAAATCGCTGACCAGCACCCGCAGCGGCTGCCATTCGTCCTTGCTGAAGGTACTGGTGAGGCGGAACCGGTACCAGCCGACGGCCCCGTTCCGCGGCAGCCTGACCTCGCCGTCGAAGGCGCCGAAGGATGACAGGGCGATATCCCGCCGCTCATGGACGATCCTGCCCATCGGGTCCTCCACGGCGAGATGGTAGCGCGGCGGGACCGCCCCGGCCGCGGTCTTCGTCGTGCCCGCGGCCTTCCCGCCGGCAGTCTCCGGACTCTCCCCCGCCGCCCCGGCGACAGTGCCGCCGGCGCCGGGCGGCCTGGTGAAGCGGAGGTTGTCCTGGTCGCGGACATAGATCTTGTACTGGACCGTATCGCCGGCCCGGTAGATGCCCTGCGCCGTCGCCCCCCATGCGCGGACGTGACCGTACAGCGGCCGCAGCCATTCCGGGATGTATTCGCGGTTGGCGCCTTCCGATGCCGCCTGGTACTCGTAGCGGAGCGGCAGAACGGCCATGTCGCCGTCCTTGCTGCATCGCAGGAAGAGCCCGGGTTTCTCCCGGCCGTCCGCCCACACCTTCTCCAGGGCGGGATCGATCGCGGCGGTCCCGGGCAGCTCGGCGACGCCGTCGGCCGCGGTCCTTGCCTGCGCCAGTTTCCTGCCGCCCTTGCCGAGGGCCTGGAAGGTGCTCTCGACGACCTCGACCGCGACGCCGGCGACCGGGGCGCCGCTCGTCATGTCGGTGATCCAGACCAGGCTGCCGTGGTGCCCCAGTTTGCAGTGGACCTGATAGGGCGTCACCTGGGCGAAAAACCACCTTTCCTCCGGCGACTTGCCGGGCACTTCCGGCCGTGACGAAAAATGCCCCTGGACCAGACCGGAATCGGCGCCAAGCATCGCCCTGATGCCGAGAGGGACCGGAATCGCCGCATCCCTCGGCCCTTCCGGCCGGACGGTGCGGCTTGCGGCCATCCCCTTGCCGTCTGGATCGGACGTCTCGAAGGCAAGGTCCAGTTCGTCGATATTGACCGCCCAGACATGGGCATCGGTGTCCAGTCCCTTTTCAAGGACCGGCATATTCTTGGTCAGGGCGAAATCCGGCGCCCGGTGATCGGTGGCGAAGGTCATCCCGGCCGGTCCGGCGAGCGGGCGGCCGAACTGGTCCCTGACACTGCCGGCGGCCAGCTGCAGCCGGTACTCGCTGAAGGCGGTGAGGATCGACTCAGGCAGGAAGAGCGAATACGGCCGCCCCGGGCTGTACGCCTCGAAGAGCTGGGAGTAGGAGTAGACCTCGTCCCAGGGATCGGCGTCCTGGTGGCGACGGACGAGGGGTGGCGTCAGCTGCAGGCCGGGGGCGACATCCTCGGCCAGGACCGGGGAGGAGAACAGCAGCGAAACACCACCGGACGGCAGGCAGCGCTTCTGCTTCGCCAGCGCCTCATCCGGCTTGATGACAAAGGTCTGGTTATCGGCACCGGTGCACTCGACGCCGAGAAAGCGGAACTCGGGGATGGCGAAGAGGGTGTCGATGACCCGGTCCTCCTTCCCGCCCTCCGGACCGCTGATTGCAGCCAGACCCGGCTCGACGCGCAGCTCGACCGGCACCCCCTCCGGCAGGTCCCGCTCCGGCCGGACCTGCCACTGGCCGTTGTCGGGATTATCCCCGATCTGCGCGGCGATGCGGCGGTTGCCCGGCGCCAGGTAGAACAGATGGGCGGCCAGCGAGCCATGCTCCATCGGCAGGTTGAAGCTGAGAGTCGTCTCCGGCAGCCGGGGTGCCAGCCATTTGCTGAACCATGAGCCGGTGACCTTCGGCAGTTCGGTGGTGAACGCATGGGAGAACGGTCTGCCGACCGAGGCGCCATCGTCGTTCAGGGAACCGGGCCTGACGGTGAGGCTGTAGCGGGTTGCCGGCTGCAGCGCCGACTGTTCATCGAGGTTGCAGGCAAGCGTTGAGGGTGCGAGCCACCGCCAGCGACACTCCAGCTCCGGGGCGATGCTCACCGGGATTTCCGATTCCGCCCGCTCCATCCGTCCCAGAGGGACGACCGGGCGATCGAACTCGATGACGATCTGCCGGCCGGCCGGCACCTCGGTACCCGCCGGCGTGATCCGCACCACCTTCAGGGGGACGCCCTGCCGCTCTCCCGCACGGACCGCATCCGGAAGGCTCAGGGCGAGCAGGAACAGGCATGACAGCAGGGCGGAGCAGGCCGCCGCACAGCGCCAGGCTGGCCGGAAATACGTTGAATCAGGTGGAGTCTGCACGGTGGGACCCTCACGGGAAGGCTGCGGGAGAATTCGCGGCGACACGGGAGGCGGGCCAGCCGCAGTGGTGATCGACGTTCACTGATGTCCCAGTGTATCATCTTCGCCCCGCCAACTCCATCTCCTTTTACGGGCCTGGCCCCTCGCCGGAACACGGACGCGGGATGCCGCAATCCACTGCCTGGACCTGCCGGTCCGCCGCGGCATCCCCGGGACCGTATGGGCTTCAGTCTGCACAGCTCTCCCTGCGGCACATCAAACTGCCAGCAGGGATACGCCGAACACCGCGACAACGGCTCCGGCCACGGCCCTGACGGACACCCGCTCTTTGTGCAGGAATATCGAGAAGGGAATGATCGTGATCGGCACCAGGGCGAAAAATGTCGAGGCGACACCGGTCGTGAGGTAGTGCAGTGTCAGCAGAGACAGGGAAACCCCGGCGAATGGCCCGAAACCTGCACCCATTGCCGTGAAGACCACCGCCTTGGTATCTGCCAGGGCTGTCCGGACGTCCTGCCACCTGCCGGTGACCGTGAAGAACAGTACGAAACAGGCGAAAGCGGCGATGGCACGGATCTGGGTCGATGAAAAGGCATCCAGGTAACCTGTTCCGGTCTGCATCCCGACCTTGCTGAGCACCATGCCCCCTGCCTGACCCAACATTCCGACCAGGCCGATCCCCACCCCTGAAGGAGTTATCTTCCTCGATGACGGACCGGCGGGCCGGCCGGTCTTCTTCACCCTTTCAAAGATGACGACGGCGACCCCGGCCAGGGCGATCGCCATCCCTGCCCACTGGTGGAGCAGGTAGACCTCGTCAAGGCACAGCCAGCCGATGATCGTTGCAGCAGGCGCGGCCAAACTCTGGATGAGCATGGCGACCCTTGGCCCCAGTTCGACCAGCGCCTTGAAGAGAAAGATATCGCCGATGAAGAAGCCGACTATCCCGGACAGGCTGAGGAAGAACCAGGCATGCCCAGGAAAATGGCTCGGGAACGGGTGGCCATCCCTGCACAGCAGCAGGATGCTGAACAGAACCAGGGCGACAAAGAGCCTGATGATGTTGACCGGCACAGAACCTGCCCGTCTGGCTGCTGCCTCGAAAAACTGTACGCTGCAGGTCCAGCAGAGCACCGTTGCCAGGGCGGTGGCCTCACCGGGAAAGGGCATGAACATCCTCCATGGGCAAAATTGAGGCCGGGGCAGCGAGAAAATTCGATGCGCCGGCAGGAACGCGTACCAGAAAGCATGCCTGCGCGATCATACCCTTTCCCTGCATATTCTGCCCCGTTGCAGATTGCATTCGCCATCTTCTTGAATATATTGTCGCTGCCATTATCTTCTGGAGTATACGCGAGCGGGCCGACATGGCTGACACCGACAGCGGAGAGCAACCACCTCCATGCATGCATCAAAACGCAGTTCACTGCTTTGCCCCAACTGCAGGACCCTGGTCAGCCGGTCGGCGGCGGTCTGCCCCGGCTGCGGCATGAAAAACCCGGGGTCCATCTGGAAGGACAATATCTTTACCAGGGGAACCGGAAGGGGGGATGGGATCCTGAGGCTGATACTGGTGGCCAATGTTGCCATGTACGCGATCTCGGTGATGATCGACATCGGCTCCACGGCCTTTTCCGGCAGCCCCTTCCATTTTCTTTCCCCCAGCAGCGACAGCCTCCTCGTCCTCGGCTCTACTGGCACGATACCGCTCTTCCGCCTTCACCGCTGGTGGTCGCTCGTCTCGGCGAGCTATCTGCACGGCAGCCTGCTGCACATCGTTTTCAACATGATCGCGCTGCACCAGCTCGGCCCCCTGCTCATCCGGGAGTACGGGACGAACAGGATGATCGCCATCTATACCCTGAGCGGGATCGGCGGATTTATCCTCTCCGCCCTGTTCGGCGTGCGGTTCACGATCGGCGCCTCAGCTGCGGTCTGCGGCCTGATCGGCGCTGCGCTGTACTATGGGAAGAGCCGCGGAGGCGCGTACGGCAACGCGATCTACAGTCAGCTCGGCGGCTGGGCGGTGGGGATATTCCTCTTCGGTTTCATGGTTCCCGGGATCAACAACTGGGGGCATGCCGGTGGCATGCTCACCGGCGCCCTGGCAGGCTATCTCCTCGGTTATCAGGAACGCTCCCGGGAGACGATCGGCCACACCTTGCTGAGCATGGCCTGCCTCGTCGGCACCGGACTGGTGCTGGCCTGGTCGATTGTCAACGGCGCAGTGTTCTTCTTCATGGCCAGCGGGTAAGCCGCTCCGGGTTGGAGCAGCGCTTTTCGGCAGCTGCCACCTGCCCGGTTGCGCTTTGCCCTCCATCCACCGCGGGATCGGGGAAGCGCCTGCTCCACGCCACCGCCTCCTCCCGGGACTGCACCTGAATGATCGCGCAACCGGCTACCGGCATTCCGATCCCGGCAAAGGGGCCATCCGCAATCGTTTTCTCTCTGCCCGAATACATCGCCATCGATCAGCGCCCCGGCTTCCGATTCTCCGGTGGCCTTGACAATTATCATGAATCTCATGGCGTGCTCTTTCAGCATGGCTGTTGAACCGGCCTTCCCGTCCGGTTCGGGAACCTGTCCTGCCCCCGATGGGAACGGCCGATCGCCGGGCGGCGACTCCGGCAACCCTGTCTGGCCTGAGGGAGCCCCTCTCCGCCTGCTGACTTTCCGGCCGCAACCGGCGGTCATCGCGCCAAGATCCGGAGCCTCGTATTCCCTCCATTGGCAATGATGCTTAATATCATGAGATGGACAATCTCTTCATCGAGCAAGCGGAACCATTGGTGGGTGCGACAGCCGCAGTACCTATCCGGTCTGCCGGGAATCCGGCACGG
This sequence comes from Desulfobulbaceae bacterium, assembly GCA_008933635.1. Classification (GTDB taxonomy): domain Bacteria; phylum Desulfobacterota; class Desulfobulbia; order Desulfobulbales; family Desulfocapsaceae; genus Desulfoprunum. Next base: position 15,614 of record WBUQ01000058.1, on the reverse strand, counting down.
CGTCGGCATGCCACCGTGGGGAATCTGATGCTGCCGGAAGGCCGGAACCTTCGGTCTGGCAGACGGACTGCAGGCGCAGTTCCATACTGGTATGGATGAATACAATGGGAGGTTTGCCATGGGTAAGTATATAGACGGGTTCGTCATTCCCCTGCCCCGTGGGAAGGTGGACGAGTACAGGCGCATCGCGGAAAAGGCGGGCGAGATATGGAAAGAGCACGGCGCCCTGGACTACTGGGAATGCCTCGGTGACGATCTGGAAGCGAAGGACATGGTTTCGTTCAGGAAAGCCGCAGACGCCGGCGAAGATGAGACGGTTGTCTTTTCCTGGATCGTGTTCGCATCACGGGAAGATCGCGACAGGGTCAACGCCGCCATCATGGCGGATCCCCGGATAAAGGAGATGATGGGGGAGGATAGCGAACCCTTTGATTGCAAACGGATGGCGTACGGTGGCTTCAGAGAGCTTGTCCACATGTAGCTGGACGTTCCCGACCTGGACAGCCGATAAACGGCGGTATGACAGACAGGCACGGGACAGACATCGAAACCTTGCAGCGGGCCTGGGAATAACCGTTTCCCGCACGGTAAAGGAGGACATATGGCGGCAGGGGCTGACAACCCGACCGTTTCCAACCTGCGCAGGGCGAGTATCCCTGACGATCCCGGTCCGTCGGAAGGACAGGCCGCGATACAGTACCCCCTTCATGTGCTGATGACCCGGATCTCCCGCCGGCAGATCCGTCCAACGGAAACGACCGACGGGCTCGGCCGGACCCGGCGGTTCTTATCCGTTTTCCAGAAAAGGAGACCCCCATGCATATCGATCTCTCCGGCAGAGTTGCCGTCGTCACGGGTTCCACGGCCGGTATCGGTTACGCCATCGCCAGAGGCCTGGCGCAGGCCGGTGCCGGGGTGGTGTTGAACGGCCGCACGACGGACACCGTGAAACAGGCCGTTTCCCGGCTGAACGCAGAAGTTGCCCAGGCGGATATCCGCGGCATCGCAGCCGATGTCGGTACCGCGGCCGGCTGCGCGGCACTGGTTGCAGGCCAGCCGGCCGCCGACATCCTGATCAACAATGTCGGTATCTACGGCCTGCATGATTTCTTCGACACCCCGGACGACGAATGGACCCGTTACTTCGAGATAAACGTCATGTCCGGCGTGCGGCTGGCCCGGGCCTATCTGCCGGAAATGATGCAGCGCCGCTGGGGGCGGGTGGTGTTCGTGTCCTCGGAATCGGCATTGAACATCCCGGCCGACATGATCCATTACGGTTTTACCAAGACCGCCTACCTCTCGATATCACGAGGCCTTGCCAAGCGGGTCGCCGGCACCGGCGTGACCGTCAATGCCGTCCTTCCCGGCCCGACCCTGTCGTCCGGGCTCCAGGCCATGCTGCGGGAAGAACAGCAGAACTCCGGCCTGACCATGGAGGAGACGGCAGCGGCCTTCGTGAGGCGGCACCGCCCCAGTTCGCTCATCCAGCGGGCAGCGGCGGTGGAGGAAGTTGCCAACATGGTCGTCTATGCCGCCTCGCCGCAGGCATCCGCCACCACGGGCGCAGCGCTCCGGGTGGATGGCGGCGTGATCGAGACCATCGCCTGATTTCAGGGGGGAACATCGCGCCCCGGCCGAGAATCCCGGCGTGGCGCCTCGAGCACACTGAAAAGAGAGAAGGGAGGTGAGCAGGATGAACATGATCGCTCAAACCGGACTCGATATCGCACCGGACCATCTGCGGGGACTGCTGCGGCACCTTGCCGACCTCCGCGACGGCACCCACGGCGATGGGGCCGTCAGCCGGGCCGACAAGGAGAGGCTCTTTGTCGCCGCCATCGGCTACCTCGCCCCCTATGCCCGGCAGGCACTGGACGAGATGAACCGCATACTGCTCCTCGAGGGCGGGACCGTCACCGCCAGCGGCATCTTCGGATCGTCAGAGGGGGACCTCACGGCTGTATGGTCCCTGAACTGGCCGGAACAGGAACGGGCCGGGATCCCACCCGTCACCCTGGAGGCCTTCTTCGGGCATGGATTCCACCACCCGCACCTGCGCGGCGCGACGGTGGGGGTCTGGCCACTCAACGTCTTCAGCGATGCCGATGCCGCGGCCGAACTCCCCACCCTGCGGGCGATCGCCGCTGCCGACATGCACAACCTGGTCTTCCGGTCCGGCTATCACATCATTCCGGCCATCACGCGCGGCTCTCCCTCCGTTTCCGGCACGGAGGACCTTCTCAACGGATCGCCTCGACAGGCGTGACGTTCAGGGTCAGCCGCTCCAGCCCGCGCAGTATGACCAGGTCGATTGCCTTTCCCAGCCCCTGTTCGGAGAGGGTGCGGTGAAGGTCGTCGACGGTCTCCGTCATTTTCCCTGCGATGGAGACAATCATGTCCCCCGTCCGCATGCCCGCCCGCACTGAAGGCCCGTCCGGATTCATGCCAACCACCTCGACCGCGAACGAATTCCGCAGGTCGTGCAAGCGGGCCAGGCGCCGGTCGAGCTGACGCTGCTGGGCCGCAAGCCCCAGAAACGCGCGGCGCACCCGTCCATGGACGAGGATTTCCGAGATAACCCAGACGGCAGTGTCGGCGGGGACGGAAAAACCTATCCCCTGCGCGATGGCGATGATGGCCGTGTTGATGCCGACTACCCTGCCCCTGGAGTCGACCAGCGGCCCCCCGGAATTGCCGGGGTTGAGGGGGGCCGTATGCTGGATGATGTTCTCGATGAGTCGTCCGTCCCTGCTCCGGAGGGCCCTGCCGAGGGCGCTGATCACACCGGTGGAGACGGTGGAATTGAAGCCGAAGGGGTTGCCGATGGCGATCACCAGCTGGCCTGCCTTCAGCTTGCCCGATTCCCCGAGCACCGCATAGGGGAGATCGGATCCGCTCGCCCGAATGACTGCCAGGTCGGTGGCCGGGTCGGTGCCGATCAGCGCCGCGTCGAGGGTGGCGCCATCCTGTCTGGTCACGGAGAGGGCGGCCGCCCCTTCGACCACATGGTTGTTGGTGAGGATATAGCCATCCGGGGTGATGACCACTCCCGAGCCCGCCCCTTCCTGCCCCGCCGCATTGCCGGCGCCGGCTTTTCTCCTCGAGACCATCAGAACCGCCGGACCCACCGCCTCCACCACGGTGATCACCGCCCGGGAATAGGAGTCGAGCAGCTCCACCTCCGGCACGTCGCCGTTTCTGATCCGGCAGCTCCCGCTCGAGGAATTGCCGGCGGCATCCCCGGCCAGATGCTGCAATGCCTTCCGGCAGTGTTCATCCATTCCAGACCCCCATTGTGCCGCTTGCGCTCTGTTCACCGTCCTGACGCTGCCGTCCGGGGCGGGCCACTGCTCCCGTCACGCCCTGTCCGCCCGGACGAACAGCTCGAGACTGATCAGGTCGTGCACCAGGTGCATGCCGAGACGCTCGAACAATTTGGCCGATCCGTAGCAGACGTTCCAGAGGGTGCGGTCGATGTCGAACGCCGCATGGGCCTTGATGCCGCCATCCTGCTGGGGGGCGACGACAGCCGGGAAACAGACCGGCCGGGTGACGTCCCTGATGGTCAGATTGCCGGAGGCGATCCCGCTGACCGCCTCCGGTGAAGCCCCGGAGCCGGGGACGGCCTCCCAGCCGGTGAGGATGAATGACGCAGTCGGAAAGCGTTCGACCGCAAAGAAATCATCCGACTTGAGGTGGCTGAGCAGCATCTCGCGATAGCCCGGGTCCTGCAGGTCGAAATTGCTGATGGAATGCATGTCGAGGACGATGCTGCCGGCAACGGGCCTGCCGGCGGCGATGACCAGTTCCCCCTGCAGGATATCGATGCGGCCGAGGTGCCGGTTGTTGAGGTTGCGGCCAATCCATTCCAGCCGGCTGTGTTCGATATCGAAGGGATAGGTGCCGTCTTTCAGGTTCGCCTCAGGCAGGACGTCGTCGCCGCTTTTCTCGATCGGCATGCCCGCATCCCGCCAGGATGCAAGGCCGCCGGCCAGGATGGAAACCCTGGCATATCCCGCCTGGAGCAGTCTTGCCCGGGCAAGTTCAGCCGTCCTGGTGTTTCCGCTTGCATCGTAGACGATCAGCTCGACGTTTTTGTCCGGCACCGATTCGGCGACCCGGTCGAGAAAGATCATCTCGTAGATGCAGGCGTTGATGGCTCCGGCAACATGACATGCGGCGTAATCCTCCGGGGTCATCACATCGATTGCCACGGCACCTTCATTCAGGCGCCTTTTCAGTTCGGTGTTGGATAGAACAGGGTTCATGGCGGAGTCTCCTTTTCCCCTAGTCGGTTGAGTTTGCAGGACATATCAGAAGCATCCCGCCACCGGCTGCCGGCCGGTTTCTCCTTCGGCACGCCGGGGAAGGACAGCCTCCGGTCAGAGTCTCTGTGGTGTACAATAAGATGTGTTTCCGAACTTACAATCCTGCGCCGCCGACACCAGCCGGGTCGCGGTACGACACCCGCCGCCGGCGGCGTCGGCCGTCAGCCATGCGAAAAGACGATCTCACCCTTCCTTCAGGGCCATCCGGGCGGCGATGACGATCGGGTCCCACACCCCGGCAAACGGCGGGGCGTAACTCAGATCGAGATACAGCAGATCCTCCAGCGAGAAGCCGGCGTGGAGGGCGGTGGCGGCCGTGTCGATGCGCTTCGCCGATCCTGGCCCGCCGACGATCTGCACGCCCAGCAGCCGCGCCGAACCCTTTTCTGCCAGCACCTTGACGCTGATCGGCGCCGAACCCGGGTAATAGCGCGGCAGGGTGTATCCCTCGATCCGGCCGGTCACGTACTGCAGGCCCAGAGACCTGATCTCCCTCTCGCTGAGGCCGGTCCGAGCGCATTCGGTATCCATGAATTTGCTTATCGCCGTCCCGACCACTCCGGGGAAGGTGGCATATTGCCCCCCCAGATTGATGCCGGCAACCCGGCCCTGCCTGTTGGCGACGGTTCCCAGCGCCACGTAGGCCGGCCGGCGGCTGACCAGATGGTAGGACTGGGCGCAATCTCCCGCCGCCCAGATCCTTGGGGTCTCGGTCTGCTGCAGTTCGTTGACCCTGATGCTTTCCTTCACGCCCAGCGGGATGCCGGCATCCTTCGCCAGTTCGCTGTTGGGTGCAACCCCGAGCCCGAGGATGACCAGGTCTGCCGGAATGACCTGGCTTTCGGTCAGGACGGCAACGGCGAGGCCGTCCCGTTGGGCAAAGCCCTGCACCGTTTCGCCGAGACGGAGATCGACACCTTTTTCCCGCAGCGACTGGCCGATGCGTTCGCCCATGTCAGGGTCCAGGCTCGGCATGACCTGGGCGTTGCGCTGGATCATGGTGATTTTCAGGCCTCGCAGGTGCAGCGCCTCGGCCATCTCGAGACCGATGTATCCGCCACCGACGATGACCGCCGACCTCGGCCGGAGCTCGTCCAGTGTCTTCCTGAGCCGTGAGCCGCTCACCAGATTGTGGACATCGAAGATATTGCGGCAGTCGATACCCTCCAGCGGGGGACGAACAGGCCGGGCGCCGGTCGCGAAGAGCAACTGGTCATAGCCCTCCCAGCGTTCGGCCAAGGAGTGCAGATCCCTCACCAGAACCCTCTGTTTCTGCGGGTCGACACGGGTGACCTCGTGCCCGGTATGCACCCTGATGTTCTGTTTGGCGAGAAATGCCTGTGGCGTCCTGGCGATGAGCGCATCCACATTGTCGACCAGACCGGCGACATAATAGGGAATGCCTCAGGCCGAAAAGGATGTGTAGGGGCCCCGCTCAAAAACCGTTATGTCAGCCTCTGGCTGCAGCCTGCGGACCTGTGACGCGGCACTCATTCCTGCAGCATCGCCGCCGATGACAATGAGCATTGTTCCCTCCCTGTTCACATGCCGTCTGGAGAATTCCTGACAGGCAGTTCTGCGGCTCACCCAAAACCCGGAACGCCAACAGAACCCGTCGACCTTTTCTTCAGCTTCAACATTTTTCACGGTATCGTCAACCGTTATAATCGAAAGTACTTCTCCCGCATGGCATCCTGTCCTGGGAAAACTGCGATATAAAGCGTTCTTGACGGGAAGGTCACCCGGAACGAAGGCCTTGCCCCGCATACCGATCCGCTGCTTGTCCTTGTCTCACAACGTAAAGAGCAATACAGTGAAGAACGGATAACGAATTACGTACCATCAATCCCGAACCGAGGAGACTCCCATGGGAACCAAAGGAAGAGAGATCGTCGGCCTCAATGCAGAAAAGGTCCTTTCATTGCTCACGAAAGCCTTCGCCGATGAATGGCTGGCCTATTATCAGTACTGGCTGGGAGCAAAGATTGCCAAGGGACCGATGAAAGAAGCGGTCATCGCCGAATTGCTGCAGCATGCTGCCGACGAGTTGCGACATGCCGACCTGGTCGCCAATCGCATAATCCAGTTGGGCGGTTCACCGGCAATCAGCCCCAAATCCTGGTACGATCTCACCAACTGCGGCTATGATGCTCCCGAAGATCCGTATGTGACACGGCTGCTCGAGCAGAATATCAAAGGTGAACAGTGCGCCATCACAGTCTACAACAGCATGTTGGCCGAAACCCGAGAGAAAGACCCGGTCACCTACAACATGGTTTTGCAGATACTCCAGGATGAGGTCGAGCATGAGGAAGATCTCCAGGCCTTACAGGAAGACATCGACCTGATGCTGAACCGCCGTTCGTAAGATTCAGATTTCCGGACAAATTATGGCAAACATGGCTGTCATCGCCCTGATCGGTTCAAGCCCGGGCCATTGTAAGGTTCGAAAATGCTGGTAACCTTAGCAGTATGAGTTTCTCCTCATATACGATAAAAAGCAGCCGGCAGGTGGTCGAAACCTGTCGGCTGCTTCGTTTAAAAATGGGAGTGTTTTTATATATCAGGAAGCATGCGGCGGTTCCGAGAAAAGCATTATGCCCTCACCACCCTGCGAGTTTTGTCAGAGGCGCAGGCAGCAGGCTGCAACGTTATTCCCTGAACCCGGACTTCTGAGATTATTGTCGTTTCTGCGGCGAGGCGATCAACGCCTGCAGCGTGGCGTCAAATTTGTCAGGTTGAAATGGTTTTGTTATATACTCGTCCATCCCTGCGAGCTGACACCTCTGCTTGTCCTCGCTCATGGCGTGGGCGGTCATGGCAATGATCGGCAAGTGCCGGTCATGGAGTTTTTCGGCCAGGGCGGCTGCCATCTCCTCCGGCAGATCGAAATCAGCGGCAGTCCCTTTTTCCATGGCGCGGATGATGGCAGTAGCCGAGAGCCCGTCCATGACCGGCATCTGCACGTCCATCAGCACCGCGTCGAAGGTATCGAGGGACAGCGCCTTTAACGCCTCCATGCCATTGCCGGCGGTGGTGACTCGGTTGGTCGACTCGAGGATCATGCAGGCGAGATCGCGGTTCATGGCATTGTCGTCGACGACCAGCAGGTGCAAGTCTTTGATTATCCTTGCCGGACTGGTCTCCTGGATCTCTGATGGCGACGATGCCCTGTCCAGGCGGGGGAGCAGGCGAACGGTAAAATGAAAGGTGCTGCCGACGTTTGCCTGGCTTTCAACCCAGATCCGGCCTTCCATCAGGGTGGTCAACTGCTTGCAGATCGCCAGCCCTAGGCCGGTTCCCCCGTACTTGCGCGCATACGAATTGTCGGCCTGCTCGAAGTTGTTGAAAATAAGCGACATCTTGTCGGCAGGGATACCGATGCCGGTATCGACCACCGAGAAATGCAGAGTGATCTTGCCATCATCGCCAGTTGCTTGTTCCACCGCGACACCGATGGTTATGGCACCTGATGGCGTAAACTTGATGGCGTTGCCGACCAGATTGAGCAGGACCTGCCTCAACCGCATGTCGTCGCCGATAAAGTGTACCGGACATTCAGCCGCCAGTTCGACCTGGAGTCGCACCTCGCTGTTGCCGGCGGTGCTACGCATGGTGTCGATGATGCCGTCGAGCATCCGGCGGAGATCAAAGGAGACACTGTTCAGCTGCAGCTGGCCGGCCTCCATTTTCGAAAAATCGAGTATGTCGTTGAGAATGCCGAGCAGACTTTCAGCTGATTGCTGGACCGATTGCAGAAAGTGCTGTTGTTGATCTTCACTCTGGCTCTGCCTGGCGAGATGGGTCATGCCGATAATCACATTCATCGGGGTCCGGATTTCATGACTCATATTGGCCAGAAACAACGATTTGGTGCGGTTGGCTGTTTCCGCCGCCTCCTTCGCCTGCTGCAGAGCCTTCTCCGCCTCCTTGCGGTCGGTTATATCCCGGCCGACCCCGGCATATTCGCTTAATCCGCCGCGATTGTCGAAAATCGCCCGGTCAGTCCAGTAGAGCCAGCGGCTTTGGCCGCTTGGCAGGACAATGCTGTGTTCACGGCTGCCAACCGGAGTTTCGCGGTTGAGGGAGACAAGAAGGTCGCTGTTGAAAGGATGACTGTCGGCGGAGAGGATCGGGAACAGGCTGGTGCCAAGCAACTGTTGCCGCTGTCTGTGGAAATATCGGCAGAACGCTTCGTTGACATAGACAATAGTCCCGTCCGGCAGATAGCGGCAAACCAGTTCGGTCTGGTCCTCGACAATAGCCCGGTAGCGGGCCTCGCTCTTCTGCAGGGCCGCATGCTGCTCGGCAATCTCCTGTTGCCGCTGCTGCAGCCTAATGGTCATGTCGTTGAACGCTGCCGCCACGTTGCGGATCTCATCCGGACCAGTCAGGACCAGACGATGCTCCAAATCCCCAAGGTTGATCCGTTGCACCCCGTGCTGCAGCTGATCGATAGGCCGCAGGAACTGGCGATTGAGAAACCTGTTGATGATCGCCACCAGCAAGACACTCACCACCGACGCCGACGCCAAGATCAGCAACAAGGCCTTCAGGCTTGCGGCATGGGCCTCCACCAGCGGCAATTCGGTGACAGCAAACCACGGTGTACCGGGAACGGGAAGCATCGTGCCGATCACCCTTTCGCCGGTGAAGTTGCGATAGGTCCCCGACCACATTTCCTTGGTGCTGCGGATCAGTCTGAGGATATCCGAGTGTTCTGCCAACCTGATATTGGCAATCGCCACCTGCGGCGACGAGTGGGCGATTACCCGACCGTCGCGGTTGATCAAGTAGGCGATGCCAGTCCTGCCGAAATTGAGGTTAGCGACCACTTCGTTCAATATCCGCATCTGCAGTCGGCTGGCGATCACCCCGCCATCTTTGGCCGGGATGGAAAAGACCAGATACGGTTCGTCAGTGGATGAAAGTTGCCGTTCACCGATGTAATTGACGCCCTTGTGGGCGGTTGTGAACCAGTTCGACTGGGGAATGGTGAAGAGGTTGGCCAAAACGTTCTGGCTACGCGGTGCATGGGCAATAATCCGGCCGAGGGCATCAACGTGGACCAGTTCCTGCAAAATGGGTTCCTTTGCCAGTAACTCTTCGAGTTCGCTGGAAGTATCCGTCAGCGTATCGAGACCGAAGAGGAGCAGGATGTGCAACAGGTTCTGCTGGCGGTCGATGAAGCTGCCGACGGTCTGCGCCACCCGCTGGGTGGCCTCTCTCTGCCGCCCCATCCAACCGTTGTATTCGGTCTGCCGCACGAGGAAATACAGGCCGGAAACTCCTGACAACATCAACAGCAACATGGCAGCGCCGAATATCATCAAGAGCCGGCGGCGCATGGTGCCGTGGGTGGGGCGATTCACTGCCACAATCATTTGTCGTCTCGAACCGGGACCGGGGCCGCGACAAAACGATCCCAGGCTATGCCATATAAGGATTCCGGGTCAATCGGCACGGGAAGGAAAAAGTGGGCCTGGCGCAGATCTGCAGCCGAGGGGAAGATCACCGGATCATTTCGCACCTCAGGCCGGACCATGGGCAGTGCGGCCTCGTTGGCGGTGGGATAATTTTTTTCATTGACAATCTGTGCGGAAATCTCCGGTCGCAACAGAAAATTAATGAATACCGCCGCAGTATGGGCGTTGTTGCTACTTGCCGGGATCACGTAGTTATCGCTCCAGAGAGCGGTCCCCTCCTGGGGCAGGACATAGGAAACGGCGTTGTTGGCGCCGTGGGCGACCTGATAGTCAAGCGGCCAACCCAGCAGTATCAAGGCCTCGCCGCTGAGCAGCTTGGCCACCGCCTTGGCGCTGTCGACATCGACCCATACCACCGATTTCTTCAGGTCGATGAGGCGATCGATCGCCGCATTGACTTCCTCCGGCTTTTCCGAATTCAACTCGAAGCCGAGCGACAGCAGCGTGATACCGATCAGCTCCCTCTGCTGAAGCCGCAAGGCCACCTTTCCGGCAAATCGTGGATTCCACAAATCGTTCCAACTGGTGACCTCCTCACCGACAAGATCGGTCCTCACCAGCAGGCCGGTCGTGCCGTAATGGTACGGGACGGTATACCGGTTGCCGGGATCGATGGCCAGATCGCGGAAGTTGGCAGAGATGTTCTTGAAATTGGGGACGAAATCAAAATCGATTTGAGCAAGTCTGTTGGCTGCCACCAGCGCCGGAATAAAGGGATTTTCAACAACCGCCACATCGAAGACTTCACCGTTGAGCAGTTTTTCAACCGCCTCTTCCTGCGATTGGTAGGTGACGTAGCGGACCTTGACCCCATACTCCCGGGAAAAGGCATCGAGCACCGACTGGGGCATGTCGTCGACCCAGTCAAACAACACCAGTTCCCTGGCCAGGGCCGGTGGGTGCTTCGATGGTGGCTCCTCGCTTTCGCAGCCCTCGACAAGGCAGAGCACAAGCAGACCGCAGGACCATACCAGCCAGTTTCGCAAGTACCCGGATATCTTGCTCATCAGGGTTTCTCCCCCATAAATCGTGTCCAGACGTCGTCAAACACTTTTTGTCCCGCCTGGCTGAGCGGCGTGATGATGAAACCTCGACGGAACTGATCGTCCCCAGGAAACACCATCGGGTCGTTACGGATCTCGGGATTGAGCAATGAAAGCGCCGCGTCGTTGGGCTGGGCGTATTTTTTCTCGTTGATGATCTGGGCGGTAATTTCCGGACGGAGCAGAAAATTGATGAACAGCTCGCCATACTGACGGTGCCGACCATGACCCGGAATAATATAGCTTTCCGCCCACAGGGGCGTGCCTTCCGCCGGCAGAACATAGGCGATAGCAGCATTGCTCTCGTGGGCCACGTGGTAATCCTCGGCATATCCATGGAGAATGGCGATCTCGCCCTGGAGCAGCCTGCGAACCGCATCCTCGGCCTCGATATCGACCATGACCACGGCAGGCCTCAGTTGCTGCAGCCGTTTTTCCACCGCCGCCAGGTGCTGCGGGTTCTCCGAGGCGAATTGATAGCCGAGGGACAGCAGGGTCATGCCGATAATTTCCCGCTGTTGCGCCCGCAGGCCTATTTTTCCAGCGTATCGCGGCTGCCAGAGATCTTCCCATCGTTTCAGATCCTGGCCGACCAGGTCCGTGCGGACAATCAGACCGGTGGTACCGTAAGAGGCAGGAATCGAGTGGCGATTGCCAGGGTCAATGACCAGATCGCGGAAGTTCCCGGAAATATACTTGAAATTTGGAATATTGGTCAGATCGATCTCATCGACCAGACGCTTTTCGACAAGTGCTGGAATCAACTGGTTTTCGACCAGGGCGACATCGAACTCCCGGCCCGACCTGATCTCATTCTCCGCCTCTTCCGGCGATTGGAAGGTGAGGTGGCGAACAGCGATGCCGTATTCCCGGGTGAAGGCATCGAGCACCGTCTGCGGCATGTCCTCGGCAAAGCCATAGAAGACTATTTCCTTGGCAGTGGAAGGGCCTGGGGGAGAGGGAGATTCCGACTCGCGGCAGCCGCCAGCCAGGAGGAATACCGACGCGATGCATGCGAACAGGAGAACAACGGCAGACCATTGCACCCATGGTGTCAACCGTCGATAATCGCTGTGGTTCATGGCTGTGTGCTTCCTTGGTGATTTTTCGCAAATGCCGGAGTTGATCTCAACCTGGTCCGCATTCTATCAAATTTTGAGTAAACTGAACAACTATCATGATGAACAGGCGAATTGCCGAAATTTCCCCCCACGCAACCGACCATGGCGATGCGGTGGCCGGGGGACAGACCGCAGGCTACGGCGGTGGATGACGGAAGGTCGATGGGCAGGGCAGGGATCAGTGCTGGGACGGAGGATCGGCCATTTTCTCGATCCTGCACAGGACATAACGATGCAGCCGGGTTGCCGCCATCCGGTCGCGATGGCTGGTGCTGGTCAGTCGATTGACCTTGATGCCATGCACCTCGCCGCGATATGTAAGGCCAAAGCCATGGGGGATCATCACCTGCCCCATGCGGACCTTTTCAGTAATCTCCACCTTCACCACCGCCGTGCCGGTCTCGGTGGTGACTCCGACGATTTCGCCATCTTCCAGGTTCAGCGCCAGGGCATCTTGGGGGTTGACGGAGAGCGTACACGTTCGCCGGCCCTGGTTCCAGCCTGGATGGCGCATCTCCTGAACCAGTGGCCATTCTTCCCTGATGTTCCAGCCGCCAGAACTCGCGTTATATAAGTAAAATACTATTAAATTATCAATAATATACAACAATTGCCGGCCCAACAATTCCCCTTGAACTTGCCGTGTGTCGATGCTAGGTTGAAGAAGCATTGTTTGCTCAACCACCGATAGAGAAAGCCCTCAGGCAGAAGAAACATCGCCTGCGCCACCGGTCGGGTTCCCGCTTGACCGGTGCCATTCTTCCTGCCGCCTGACCAGAGCCTGCAAGCCCCGCTGGCCAACCCACAGAGTGATTCCCGATGATCTACGAATTCAGAGTAAGCGAAATGGCGGAGGAGTTCGGCGTCCATCGCAACACCATCAGGAACTGGATCGCCGCCGGCACCTTGCCAGCCAAGGAAGGCCCGGGCCGCAAATATATCATGAAACTGCACGACTACCAGGTCCTGTGCCGGAAATTCGGCCGCGAACCGCACGTCGGCCTGAACAACAACGCCGATCCGGCACGCCTCAGGAAGGCGGATCCGCTGGTCGACGAGGCGCCTCCCCTGAAGCTGGCAGGCCTGCACAGCCGCATCGCCGTCGATCCCGACTGGGGCGATGCCTGTATCGACTGTGGGACCTGCGCCAGTGCCTGCCCGCTTTCGGGGGTTGACGGCCTCGACCCCCGAAAGATCGTCCGCATGGCGGTCCTCGGCATGGACCAGGATCTGGTCGAGAGTGACTGGCCCTGGAAGTGCACAATGTGCGGGAAATGCGAAGTCGCCTGTCCGGCAAGCGTCCAGATCGTGGCCCTGATCCGCAGAATCAGGGCCAGCCGGGACCGTGACCGGGTTCCCGGCCCGATCCACGGCGGTGTGGTCAAATGCCTTGAGCGCGGCAACAATCTGGGCATCCCGAAAAGCGACTTCCTGGCCCTCTGCCAGCATATCGGCGAGGAACTGGCCGCCGACTGCTGCCCGGGTTTCATCACCCCGATAGACCGGCACGGCGCCCGGGTGCTGGTGACGGTCAACTCCAAGCTCCCCTTCGCCGAGCCGGATGAAATGAAGCACTGGTGGAAGATCTTCCACGCGGCCGGCGAATCCTGGACCCTTCCCTCGGAAAACTGGGAGGGCGTCAACTGGGGAATGTTCTCGGGGGACGATGCGGCGATGAAGGTCGTGATCGGCCGGATCATCGACAACATGCGACGGCTCAACTGCGAGGTCCTGCTGCTGCCCGAGTGCGGACACGCCTACCTGGCGACCAGGACCGGCCTGGCCAGGTGGTTTCCTGAAGTATTCAACGAATTCAAGGTCATGTCGATATTCGACCTGCTGCTGGAGTACCTGCATGGCGGACGGATCCGGTTGGATCCGGACAGGCACCCGATGCCGACGACCTATCACGATTCCTGCAACTACGGCCGCAAGTCGATGCAGGCCCTCGGGATAGCCTATTTCGACGAGGGGCGTGAAATCGCCAGGGCCTGCTGTTCCGACCTCCGCGAGATGAACCCGAACCGCGAGGACGCCTACTGCTGCGGGGCCGGCGGCGGCGCCTGGGCCATGCCGTTCAATGACGAGCGGGTGTTCTACGGACGCCTCAAGGCGAGGCAGATCAGCGAGTCGGGGGCGCAGCTGGTCATTACCTCCTGTCATAACTGCCGTGACCAGATCATGCAGTCCCTCGACCGGGAATACGAACTCGGGGTCGAGGTCAAATGCCTGTGGCAGCTGGTGGCCGATGCCCTGGTGATGCCAGGCAGGCACTAGGGCAGTGCCCGGGGACAGCGCTCCTCCCCCGGACCGGATAGCATGCGAGACGACTCTGATGACACCACCACACAGGACGAAGGCAGCACAATGACTGACGACAGCAACGTTGGCGCCGTATTGATCGTTGGCAGCGGGATCGCGGGACTGCAGGCAGCCCTCGATCTCGCCAACTCGGGATTCCTGGTCTACCTGGTCGAAAAGGCCGGGGCGATCGGCGGGGCGATGGCCCAACTCGACAAGACCTTCCCGACCAATGACTGCTCGATGTGCATCATCGCGCCGCAGCTGGTCGAGTGCGGCCGCCACCCGAACATCCGGCTGCTGACCCTCTCCGAGCTGACCGGCATCACCGGGTGCGCCGGCGATTTCACCGTCACCGTCCGGGAGGCCCCGCGCTACGTCGACATGGACAAATGCGTCGCCTGCGGCATCTGCACCCGGAAATGTCCGAAGCGCGTCCCGGATGCCCACAACGACGGCATCGACCAGCGCAAGGCCATCTATGTCCAGTTCCTGCAGGCCGTTCCGCTCAAATACCAGATAGACCCGAACCATTGCCTGCAGCTGCAGCGGCCGGGCAGCTGCGGCTTCTGCGAGAAGGTCTGTCCCGCGGGGGCCATCGACTTCAACGACCGGGAGAAGATACACCAGCTCAGGGTCGGGGCAGTCGTCCTGGCACCGGGTTTCGAGGTGTATGACCCTGGCCGGGACAGGGTCTGGGGCTACGGGACTCTGCCGAACGTCATCACCTCGCTGCAGTTTGAACGCTACCTGTCCGCTACCGGGCCGACGGATGGCCAGCTGATCCGTCCCTTCGACGGCAAGCCGGTCAGCAAGGTGGCCTTCCTCCAGTGCATCGGCTCGCGCGACGGCAATCTCTGCGGCAATACCTACTGCTCGTCGGTCTGCTGCATGTATGCGGTCAAGAATGCTATCATCGCCAAGCAGCAGGCGCCGGTCCTGTCGACCACCATCTTTTATATGGATATGCGGGCCCACGGCAAGGACCTGGACAAATACCTCGAGCGGGCCAGGAACCAGCTGGGCGTCAATTTCGTCCGCTGCCGGATAAACGCCGTCGAGCGGCAGGGGCTTGGCGGCGACCTGCGCATCCGCTACATCAACGAGCATGGGCGGCAGATCGAGGAATACTACGACATGGTGGTGCTGTCGGTCGGCATGCAGACGCAGAAGAGCTCGCTGGCCCTGGCCGATATCGCCGGGATCAAGCTGACGGCAGACCGCTTCGCCGCCACCTCCGACTTCGCCCCGGTCCAGACGTCCCAGGCGGGGATCTTCACCTGCGGCGCCTTTGTCGGCCCGAAGGACATCCCGCAATCCGTTGTCGAGGGG